>CAURKZ010000015.1:0-45805 GCA_963525605.1 uncultured Campylobacter sp.
TACTCGTCATCTACTCTCTTACAAAAACTGCACGTAGAAATTCTGTAGTGCCTAGTTAGTGATTTGTGTTATTCTGCCAAGCGATGAGCCAAATATTTTAAAATTTACTCGTTTGTCTCATTGCTATTTTTTGTATTTATAAATAATTATGAGATTTAGCGGTGTCGCATTAAATTTTTATATTTGTAGCAAAATACGAACGAGGCTGGCTAAATTTAAGCGGATAAATTTTGTCGCTTGCGACTTGATTGTGTAAATTTTTTGAATTTAGCTTTTTTGCTAAGCGCGATTAAATTTAGCTCGGCACGCAAGCTGTGCCCGTAAGCCTGTCGCGCGCTGTTTAACGGAGCTGAGCGCTAAATTTCGGCGCGCTTTAACACATCCGCTACGATCGTCCACTCGCGTACCAGCCTTTCAAAATTAAAATTTGCGTTTGCCGGGCTAGTCGAGGGTAGCTTGACGGACTCTTTGCCGGTTGCGTTTAAAATTTGAGTTTTTAGGTATTTTTCGCAGATTTCGTGCGCCCTGCCGCCGTTGGCGAACACCTGCACGATGCGTGCTCCGCTAAAGATCGGTTCTAAATTTGCTGGCACGACGGCGGTCATTTTGGCGTCGCTAGAGCCCTTTATCTCGCAGCAGATCGCCGCGTCGTAGATGGCGATGCCGCGGGCGAGTAGGAATTTTATCTTTTCATCCGTGCTCACGGGCGGCGGCGAGTTTAAAATTTGCGCCAGCACGCGCCAGAAGCGATTTTGCGGATTTGCGTAGTAAAAACCCAGCTCGCGAGAAACTACGGAGGGAAAGGAGCCGAGGATTAAAATTTTAGAATTTTTATCAAAAATCGGCTTAAAAGGGTGGCTCTGGCTCATTTTACGCCTGCTTTGTATTCGCCGAAAACGCCCGCTCGGACGCTATAAAATTTATCTTTCATTTTCGCTTATCTCTCGTAAATACCCGAATTTTGCCAGTGAAACAGCTTGGGCTAAAATTGCGCGGCGGCAAAGATTTTGGCGCACTCGCTGCATAGCGCCGCGCGGTAAAAATTCTAATAAGCCTGCCGCGGCGTGCAATTTGGGTCTAAATTTCAACTTTTCAAACCACAAAATAGAGCTTTCGCAGCCAAATTTAACGTCTCGCGACGGCAAAATTTTAACCCTCACGGCAGTTAAAATTTCGTCTGCCCTCGTAACCGCCTCCGAACCGCTGTGCACTAAATTTTAGGTACCGAGATCACGCGCACGAGCTCGCCTTTTTTGAGCTCCTTGACCTCTAACGGCGCGACGAGCAGGACGCTATCGTCGTCTAAATTATTCAAAATCGCGCTGGAGCCCTGCTTTTTGCTTTGTAGGCTAACGAAAAGCCGCCCGTCTCTGTTTTGCAAGACGGCCGGCATAAACTCCAGCCACGGCGTCTTTTTTACGTAGTCGTGATCTAGGATCGCGCTAAATTCCGTATTTTCGCGCACGCCAAAAGATCTTTGCAAAAATACGCGCAGAAACAAAATGCACGTAATAAGCGCCGAGAGCGGGAAGCCCGGGAATGCGAAGATATATTTTTCGCCGGTTTTGGCTACGCGCACGTGGCGGCCCGGTTTGATCGCCGCACCCTTTACGATGAGCTCAAATTTTGATTGCAGCGTGCTTTGCACGAAGTCGTAGTCTCCGACGCTCACTCCGCCGCTGGTTAGAAGTATGTCGGCGCTCTGTAAAGCCGATAAGATCGCACCCTCTAGCTCTTTTTCGTCATCGCGTACTAGAGGCATTATCATCGCTTCGCAGCCTAGCTGCGTTACTAAATTTGCAAGCGCGATGTGGTTGGAGCTGTAAATTTGAGCGTCGTTTTCGAGCTTTTCGCCCAGATCCTTGATCTCGCTACCGGTGGCTAGGATCGCTACTTTTGGGCGGACGAATACGCTTATGTGAAATAGACCAAGCTCCGCTAGCAGCGCGATCTGCGAAAAGCCGAGCTTCGTGCCGCTGCGAAGTAAAAGCTCGCCCTCGCGGTAGCTCTCGCCCGCCGCGCGCACGGCAAAGCCCGCCGCGACAGGCTTTGCGACGATAATTTCGCCGCCTTGCACCTGCACGTTTTCGATAGGCAAAAGCGTGTCGCTACCCTCGCACATGAGCCCGCCGGTGAAGGTTTTGACGCACTCGCCCGCCTTTGCCGCGGCGCTAGGCATCTTGCCTGCAGGCGTCGTGCCGACGATCTTAAATTTCGCTCCCTCGCTCAGATCTGCGCCCTTTAGCGCGTAGCCGTCCATCGCGGCGGTCGGGCGGCGCGGAGTGCTAAAAGGCGCTGCGACGTCGCTTGCCAAAATACGGCCCAGCGCCTGAGTGATCGCGACTTTTTCGATGCGCGAGGACTTTTGCACCGTGTTTGCGAAGCGCTCCATCGCGCTTTCAAATTTTTCAAATTCCATCATTTG
Source organism: uncultured Campylobacter sp. (assembly GCA_963525605.1). Lineage (GTDB taxonomy): Bacteria > Campylobacterota > Campylobacteria > Campylobacterales > Campylobacteraceae > Campylobacter_B. The sequence continues at coordinate 2,426 of CAURKZ010000015.1, forward strand.
CCTCCTACGATTTTATAAATTTGATCTTCATTTATCAGTTTCGAGTTAAATTTCACAACGAGTTCGCTATCGGTCTCGTAAATTTCAATAATGCCCTTGACGCCCTGTAGTGCGGAAAAATCGCCGCCTTTAGGAAAGTATAAATTCTTAAAAAGTTTCGGATCGCTCAGCCTAGAAAGTAGCACAAGCCAGATCACGCCCAAAACCGCGACGCCAATGCCTAGCGCTTCGATGCCGATTTTGCCAAAAAGTGCGCCACCGCATAGCCCACCCAAAAAACTGCCAAAAAATCCAAAGGAATTAAAAATTCCAAGCGCGGCGCCTTTTTGAGCGACTTTGGCAAATTTGGACGCAAGGCTTTGCATAATGGGCTCATGCGCGTTAAATCCCACGAAAAAGAGCATCACACCCACTACGAAAGCGCTCGCCCCGCTAGCAAACGCAAAAATCAAATACGAAGCGATGAAAAAGCAAATGCCGATAAGTAGAATTTGCTTAGCTAGCGCGCGCTTTTCCCCTAAAGCGCCGCTCGCACCCATCGCAGTAAAGCCAAAGACCGCGCCTAGAGCATAAATTTTAGTCAAATCACTTTTGGAAAGTCCGAATTTTTGCACGAGCAAAATTGGAATTAGAAAAAACGCTGCCGTCATGAAAGCTTTTTGAAAAAAATTCGTTAAATTCATAAGCATTAAATTTTTATCGCTCAAAAGTGAGCCCAGCGGGACCTTTTGACGCAGGGAGCGGATATGCGGTTCGGTAGGTACTACGAAAAAAAGCAGCACCAAACATAAAAGCGTAAGCGCCGAACTTAGATGAAATAGGCTGGCAAGTCCAAATTTGGCGCTTAAAAGCGGGCTTAAAATCATTGCGACACCAAAGCTCACGCCTATCATCGCGCCCATTACCGCCATCGCCTTGCCGCGCTCTTCCTCTCGCGTAAAATCGCTAATTAGTGCGGTAGCTACGGCTCCTACAGCACCGCAGCCTTGCAAAAAGCGCCCAAAAATCATCGTATAAATGCTCTCACTCGCCGCGCAAACGCAAGCGCCCACGATAAAAAGCGCCAGCCCTATAGCAAGGGTTTTTTTACGTCCGATCTTATCGCTTAGCACTCCAAATGGCGTTTGCAAAATCACTTGCATAATCGCATAAATTCCAAAAAGTAGCCCCACTAGACTTTCGTTTGCGCCGTGCAAGCTCAATGCATACAGGCTAAGCACGGGCAGCAAAATAAATAATCCAAAAAACCTCGTAGCGATGATAAAACTAAGCGGAAGGACGCTTTTTAGCATAATCTTAGACCTCAAATAATATGAAATTTGCGCCGATTATAGCCAAAAATCGTAACGAATTCTTTGATTTTGGGTAAAATGGCGCATTAAATTTAAGGAGAGCGGATGAAAATTTTACTTGCGACGAGCAATAAAAATAAAGCAAAAGAGATAAAAGAATTTTTCACGGGATACGACGTGTGCGCGCTCGGCGAGGTGCTGGATCCTTTTGAGATCGACGAATGCGGCACGAGCTTCAAACAAAATGCGCTTATTAAAGTTCGCGCAGTGTATGAGGCGCTAAAAAGTAAAAATTTGCAGAGCGAATTTTTCGTGCTAAGCGATGATAGCGGTATCTGTGTGGACGCGCTGGGCGGGGCTCCGGGGATATTTTCGGCGCGCTTTAGCGGCTCAGGCGCGACGGATGCGAGCAATCGCGAGAAATTAGCCGCTAGCCTACGCGCGCTGGGGCTAGAGGAGAGCCCTGCGCATTACACCGCGGCGATCGCGCTAAAATGCGACCTGGGCGAGTTTTGTACGCATGGTTTTATGCACGGCACGGCGATAATGAAGCAGCGCGGGCAAAACGGATTCGGATACGATTTTATGTTTATTCCGCGCGGATTTGACCGCACGATCGGAGAGCTGCCCGCTGAGGTGAAATTTAAAATTTCGCACCGCACGAAGGGGCTGGCGCTGATGCAAATTTTGTTGAAAAATTTAGAAAAACAGATGCGACTTGTTAAATTTCATTAAATTTAGAGCCGTAAAAAGCGGAATTTAAGAAAAAATATATATAATACGCTTTTCATTCAATCCACGAAAATCTACGGAGCGTAGCGCAGGCTGGTAGCGCATCTGGTTTGGGACCAGAGGGTCGAAGGTTCGAATCCTTTCGCTCCGACCATTGTGGTGAGTTTAGCTCAGTAGGTTAGAGCATCAGATTGTGGTCCTGAGGGTCGTGGGTTCGATTCCCACAACTCACCCCACTTTATGCGCTCGTAGCTCAATTGGATAGAGCAACAGACTTCGGATCTGTAGGTTGAAGGTTCGACTCCTTTCGAGCGTACCACTGATTTGATATTTTGCGCTCATAGCTCAGTTGGATAGAGCAACGGCCTTCTAAGCCGTAGGCCAGAGGTTCGAATCCTCTTGGGCGTACCATATTAAGCTCATATTAAGAGCTTTTTGGCTAATATGCGCTTTCTTTTTTGCGGATGTGGTGAAATTGGCAGACACACCAGACTTAGGATCTGGCGCCTCACGGCATGAAGGTTCAAGTCCTTTCATCCGCACCATCCATTCTACGCGTTCCGGATTAGCTCAGCGGTAGAGTAGGCGGCTGTTAACCGCTTGGTCGCTGGTTCGAATCCAGCATCCGGAGCCATATATACTCAAAAACTCCTTTAGACCCCTGATTTTATCGATATTTAAAGAGCTTTAAGTTTTCTTGGTTTTATAAAAATTTATTCCAGAAATTTTTTGATATTCTAATTTCTCGTTATGCTTTCTAAGCAATCTAGAATACCTTTTATAAAATTTAAAATTCTCATTTTGTAAATAAATTTGATAAAATTTAGCCATTTCTTGATTATAATCAATTTTTTTGCCTAAATAAAATCTTAAAATTACCAACTAAATTTTTTACAAAGGATTTCTATGAGCGACAATCTAGAGATGTTCTGTCATCAGTGCCAAATGAGCGCGCCCGAGGGCTGCGGCGCGAAGGGCCAAAGCAAAGGCACCTGCGGCAAGAGCTCTACGCTCGCGCGGCTGCAAGATACGATGGTTTTCGGACTTAAAGGCCTTAGCGCCTACCGCCACCACGCACACGAGCTCGGCGCCGATACTAGCGCGGTCGATACCGTTATGGCGGATACGCTGTATTTCACGCTGACGAACTCAAATTTTAACTTTGACGAGCATATCGCGCAGCTGATGGCCGTCGGAAGTGCGGGCGTGCAGATTATGGATATTTTAAGCGAGGCGCATACCGCAAAATTCGGCGTGCCGACCCCGGTTAAGGTCAGCCAAAACAAAGTCGAAGGCAAGGCGATTTTGGTTAGCGGACACAACCTTCACGCTCTTGAGGCGCTGCTAAAGGCGACCGAGGGCAAGGGCATCAATATCTACACCCATTCAGAGATGCTTCCTGCGCACGGCTATCCGCAGCTTCGCAAGTATCCGCACCTAAAGGGCAACGTCGGCAAGGCGTGGTTCGATCAGACCAAGCTTTTTAACGAATTTAAAGGCGCGATTTTGATGACTACTAACTGCATCGTGCCGCTTCGCTCGTCCTGTAGCTACGCAGACAGGCTGTTCGGCTACTCTATCGCTGGCACAGACGGGATCAAACATATCCAAAACGACGATTTTACGCCGCTCATCGAGTGCGCGCTTGCATGCGGCGACGTGAGCATGGACAGCGACGAGAGCTTGGTGACGGGCGGACACTATAAGACGATTTTAAGCCTTGCGCCGCAAATTTTAGACGCGATCAAATCGGGTAAAATCCGCCGCTTTTTCGTCATCGCAGGCTGCGACGCGCCGGGCAAAGGACGCGAGTATTACCGCGAGTTAGCGCTTAGCCTGCCGAAGGACTGCGTGATTTTGACCTCTAGCTGCGGCAAATTCCGCTTCAACGACGTGGATTTCGGAAGCGTGCCCGGCACCGAGCTTCCGCGCTATATCGATCTAGGCCAGTGCAACGACAGCAACGGTGCGGTCAAGATCGCTCTGGCGCTTAGCGAGGCTACGGGCATCGCGGTAAACGACCTGCCGGTCTCGATCGTGCTGATGTGGATGGAGCAAAAGGCGGTCATCATCCTGCTTGCGCTGTTTAGTCTGGGCGTTAAGAATATCAACGTGGGTCCTACGGTACCTGAGTTTTTCAACGACGAAATTTTGGGCTTTTTGGTGCAAAATTTCGGCCTTCGCCTAATCAGCGGCGACGCGCAGGCGGATCTGAAATACTTCCTGGGCGAATAAATTTCATAGAGAGGCAAATCGGGTAAATTTAATTCGGCAAAGCTCCGTTTTAAATTTACTCTTTATATAGCGCTTTTAGCGGAGCTAGCCGATCCACTCCGCGGCTATTTTGCGCCGACGCTCATATTTAAATTTCACGACTATACCGTCCGTCTTATTTAAATTTTAAAATCATATAATCTCGCCAAATGATTAGAAAAATTTAATTAAGTGCTTTTTTTACACATTCAAATTCCAATCGTCTTTGCTATTACAATCCTTCTTTTTCTGTGCAAGTATTTATCTTATCCGCATCGCTGCCGCTTATAGTAATCCTATGGTGTGCCTCATTGATGCTTGATATTGCATAAAATTTTCCGTATTATCTCATTTTTCGCTATCAGATATTGCAATTTAGTGCCGTTAAAATTTTAAATAAATATAGTATTTTCACAGGATTTTTAATCGGGATTTAAATACGGATTTTAATCTAAATTTTACTCATAAATTTTGAAATTATTTTATGAGCGCATGGCGCACGGCTTGTGGGAATAAAATTTTAAACAGATTTTGTGCAAAATTTCAAAATGCAGCTCAAGCTCGCAAGCAGATAAATTCGCTGTAGCCTTGCGTTTATAATTCCATGCTAACGACAAATTTCGCATCTTTACTTCGGTGCAAATTTTAAAATTTTATGCAGGAGATAAAATTATAAGCCGTGCAATGCATGAATTCTAAAATTCCACATCGCCTATAAAATTCCATGCCTCACACGACACATAAATTTTGAAATTTTAAAATTTCACGCCGCAGATAAAATTTAGGAATTTCCTTTTGCGACAAAATTCTAAAATTCCGTCGCAAAACTACCGTCCGCGCGGCGAGTTCCAAATCCGTCTAGCGCTTAGATTTTCCTCACCAGCTCGGGAATTATCGCTTCGAAATCGACCCCTTCGTAGTCCTTGCGCTCCTCGTCGCTCATCGTCTCTTTGATCGTGCTGACGACGAAGTCCGCAGCGACTCGAACCGCCGTTTCCAGCGACTTGCCGCGCATTATCGCGCCGAAGGCTACGGCCGCGAAAATATCGCCGGTGCCGTTAAATTTGACCGGCAGCAGCTCGTGAAAATACTCATTCGTCCTGCCCGTGCGTGCATCGTAGCTGAAAACCCCGCACTGATCGGCGATGTAGCCGATGCCCTTTAAAATAACCTGTCTAGCGCCCAACTCTCGAAGCCTTGCAAGCAGATCCATGATAAAATCCCTATCTGCGTCCTCTCGGTACGGCACCCCGGTGATCGCGCAGGCCTCGGTGATATTGGGCGTAATGACGTCGGCTTGGGCGCACAGCAGCGCCATCATGCGAGCAAAATCCTCATTAAAGCCAGGATAAAACACGCCGTTATCGCCCATGCAAGGGTCAACCAAAATGGTCTTGCCCGCGCCGCCGAAGCTCGCAAATAACTCGCCCATAATCTCGATCTGTGCCGCCGAGCCCAAAAAGCCCGTATAGATGCCGTCAAACACTACTCCGCGATCTTTCCAGTGCGCCATGATCGCGCGTATCTGCGAGCTTAGATCACAAAAGGTGTAGCCCGAAAAGCCCGTATGCATCGATAAAACCGCCGTAGGGATCACGCTCGTGCTCATCCCCATCGCGCTTAGTATCGGCAATGCAACGGTCAGCGAAACCTTGCCCACGCAGGATATATCTTGAACGGTAAGAACTTTTTTCATCACAATTCCTAAAATTTTTGGCTCTATTTTACCGCTATTTATATTAAAAAGGCGAATTTAAATAAAATTTACTCTACGAATAGTCTAAATTTATAATATTTTTGGCGTTTTTCCGCTAAATTTTAAGCTGGGTTTGCCGAAAATTCGGCGTATAAATTTAAAAAGGCAAAGAATGATAACCGCAAAAGCTCTTTACGCATCCGCACGCCTTAGATCTCTGCCACTTAGCGTCTCGGGCGTGTTGCTAGGTAGCGGCGCGGCATACGGTGCAGGCGCGTTTAGGGTGGATATTTTTGCGCTGGCGCTGCTTACCACGCTGCTGTTTCAGGTGCTAAGCGACTACGCCAACGACTACGGCGACGCAGTGAAAGGCACCGACGACGAGGGCAGACTGGGACCGCGCCGCGCGATCCAAACGGGACAGATGAGTGCGGCCGATATGAAGCGCGTCATCGTCATTACAGCGCTGCTTTCGGCATTTTCGAGCCTCGCGCTAAGCGTTTTGGCATTCGGCGAGCGGTTTTATCTCGTGGCTCTATTTTTGGCGCTGGGCGGCGCGTCGATATACGCTGCGATCCGCTACACCGTGGGCGCTAGAGCATACGGATACCTGGGGCTTGGCGACGTTTTCGTGTTTTTGTTTTTTGGACTACTAAGCGTGCTGGGTTCGTACTTTTTATACGCGCGCTCGCTCGATGCGGCGCTGCTGCTGCCTGCGTGTGCGTGCGGGATGCTAAGCACGGCGGTGCTAAATTTAAATAATATGCGCGACGTGCAAAACGACGCGCTCAAAGGCAAGCGCACGATCCCCGTGCGTATTGGGCTGCTCGCGGCCAAGCGCTACCACTACGCGCTAATCGCGGGCGGAGCGGGGCTAATGCTCTGCTACTCGTTTTTGCGCGGCGAGCCTGGCGTAAAACTACTCTACATAATTAGCTTTGCGCCGCTTATTAGGCACCTATTTTTCGTTTCGCGGGTGCGGGAGTGTCGCGACTTCGACGGACAGCTAAAGGTCGTCGCGCTCTGCACGTTTGCGATGTCGGCGCTGTTTTTCGTCGGGGAAATTTTGGCCTAAATTTAAATGCCGCGCAGATAAAATTTACGTCGGCACCGCAGCAAAGTCCTCTCGCGCAAAAGCGCTTTGTGCGAGTTCTCCTAATCTTGCAATCAACCTGCTTGTCGCACAGCAAAGCGTCTGCGGCAAGCTCGCTCAATGAAAACGTCCATAGCATATCTCTGTCCGCCTGATGGCTACCGCAATAAAATTTAAGGGGGTAATACCGCTCTTAAGTCCATACAAGCCCTGTCACACCACGCTTTAATTGCCGTTTTGACGGCGAGTTGCCCGCCTTTTGCGTCAAATTTAAAAACTAGAGCATTAATTCTACAAAAGGCCCGCGTGTTTGGCGCGGTGGGCTTTGTGCTTATTGCACGGCGGCAGTTCGCACCGCAAACGTTACTTTAGCCCTACTTTTGAGCCCTCGCGCCGCTAAAATTTTACTAAATTTTACGCACCGCCTTTTTGAAACGATGCTTGCAAAACCATGTCTTTCTGCACATAGCCCCTTAAAATTCGAAGCAATTTTGCACGTTGTTTAGAACTTCGCGGTCGCAATATCCGCCGTTTTGCTCGCAAAAGTCCAAAACCGCCGCCTCATTCGGCACGCGGCGAGCTCGCAAAATCCAGTATGAGCCTATGTGCGTGCCGTCACAGTCGCGATGCGCCAAGCTCTAGCCCAAGAACTCAAATAGCCCCTCAAACTCCGCCCTATTCATAGACAGGCTCTTTTCAAACAGATCTCGCTGCCGCTACGCCGCGAGCTTTTTGAGTTCCTTTTTCTAGATTTTTCCACTCTTTCTCCTTTGCTGCGCCGCCTTGCCGCACGAATATCCTTTGGGCGCATTAACCTCATACCCGTCGTCCCCCGCCCTCAAGCGGGATGCAAATTTCATCCAAACCGTGCGCTACCTCGTCTATACCGAAATAACGCTTATTAATTTTTAGTAGAGCGAAATTATAGCAAAAGCAGAGCGCGAAATCGCAAATCCGATGATTAAATTTTATCTAGAATAAAGAGCTATGTTTTCGGCTAAATTTTGCCGTACCGAAGGATAAAATTTAGCAAATTCGGATGAAATTCTATCGAGTAGATGTGTAGAATTTGACCATAATCTAAAACAAAAGCGGCCGCGCTCGAAATACGGCCGCTAAATTTTAAAATTTTACTTCTCAAACGCCTTTTCTAGGCTAAACGGAAACGCCTGATAGCCCATCGCATTGGTCATTTTGATTTCGATTGACGGCTCTTTTGCACCCCATTCAAACTCGTTGATATGCGGGCTAGGTACGCCGACTGGACGGCCCTTGGCGATGTCAAACTGCATACCCGCGACCGCCGAGTAAACCATCACGCTATCAAGGTCGTCTTGATACTGCGCTAGCGAAGTAACCGAGCTGTACCACTCGCTGCCGCGCTGTTTGCCATACTCCCAGACCTGCTCGACGGTTTTAGCTTTTTCGTCGATTTTATAAACGACCGCGCGGGAGTATTTCATGCCAGCCATCGCAGGCTGCTCCATACCGCGGGTGTCACCGTTGTCAAAGACGGTTAGATAGACGAGCCCTTTTTTAGACTTGCTATCGATGCGAAATGCCGTGTGCTGCGTCCACTGCCAGTCAAATCCACCCTTCTCGCTCTCGTAGCCAGGGCATTTTGAGTATTCGTCCTCGCAGACGATCTTTTTGCCGTCTTTATCTACCGGCTGGAGCAAGTAGCCCTTAAACTGATCCTTCCAGCCCTTATGCGCGCCCATTATCCACTTGACTTTTTTGTCGCGGCCGATCTTTATGACGGCGTCCTGGTGGCGGCTGGAGATGATGATGCTATCGTCGCTTGGATCATAATCCACGCTATTTACGTGCGCCCAGTTGCGTCCTGGGCCCGAGCCCACGATGTCGCCCCATTTTTCGTTCGTATCCATCGCGGCTAGCTCGTCCGCGCTCGCGGTGTGGCCCGCCTTGCTAGCGTCGATGTTTAAGCATACCGCGCCCTGATCGAGCGTTTTTAGCACGATGTCGCGGTATGGATCTAAAATTTCATACAGCCTAAAGTCATCTACGACGTTGCCGTCGCGATCAACCTCGACGATGACGTCGCGCACGGTGCGGACGTTTTTGCCGTCGGCGCGTTTATAGTTGGCATTTGCCGCGCGGAGGAAGTAGTGGCCATTTTGCGCAACGTCCATGGAGTGCGAGAAGTCGTTGTAGCCCGCAGGTAGCTCGCGGTTAAAGATTTCGCGGCCCATTATGTCGTATTTGGCGTATCGCTGCCCGTAGCCCCACGTCATCGCGCCGTCGTCGTTTTGTTTAAAGCCCATCATGACGCCCGCAGAAAAAGGCTGTTTGAGGTCGTAAATTTTACTCGGCTCCAGATACCAACGTACTTCGCCTTTGGTGTCTAGGATGAAGTTGTTCGGGCTGTAGTTCCACTCAATCGCGCCGCCTGCGGGGTTGTTCCACACGACCTTGGTGCCTTTGCCCGTTTTATTTACGAAGTTATTTACGTAGTAGAGGCGGTTAGCGAATTTCGCGCTCGGAGCCTTCACGACCTCGATCTTATCAAACAGCGCGCCCTTTTGAGATGGCATGCCGGAGCTCTCCAAATAGATCGCAGGCGCGTAAATTTTATAACTTTCTTTTACGTGCTCGGTTTGACCCTTATAAATTTTATCGTACTCGACCTCTACGGTGTTTTGATAGTCGGGGTAGAGCCCAAAAACCGGGATTCCGCCGTGAGTGCGAAGGTGCTTGTCGGCGACTTTATAGCTGATAACTTGACCGCCCGGCTTTGGCACGATAGTGACTTTGGCGTTTGCTAGCGTGTAGCCGCCGTTTTTGATGACCGCCGTTAGTGGCGCGGTGTCGTATGGATTAACGACTACTTCGCCGATCTTGCCCGGGATGCCGTAGTCTATGTGCGCGCCGCTAGGTCCGCCGATAGCGAGCGCAGCCGTGCTTAGACCACCTAAAAGCGCCACAGCTAGCGCAAATGAGGAAAGAGTTCGCTTCATCTTATTCTCCTTTGAATTGGTTTGATATCGTAATTTTAATCAACCTCGCTAACGTAGAAATCACGCGTTTATTAAAACTTGCTTAATTATAAAAAATAATTTCAAATTTTGGCTTTTGTGCCAAAATTTAGTCGAAATTTTATAAATTTAATCTAAAATTTATCTTAGCGTGAGTTCTGCGGCGGCGAAAAGGTATAAAATTAACGCAAACGAAATCATTTTAAGGAGCATTCCATGAACCTACTTTCTAAATTTAGCAAAGGCTTTCTAGCAGTTGCGATGTTTGGCGCCATAAGCGCTGCCGCGTTTACCGAGGGCGAGGACTACGTCAAGCTAGAAAAACCGCTACCCGTAGAGCAAAACACACTGGTTAAGGTCTTTAGCTACGCATGCCCGTTTTGCTATAAATACGATAAAACCGTCACGCCAAAGGTCGTAGAAAAGGTCGCGGGGCTAAAATACGTGCCGTTTCATCTAAAAACCAAGGGCGAATACGGCGAGGCGGCAAGTAAAATTTTTGCCGTCTTAGCCGTGATGGACGAGGAAAAGGGCGTGAGCCTGCTGGATGAAAACTCGCTGTTTAAAAAGGCTAAATTTGCCTATTACAAGGCCTATCACGATCAAAAGCAGCGCTGGAGCGACGGCAAGGACGAGGCTGCGTTTTTAAAGACGGGGCTTGACGCGGCTGGCATTAGCGAAGCGGATTATCAAAAAAAGCTAGAGGACCCAAAAGTCACCGAACTACTTAAAAAATGGGACGAGAGCTACGACGTAGCGAAAATCCAAGGCGTGCCGGCGTTCGTCGTAAACGGCAAATACCTCATCATGACGAAGTCCATCAGCTCAATCGACGGCATGGCGCAGCTAATTGAAGAGCTGCTCAAAAAATAGGGCGCGGGCATGAAATTTGCGGAAAAAATAGCAAAATTCGCGGACAGCCGCCTGCCGTGGACGATCCTCGTAGCAGTAAGCGTAGGGCTTGTGATCCTCGCGCACTCGCTGTTTCAAAACTACGTCTATATGCCGCCTTGCGAGCAGTGCGTCTATATCCGCTTTGCCTTTTTGTGCATGGCGCTAGGAGGCCTGATCGCGATCGTAAATCCCAAAAATTTGCTCCTCGCCGCGCTTGGCTACCTGCTAGCCTTTTGGGGCGCGATCCAGGGCATAATGTATAGCGTAAAGCTCGCCAAGATCCACGATGCCGTCCACGGAAACGATCCGTTTGGCGTGCAGGGCTGCTCGACCGAGCCGCACTATCCGTTTGGTTTGCCGCTTGAGCGGTGGGCGCCCGATTGGTTCTTGCCTACGGGCGACTGCGGCTACGATAACCCGATGGTTCCGGACGGCGTCACGCTAAGCGGATTTCAAAAATATCTCGTCGATCTTTACGAGGACGGCTGGTACCTGATCCCATCAAGCAAATTTATGTCGATGGCCGACTGCACACTCGTGGGCTTTGGCGTCTGCTTCGTCGTGCTCGCCGCGATGTTCGTTTGCAAAATTTTAACTATCAAAAAAGCTTAAATCGGTCTAAATTTAGACCGATTTTGCTATACTCGCCGCATGAAAGCCTTACGCGAGCATAATTTTAAAATCTACTTCATCATCATTTTCGCAAGCCTTTTCGTGGTGCTTTTGGGCGTGAAAAACTACGAGGACGCCAAGGCGCAGATCGTCGCTCTCGCGGATAAAAACAAGATCGCTGCTAGCGAAAATATGGTGGGGAATTTCTCGTTTTGGCTAGACGAGCGGCTGCACTCCCTGGTGCGCGCGGCTAAATTTATGCAAAACGCAGGCGCGATACGAGACGACGAAAAGCTCGGCGGCTTCATACGGCTTTTTAAAGAAAACTCCGCAGAATTCGACGCTTTGCAGTTTTTGCGCGAGGACGGAGAAATTTTCGTGGACGGCAAGGAGCTAGGCGACGATGAAGCGATGCCAAAGAGCCTGCGCACGGGGCTTGTGTGGTTTGAGGAGACCAAAAGCACGCTCGCGCCCACGGTAAATTTTATGCAGCGCCATAAAACCTTAGGCGAGCCGACGCTAAATTTATGCGTGCCCGTCATGGACGGCGGCTCGTTTGCGGGGGTGTTTTGCGGCGTGGTGAAGCTGCAAAACATACTAAAAAATATGGAAAAATTTAAACTCGCGCCCGATTCCTACGCCTTTATCGTAACCCACGGCGGCGAAATTTTAACCCCGATGAAGGATGCGGCGCTAAAAAAGCAGATCGAGGATAAATTTAAAGAGCTTTTTCTGCGGGACGAGGACATCACTAGCATAAAAATCGGCTCAAATTTCATCTCCGTCGCCGAGATCCCCACGCTAAACTGGTTCATCGGCGCAGGAACGGATAACGAAAAGGAGCTCGCCGCGCTGCTTAACTCCGCGCTAAAAAACGCCCTTATCTTGCTTTTTGCGTTCGCAGCGCTGGCGCTGGTGGCAAATTTCTTGCATAACTTTATGTACTCAAAAATCAAAAACCTGCAAGACGACTACGAAGCCCTGCTAAAGCACAAAGCCCGTATGAGCGAGGCGGGCGAGCTAATCAGCGGCATAAATCATCAGTTTATCCAGCCGGTTAATTCGCTAAATTTGATGATCTCAAGCCTGCTCATGCTACAAAAAGACGGCAAGCTAGACGCCGCGACGCTAGAGAGTATGCTGCAAAAAGGCCAAGCCGCGACCGTGCTTTTGAGCGATACGATCGAGATTTTTAGAAATTTTTATAAAAGCAGCGACGCTCCGCAAAAATTTAGCGTGCAGCGCTGCATCAAAGACCTGCTAAAGCTCATGCACACCGAGCTTAGCAAGGCAAACGTCGCGGTAAGCTTGCGCGAGTTTGAAGACCAAGAGGCCACGCAGCGCATGGGCATCGTGCAGCAAATTTTACTCATCCTCATTCACAACGCAAAGGACGCGGTCGTGGAGCGATACAAAGACGAGATCGCCAAGCGGCAAGTTTTTATCGACGTCAAATTTGAAAACGGCACGTGCAAGATAGCCGTCACGGACTACGGAAGCGGCGTGAGCAAGGAGCTTCGGGATAAAATTTTAACCCAGCCAAAAACCACCAAAAAGCAAGGAAGCGGTATCGGGCTGTATTTTGGCAAAAAGCTAGCAAACGAAAAGCTCGCAGGCGACATCAGGCTGCTAAGCGCGGGCGATCCGACGACGTTTGAGCTCGGCTTTGAGATAAATTTAAAGGAGTGAGATGCAAGAGCATTTGAAGCTACTTAAAGACCTGAGCGTCCTCATCGTCGAGGACGACGAGATCGCAAGAGAGCTACTAATAGGCGGACTAAAGCCCTACTGCCTAAGCGTCTGGGGCGCGGGCGACGGGCTGGAGGGACTGGAGCGTTTTAAAAAGCTAGCTCCCACCATCGTCATCACCGACATCCACATGCCCGCGATGAACGGCTTTGAGATGATGAAGGAGATGATACGCATAAAGCCCGCGCAAAAATTTATCGTCTTTACCTCCTACGACACCGACGACAATCTCATCAAAAGCATCGAGCACGGCGCGGCGTCGTTTCTAAAAAAGCCCGTCGATATCGCTGCTCTGTGCCGCCTGCTCGTGGCTCTAACCTACGAAAAGGGCGAAAAGCTCGTGCGTCTGGGCCCACAAACCAGTATAAATCTCGCTAAAGAAAAGATCTACAAAAACGGCGAGGAAATTTATCTATCATTTTTGCAAAACAAGCTCTTTTGGCTCTTTGCGTACAATCTAAACAAGCTCGTGAGCTACGAGATGATCGAGGAATTCGTCTACGAGGGCGAGCAAACGAGCAAAGGCGCGATACAAAACGTCGTGCTGAGGCTGAAGCGGGAGCTGGGGGTTAAATTTAAAAATATCAGTGAGAGTGGATACATCTTACTAAGCGGCGAATAAATTTAACTTTGCGGCTTGTCTCGCGGGCGTCTTTAACGGAGCTAGTAAAAATTTAGCTCGGCGGACTATCTTTGTCCAGCCTACGCTAAATTTTTACGTCGCAACCCTTAAATCCGTCTCGCGATACTTCACCTTGCTTTTTTTGCACCCAAATTTGAAGTCAAATTTTTAAATTTTGGCTCAAATTTTGCTCGCCGAGATCCACTCCTTTAAAACATAAAATTTAGTCGCTATCGTGCCGCAGGGCTTAGCGATAAAATTTACTGGAAGCCCCGCGGCCAAATTTAACGCTGCGCATAAAACAAAGTTTGCTTTGGCGCGACTAAATTTAATGCGACAAGATCTATTTCGCCAGCAGCTCCTTTACCGCGGCGGCCATTTCATCGACGGAGCCGAACGAAGCCGTGTTTAAGAGATACTTGCCGCTCACGACAAATGCCGGCACGCCCGAAATCACTGCGACTTCGTAGCCCGCGTCCCACTGCGCGAGCAGAGCCTGCGCCTTTTTGCTGGCAAGCGCGGCTTCGTATTCGCTCATGCTCACGCCGGCGGCATTCAGCGCGGTTTTGATGAACCTTTGCTTATCGCTACCGCCGCCAAAATCGTCCTTTTTGTCGTGGATCGCTTTGTAAATCGCAAATTTCGCCTTTTTAAATTTTGACTCGTCGCTTAGCAGGCTCACGTCGTCCTTCTCATCAAGCACGATAAGGGCTACGAATACGCCGCTTGCGGTCTGTCCGAATACGCCTTTGGTCTTTAGATGCCACGGCAGAAACTCCGTCCCCTCAAGCTTTTTCATCAGCTGCGGCGTAACCGTCCTATCGAACGCATAGCAGTGCGGACACTCGTAGTTAAAAATTTTAACGACGCTGTTTTTAGGCACGTTTAGCGGCTTTTGCAACACTTGATAATTAACGCCCTCCTCTAGCGCGTTTGCACCGATGCCGAGCAGGCAAACGGCGGCTAAAGCTTTAAAAATTTTAGCGATTTTCATAAAATTCCTTTGCGGTAAATTTTAAAGATTGTATAAAATAAAGGGTAAATTTGAGATTAAAGCGAATAAAGCAGGGCTTCCCACAGAAAATATATAAAATAGCAAGCTACACCATCAACACCGCTTGAGCAAGCGGGCTAATTTATCGCCGCAAGCTCTATATTTGATCTCGTTTAGGTTTAAATTTAATAGCAAGGATTGCACGCTCGCAGCTTAATTTTAAAGCATGCAATCGCTTTAATTCAATAAATTTTACTTATCAAAAGCATGTATTATCCACTTTACGCGCTCAGGATCTGTGTGATCGAAAAACAGCGTCTTATCGGTATCAAGCGCAGCGATAGCAGCCATATCATCAGGCGCAAGCGTAAAATCAAAAATGTCGAAATTTTGCTTCATTCGCTCGATTTTCACGCTCTTTGGGATGACGACGATGCCGCGCTGAATTAACCAGCGCAAAATAACCTGAGCCGAGTTTTTGCCATATTTTTCACCGATGCCGCTTAGTACGGCGTTTTTAAATATATCGTTTTTACCCTCGGCGAAGCTAGCCCACGACTCAAACGCTACGCCGTAGCCATCAAGCACGCGCTTTAACGCTTCACGCTGATAAAACGGATGGCACTCAAGCTGATTTACCGCAGGGATGACGCCGCTGTTTTCGCACAGATCGACGATCCGATCAGCGTAGAAGTTGCTAACGCCGATAGAGCGAACAAGGCCCTCATCGCGCAAACGTTTCATCGCTCGCCACGAGCCGTAAATATCGCCATATGGCTGATGAATGAGATAAAGATCGAGGTAGTCAAGCCCTAGCTTTTTCATCGACGCATCAAAGGCCTTTAGCGCGCGCTCCTCACCTGCGTCGTTGATCCATAGCTTAGTAGTGATAAACAGCTCCTCGCGCTTTAGCCCACCTGCAAGAGCCGTCTTAATTGCTGCGCCTACGCTTTCTTCATTAAAATACGCCTTTGCCGTATCAATGCTGCGGTAGCCGACCGAGATCGCATCCTCAACGCATCTTTGCGTCTCTTTCGGATCTACCTGAAATACGCCAAATCCCAAAATAGGCATCTTATTGCCGTCGTTTAAGGTTACAAATTCCATTTTTGCTCCTTTGCTAAAAAATTCATCTTACATAAAAATTTAAAATTTCGCGCTTAAGTCGTAAAATTCTATCCGCACCAAAGCAGTAGGCGAAATTTAAAAGCCAAATTTCAACCCACCGCGAAATTTTAATAATCAAAGATATTCGGATCGATCACCATCGCGCGGTAAGCTACGTCGTCTCTAGACGCCGACTCCACGTCCATCTCAAATTTGACGTCGTTGCTCTTTGGATCGATCTCCACAAGTACCATTTTGATCGTCTTATCGGGCTTTAGCAGATAGACGTTAGAGCTTGAGATGAAGTACGTGCTTTTATCCTTTTGCCACTCCACGTTGCTCGTAACCGCGCTATAGAAGTCAAATCCGCGCTCCTTGCCAAACTCCCACGTCTGCTCGACGGTGCCCTTTTTCTCGTCGATCTTGTACTCGACCGCGCGAGAGTATTTTTGCTCTTTTAGCGCAGGCTGCTCCATGCCGCGACCGTCGCCGTTGTCAAATACGCTGATGTGCTTAACTGGGCCCTTGTTGTCGTAGCGTGGAGTTAGCCATGCGGTGTGCTGCGTCCACGACCAGTCGAAGTCGCCCTCGCATTTTGAGTTTTCGCATTTAATTTTGTTGCCGTTTTTATCGACAGGAGTGAGCACTTTTTCTTTAAAGTCCGCGCTCCAGCCTTCAGGCGATGCGAGGATCCATTTTACCTTTTTGTCGCGGCCGATCTTGACGATGCCTTGATGGCGAAGCGAGAGGATAATGCCGTCATCGCTAGGATCGTGCGAGATCGAGTTTACGTGCGCCCAGTTGCGTCCAGTGCCGGTCGAGGTCACGTCGCCAAAAGGCAGATCGTCGCTGATCTTGATCTCTTTGGCGTCCATATCGATATTTAGGCACACGGCGCGAGCGTCAAGAGCCTTGATGAGGTTGCTGCGGTAGACGTTTTTGCCGAAAATTTCATTCAGATCCCACTCGTCCACGACCTTGCCGCTGCCGTCCACTTCGATGATGTGATCTCTGATCGTGTGCGAGAGCCTGCCGTCTGCGTGGTGGTAGTTGTATTTACCGACGCGAAGCAGCAAATGATCGCCTTTAAGCGGCATCACCTCGTGGCTAAGGTCGATGTAGCCGCGCGGCAGCTCGCGATTATACACCTCCTTGCCCATCATATCGTAGCGCATATATCGCTGCGCCATGCCCCAGCTAAGATCGCCGTTTGGCAGCTGATGAAAGCCCATCATCATGCCGCCGTCCATCACTCTGCGCTCGCTGCGGTCGTAAAATTTCTGATAGTCCAGATACCATCTGACCTCGCCCTGAGTATCGACGACGAAATTTTCGGTGAAATCATTCCAGCTAGCAGCGCCGCCGTTTTTCCAATCAAGCGGTTTATGGACGCTCGTGATCGTGTTGTTGATGAGATAGAGTCTGTTTTTAAAGGCGGGATCGACTTTTTTAACCTTCATCTTTTGCATGTGGCTAAATCTATAATCGCGGCTATACGTCACGATCGGCTGAGCGTAAATTTTATACTTTTCGACCTTCTTTTCGCCGTTAAAAACGTAGCTTACTTCAACCTCGTTTAGATAGTCAGGATACAGCCCCCAGATCGGCACGCCGTCGTGATTTAGCAGCGCATGCTCGGAGACGTTATAGGCGATGTCGATGCCGCCGCCCGGTTTGCCCAGAACCCGCACGTGGACATCCTTGATATCCTTGCCTGCCCTATCGATGATAGCGGTCAGAGGCGCCACGTCGTATGGGTTGATAAACACCGAGCCAAGCTAGCCCTGGGTTTTTACCTGATGCGCCAAAACGCCCGCACTCGCAGTCTGCGGCATCGCTATAAACGCACCGCCTGCCAAGGCCGCAGCCAAAACGATAGAACCGAAAAAATTCTTACGCATATTCGCTCCTTTTGGGTAAATTTATCAAATTTTACTACTACCAAATCACATAATAATCATACTAGCTTTAAATCAAATTTAAAGTTAAATTCTAATATATCTACTTAAATTTTAGAACGCAAGCGAGACGGGTAACAGGCTAAAATTTGATATAATTAGCCCTGCTTTATCAAATTTAAGGAGAGAAAATGCCATTCGTAAATATAAAAGTAGCCGCTCCAGAGCCTACAAAAGAGCAAAAAAAGCAAATCATCGCCGAGATTACGGACACGCTAGCACGCGTATTAGACAAAGACCCAGCCGCAATACTCGTAATGATCGAAACGCTCGGTATGGACAGCATCGGTAAAAGCGGTCTAAGTCTTGAGGAGATCAAACAAAATAAAGAGAAAAAATGAGCGAATTTTTATAGGATTTTGAGCTAAAAATCACGCTCGCAGCGGGCGATACTTGCGCCGCTAAGAGGCCTAAATTTACCGAACACGCAGGCGGGTAGCAGTTTAAAAACCGTCGCCGCGAGCCGTTCTAGCGGGCGAGCATCCGATCTCTCGCCCAAGATTAACGGCGGACGGACGATCTGAAGGCTGTCAAAGCGAAGCTCGCTCACGCGCCGCTCAATACGTCCTTTGGCGCGTAGATAAAAGCTTAGCGAGCCCTCGTTCGCACCCGGAGCTGATACGAGCACAAAGCACCGCACGCCCGCTGCTTTGCCCCACTTCGCCGCCGCATAGACGTAGTCCACATCCACGCGCAAAAACGCCTCGCGCGAGCCCGCTTGTTTCATCGTCGTACCTAGCGCACAAAAAATTTCATCAAATTTATGTGGCACAATATCCGAGATACCCTCAAAATCAATGATCCGCGCGCGAAGCTTAGGACGGCAAAAGCCTATCTCGCGGCGCGTCCATGCCTCTACCTCATCGTAACCCGGGCTCTCGCAAGGCTCGCGCACCAGCTCCCTGCCTACGACGCCCGTAGAGCCCAGCACCAAGGCGGATTTTCCCATTTTCACTCCTTAAATTTCTTTAAATTTTAACGCGCTTTACGGTCAAATTTAGCTCAGGCGCTACGTTATTCTAAATTTTACGCGCATATCGTCTGCACAGCAGGCTCATCGTGCGATCTATAAATGCGTAAATTCAAAGGCGCCTGCCTGCGCAGCTTGTCGCTACGAAGCTAATCAAGTCCTGCTCGCACGCAAAGAAGCAACTTAACAGCGCAAGCTATAAGTGAGCTTGCGCCTCACCCGATCCGCTATTTGGCGGCTGCTATATAATTAAATTTCGGTTCGCTAAGTTTAAATTCGAAGCTAGCCAAATCCACCTCTCCGATGCATGCATCGCTATCGTAAAGCGTGAGCAAAAATTCTGCCGTTTGTTCGCTGCTGTGGTATTGCGAAAACGCCGCATCGTAATCGAATCCACGCTTTCCCGAAGCTACGTCGCAAAACTCGCTTTTAGTAGCGGCGGGAGCTAAAATTTTAGCCTGCATTTTGGCGTCTTTATCCTGCGCCAGCTCGTGGCGCAAACCCTCGGTAAAAGCGCTTACGAAAAATTTTGTAGCGCAATACGGCACGACGCCGGGCGCCAGAAAATAGCCGCCCACGGAGGAGATGTTTATTAGCTGAGTTTGCTTGAGTTTGTAATCTCGCACAAATAAGCTCGAAAGTATCGCGAGCGCGGTTACGTTTAGGTCTATCATTCTTACCGTTTTTTGCAAATCCTGCTCTCCCACTAAGCCAAAATCCCCGAAGCCCGCGCTATTAATTAGCGCCTTTAGCTCGTAGCTTTTTAGCTCGTCCCAAAGCGCTAAGACGTTCTCGCTGCGCGCAAGGTCGCAAATTTTAATCACGACATCTGATTTGGGCGAAATTTTAGCGATCTCGTCCTTTAAGCTTTGCAGCAGCTCCGCTCTGCGCGCGATTAGGATCAAATTTTCTCCGCGCCTCGCAAATGCCTTTGCCGTAGCCGCTCCGATTCCCGAACTTGCGCCGGTGATGACGATATATTTTTTCATTTTCTATCCTTTCTTGAATTCTTCAGTTTGAAATTTTACCGAAGCTCGCCGCGTATTCACGCGTGCACTCATCTTAAATTTACGCGCTCACCACGTTTTGCGGGGCGTTTTATTCGTCGCTTATGGGCGTGCGCTTGGTATCTACCGCTTTGCCGTCTAGATAGTACCGACCGCCGGCGACGTAGTGAAGCGTCTTTAGCTCGTCAGGGATCTTTTCAAACAGCCAGCGTCCGCCGTCAAATATCCGCTCGTCCGCGTATGCCGCGACGACCTCGCCGATGAAAAGATCATAATTCTGCTCATTGTGAGGCTCGGGGATACGCTTGCAAACTAGCACGCCGCGCAGCCCGCGATCAGCGGCACATCAAACTCCTCTTTATAAAAAATTTCCACGTTTTTCATCTTGTCAGCGTTATCAAAGCGCGAGTTGTTTTCGGCGCCCAGCTCGCTAACCAGCTCCGCCTGCGCGGCCGTAGGATCTGCACGGCGAAATACCCGCTCTTTTCGATGAGCGTCCTCGTGTACGAGCCATTATGCGACACGATGGTAACCTTGTCGTAGTCAAGCGCCTGCGCCCACGTTATCGCCATCGCGTTGACATCGCCATCGTATTTGGCCGATACGAGCGTGGTTGCGCCTGGGTTTGGGATATGATTTTTGTAGATCTACTTTTATGACCTCAATTTTTGCTCCTTTGATTAAATTTTTATAGACGGCAGATGCCGCAAATAACCGAATGCTTGGTATTAGCTTACCCTAAATTTAAGCCTTAGGCTCTACTAGATCGGCTAAACCTTGGCGCGCTTGGATTAAATTTCTCCGCAGCGCGCGAAATTTGACTGACTTAAAATTTCATCCGCTATTTTCTGCGGATCTTATAGCCCTTGCCGCTTTTTGTTTTTAGCAGCGAAATTTTTCCGTCCTTCGAGACGTAGTAGCCGCCCTTAACTTTGCTTAAAATTTCGCTCTGCGGCAAGCTCGCCCAAAAAATTTCTACCCTGCTTTTATCCGCGGAAAATATCCCGTAGATCGCGAGCGTAGCGTTATCAGGGTCGTCCAGCCTCACGTCCGCGACATCAAAAACCTGCACGCAGCCATTCTTGATCTTTGAAAAGCTCTGCCCCGCGGCAACCAAGCAGCCGTGCTCATCCGTGCCGCCGCCTATCATCGGCCCCTGCACCGCGGGCACTTTGCAGACGCCTTCGCTCGTGCCGCAATCTGCAGCGGCACTTTCACTCCTCTCATTCATTGCATTTGCCGCCTTGCCCAGCTTTGCATCGTGCGCCACGCAGCCACACAAAAGCAGCGCCGCAAAGGCTGCGATTAAAATTTTACCTCTCATCTTTACTCCTTTAAATAAATTTTATCTGCACTCAAAGCTGCTCGCGCTATTTTCGTCGCCGCCTACGTAGGTAGCCACTTTTGGATACGCGCAAATAGGGATCTGCTTACCGGCGCGGCTCGTGCTTTTGCCCAGCAGGCTAGATGGAGCCGTTCCCTGCTCGCGCCACGCTTCAAGCGCGCTTAGCGGATCGACGTCATCGATGCCATTACCGCCGCCGCAGTGATTCATCCCCGGCAAGGCAAAAAATCGCGCAAACTCATCCGCGTTCGCGTTGGTTTCCACTAGCTTTTTAAACCAATCGCGCTGATCCATCGCCGAAAATACGGGATCTGAGACGCCCGTTACGATGATGAGTTTACCGCCGTTAGCGCGGAAGCTATCAAGCTTGGTCGAAATCGCATCGTTTATTGCCGCGGTTTCGAACGTTCGCTCTACGTCCTTATCGAAATCAAATTTCATCAGATCAAACTCCGGTTGCGGCGGCGTCAAGAAATAATAATTCATCGAGCCCTTTGAAAGCACGATATTTCTAGCATTTGGCTCGGCGCTTTGCGAGTCGCCAAGCTTCCACATGCGCCAGCCGGGCTGATTTACCCCCGCGTCGTAAAACCAGCCGCTGTAAATTTGCTCGCCCTTGCTGTTTTTTGCGCCATCAAATATCGCCTTTATCGCAGAAATTTTATCTTTGGGCAGATCAAGTCCGCTGGGATCGAACCCGCAACGCTCCCAAGCGCCGATGATTCCGTCTTTTAGCCCGTCTAGCGCGTCGCATTTATCCAGAACCGCCCTGCTTAGCTTATCCAGATCCTCCTGCGTAAGGGCGTTTGCAAAAATTTTCTCCCCCGTAGCGTTTTTAGGCGCGATCTTCATAAGCTGCCGGTTATCCCACTGCTCCGCGATCGCCGCGCGCGAAAGCCTAAAGCCGGGATTTGCCGCGATTACGCCGTCAAATTCCAGCGGATACCTCTGCGCCGCCATCAGAGCCGAGCGCCCGCCGTTTGAGCAGCCCATAAAATAGCTGTGCACGGGCGCTTTTTTATACGCCGCGAAAACCAGCTGCTTTGAGACGCTCGCGACCTTGCCGATAGCCTGATAGGCATAGTCTAACCGCGCCTGTTGCTCAAGTCCGAACTCGGGCGTAGGTGTAGGATGTCCCGAATCGGTCGCAACTACCGCATAGCCCCTCATAAGCGCGGGTGTTGCGGTGCTAGTACGGATAGATACGGCGCCAAGAGCCGGCGCTACAAAGCCGTCCAAACCGCCTCCGCCCTGAAATAGCAGCTTGCCGTTCCAGTCGCCTGGCAAGCGCAGCTCAAATTTTATGCCGTAATGCTTGCCGTCTGAGCCCGTACGTGAGGCTATCTCGCCGTGAATTATGCAGTGCGGCGCGGCTTTTAGCATCTTTTTGGCTCCACCCGTTAGCGCAGACATCTTATCGGCGCCGATTTCGCCGCTTTGATTCCAGATCGCTTCGCTAATCTTTGTATCGTAAATTTTCGTGCCCTTTAGCGCCGCACAAGCCCGCTCACTAAAATCGCTCGCAAGCGCTCCCTGTAAGCCCAGAGCAGCCGTAAAGATTGCAACTAAAATTTTATATTTCATTGCCGCTCCTTTTGAAATTTTATTAATCATAATTTTAACATAAAAATTTATCGTGATTTTACTGCGTTTATAAAAAATGACGGAATTCCGCACTAAACGGGGCGGAATTCCAAATTTAGCTAGAAGAGCGAAGGGCCCGAGCGGTCCGCGGGATCGGGCTCACCCGTTACGCGATTTCGTAGATCGCGGCGGAATACTTCGATCGCCCAAAACCAAACCGCGTGTCCGAAAAATTCCGAAACAAACTCATACCACGGAAGCTGAAAAAGCGGTGGTGCAAGTCCTAAAAGCGGCAGCGTGATGCAATGAACTGCGATATTTACGACGATACCGAATGTAGCGCCCTGAAATAGCGTAATTTTATGAAATTTCTCGGCAGCTAAGTGTGCCTAATTTTAAATTCTGCTATTGTTGCAGAGAATTAAATTTCGCGCGTGCCCTTAAAGCTTGCACGGTAAAAAATCAGCAGCGCGGCGGCTAACGCGGCAAAGCCGCAAAATAGCCCTTGGTAGCTTAAATATTCAAGCGTCTTGCCACCTACGGCAGTACCGATACCACCTCCGAAAAATATCGCCGTGCCTATGATCCCAGAGGATAGACCTTTGGCGGAGCCACAACGAAGCGCTGCACTTGCTAGGACGGACTGCGCGCAAACATAGCCGAATCCCAGCAAAAACGTCCCTACATATGCAGTGGCAGCAAAGCAACTCGCCAAAAGGCACAGCGCAGAAGCGGACGCCAAAAAGCCGAGGGATAGAATTTCTTTTGGCGGCAACTTCTCTTTTAAATATCTAGCAGCGTTTCCTGCCAAAAAGCAAGCGACGCCGTAAAGCATAAGGCAGACTCCGGCGAAATTTGAACTCAAGCCCAGCTTTTTAAGTAGATAAGCGCCTATGAATGAATACGCCCCAAGCACGATTACGCCGTTACATAAAGCCAAAAAATAGCTTCTCAAAAGCGCAGCATCGCCGCGCAAGCTGGCTAGGGATTTTACGAAGCTCTCGCCTTTGCTTTTCGGAGCGTCTTTGAAATTTAGCGTAAATAGTGATACGAAAGATACCGCAGACAGCGCAGAAAAGGCTAAAAATATCTCCCTCCAAGAAAATCTAGCCACCGCCCATCCACCTAAAGCCGCACTAAGTCCCTGCCCTAAAAATACCGAGCCCAGAAATATCGCTACGATTTTTTGTCTATCCTTATCGTCATATGCATCGCCTATAACGCCGAGGCAGACGGCGATTATACCCGCCGCCGCGCATCCCGTGCAAAAGCGAAATATAACAAGCCACGCTAGACTTTTTGCAGTGGAGCAAAGAAACGTAAATATCGCCAAAAAGAGCATTAGCGAGATTAAAATTTTACCTCTACCGTAGCGATCGCTAAGATGTCCGTAAACCGGCTGAAGTAAGCCATAGGGGATCAGATATGCCGTCAAAACTGTGGAGGCGGCGCTTACCTGCACCCCAAACGAATCTGCGATGCTAGGTAGCAGTAGCGATGCGATCCAGTTATCTGCGGCAGAGATTATCCCTGAGACGATGATTAAGAGTAGTAGTCCTTTTTTGCAGTGCATTTTAAATTCCTAAATTTACGTAATTTTAGCCATTATAACTCTTTTGCTAGAAAATTTGGAATTTTAGTAAGCCCTGCGAATATGAGGCGGCGGGCATAGATCGCTAAGTTCGCAGCGGGGACGCAATGCCGCGGCAAGTATAGCGCAATGGTCGGACATACAATGATGCGTCTACCTTATAGGGGTGAAGGTAGGCAGTAACGTGAGCAGTGAATGCATGACTAGTTTTATATTTCTAACTCTCTTTTTTCGCGCATAAAGACCTATAAGAAATAACGCAAATTTAGCAATGCCACGAAGCAAAGCTATAGCATAAGGCAAATAAGGAAAGCCCTAACTTGCAACGCGAACCCTACAATAAAATTCAAAAATTCTTTAAAATTCTACGCGGATTATGATGCCTGAAAATCAACTAAAATTTTAAGCGCACTACTCCCGCAACACGCTTTTTAGCCACGCAATTCCGCCGTTTATCACAAGTCGCGACGAGCCATTTGGACGATCTCGTGCCGCTAGGTTAAATTTAATAGCAGCGGAGTTTTGAAATTTTACGAATGCGGGGATTTCAACGAGCGCTTGAAATTTTAACTTCGTTCGCGCAAGATCCGCCAAAGTCCGCGCCGAAGGGATCTTGGACCGTGAAATAATGATCTATCGCGCCGCATCCGTGCCCGATCTGCTCACCCCAGCCCAGCGCCCTGCGCACGAAGCCCTTGGCATGGGCGACGGCTGCGGGCAGGCTAAGCCCCGCCGCCAGCGCGCATGCGATCGCGCTTGAGAGCGTGCAGCCCGTACCGTGGGTGTTGCGCGTAGCAATTTTAGGCGCGGAAAATTCGTAAAATTTGCCGTTTTCATACAAAATATCGACCGCGAAATTTGTCAAATCCGCGCCCTCTCTGCTCGGTTCAAAACCAGCGCCTAGGGAGGCTGCGGATAAATTTTGTTCAAAAGAGGGCTTCTCGTTCGCAGTTAAATTTTTGCATTCGCTAGTAAAATTTTCACTCGCGAAATTCGCGCGCTCCGTCAAACCCGCAGAATTTTTGAGGGCCCCGTTTTCGCCCATCTCGCGCCCAAAAGCTTTAAAATTTTGCGCCGTATCCGCATCCTCCGCGCCGCAAGCCCCGCTCGCACCCGCAAGATCGCCTCCTTTAATTAAAATCGCGCCGCTAAAAAATTGCGAAATTTTAACCGCAGCGGCGCGCATATCGGCTAAGCTTGAAATTTTCATCTCCGCCAAGACCTCCGCTTCGCGCACGTTAGGAGTGATGATCTCCGCGGCGGGGGCGAGCTCGTATTTTAGCGCATGCAGCGCGCTTTGTTTCATCAAAACTCCGCCGCTAGTAGCGACCATCACGGGATCTAAGACGACGTTTTTCGCGCCGTGCTTGCTCAGGCTCTTTGCGATAGCCTCGGCAACCCCCTCATTGGAGATCATTCCGATTTTAACGGCGTCCGGAAAGATGTCGCTAAAAATCGCATCGAGCTGTGCCCCCACAAAATCTGGCGAAACGTCCAGCACGCCGAATACGCCACGCGAATTTTGCGCCGTAAGCGCCGTAATAGCGCTCATAGCAAACATCTTGTGCGCGCTAATCGTCTTGATATCGGCTTGAATGCCCGCGCCGCCGCCGCTATCAGATCCCGCGATAGTAAGAATTTTTCTCATAAAAAGCCTTTAAAATTTTAGCGCGATTATATCGAAATTCCGCTATAATTCCCCAGATATATTATTTTACGGGCTAAATTTAAGTTTTATTTATATAGTTTTTATTATAATTTATAATTTATTCGTAATAACTATTACAAATACAAAATTTTAACCCAAATAGAGGAATTTACATGAAAAAAGTCGCTAGTTTGATTTTCGCAGCGTTTTTAGTTTCGGGCTGCTCCTATTTCGAAAAAAAGGAGGAAAGCGGCGCGAAGCAAGGCGGCGAGACCCCCGCGCTACCGGTTGGTGTATTTATCGCCAAATCCGCCGACGTGCCGATAATTTTAAAATTTAACGGACAGACCGTAAGCGAGCTTGAGATAATGCTAAAGCCGCAGGTTTCGGGCACCATCGAAAAGCAGCTTTTCGAGCCGGGTCACAGCGTCAAAAAGGGCGACGTGCTCTACGAGATCGACCGCTCGCGCTACCAAGCGGCGTTTGACAGCGCAAACGCTAATCTGCAAAACGCCTCGGCGGACTACAAAAGAGCCAAAGCGCTAAAAGCTAGCAACACGATCTCTCAAAAGGATTTCGATACCGCAAAAGCGGCATTTATGGTAGCCGAAGCAAATTTTAAAAGCGCTAAGATCGATCTTGATCACTCGCTCGTAACCGCGCCTTTTGACGGCATGGCTGGCGATACGCAAAAAGACGTAGGCGCATACGTAAACGTGGGCGAGGATCTGGTTAGGCTTTCTAAATTTGATCCGATCGACGTGGAATTCGGCATCGCGGACGTCGATAGGCTGGAGCTTGATGCAAATTTAAGAAACGGGCAGTGGAAGCAGCTGGGTCGTCAGGTAAGCATAAATCTCGGCGGCAAGGACTACAATGGCACGCTAAGTTTCATCGATAGTGTCATCAATACAAACACAGCGTCAGTCAGCGCCAAAGCTCAAATTCCAAATCCAAGCTTGGAAATTCGCCCGGGCGTTTTTACTAAAGTAAGCGTCGATGGCTTTTATCAGAAAAACGGCTTTAAAATTCCGCAAGTTGCGCTCAAGCAAGATCTTAGCAACACCATAGTCTACGTCGTGCAAGACGGAAAGGTCGCTAAAAAGGTGGTCAAAATTTCGGCGCAAGATACCCGTACGGCGACGATCTCAAGCGGACTGCAAGACGGCGATCAGATCATTTTGGATAATTTTAAAAAGATCAACGTGGGCTCCAAGGTCACTCCCGTACCCGCAAGCACCGATCCCTACGTAGCGGGGCAGCCGAACGAGCAACCGTCTCAGAGCAATGCAGAAAGCGGGAAATAATGTTTTCTAAATTTTTCATCAACCGCCCCGTTTTTGCCTGCGTCGTTTCGATCATCATCGTAATCGCGGGCGTTTTGGCTCTTAAAAATTCCTCCGTCGAGGAGTATCCGCAACTCACGCCGCCGCAAATCGTCGTTAGCGCTACATATAGCGGCGCGGATGCGCAAACGATCGCTGACGTCGTCGCAGCCCCTCTTGAAAACGCAATCAATGGCGTTGAAAATATGATCTATATGGAAAGCTCAGCAAGCTCCTCCGGCGACGTTCGTATCAACGTATATTTTCAAATCGGCACAAATCCAGCAGATGCGAAAGTCAATGTAAACAACCGCGTCACGCCAGCTCTTACGCTACTTCCCGACGAAGTGCGTAGGTACGGCGTAACCGTCACCGAGCGTAGCAGTACGATGCTCGAAGTGCTTGCGTTTTACGATCCTAGCGAACAGATGGATGTTGTAGAGATGCAAAACTACGTAGCTATCAACGTCGTAGATGAGCTAAAGCGCGTGCCGGGCGTCGGCGAAGCGCAGGCGCTGGGTACGAAAGACTATGCTATGAGGATCTGGGTTAAGCCTGAGCTACTTAAGAAATTTAACGTTACGACTGCCGAGATAATCGCTGCGATAAGCGAGCAAAACAGCCAATACGCCGCGGGTAAGATGGGCGAGCAGCCGATGAACTTAGGCAATCCCTACGTATATGCGATCAAGCCTGAGGGTCGTTTAAAAACCGTCGAAGAGTTTGAAAATATCATCATACGCGCGCAAAAAGATGGGAATTTCTTGCGCGTAAAAGATGTCGCCGATGTCAAACTTGGCGGCGCAAGCTACAATATCTCGGCGAAATTTAACGGTAAAGAGATGGTGCCTGTGCTTATCTTTATGCAAAGTGGCGCCAACGCCCTAGCCGTAGTTGAAGCGGTAAATAAGCGCATAGACGAGCTTAAACCAAATTTCCCAGGCGAGCTGACCTACGACGTCGCCTACGATACGACGAGCTTCGTAAAAGTCTCGATCGAAGAGGTCATTCATACTTTCATTGAAGCGCTAATTCTCGTCATCGTCGTTATGTATATGTTCTTAGGGAACCTTAGAGCGACGATCATTCCGACGCTTGCTGCGCCCGTATCGATCTGCGGCGCGTTTATCGGAATTTATGCCTTCGGATTTTCAATAAATTTAATCACTCTTTTCGCGCTTATTTTAGCTATCGGCATCGTCGTGGACGACGCCATTATCGTGATCGAAAACGTAGAGAGAATTTTGCACGAGGAGCCGGATCTTAGCGTCAAAGAGGCTACCACAAAAGCGATGGGCGAGATCGTAGCGCCCGTCATCTCGATCGTGCTCGTGCTCTCAGCGGTTTTCGTGCCGGTTGCGTTTATGGAGGGCTTTACGGGGGTTATGCAGAGGCAATTTGCATTAACGCTCGTAGCCTCGGTATGTTTTTCAGGCTTCGTAGCCCTTACACTAACACCCGCACTTTGCGCTCTAATCTTGCAAAAAAAGGAATCTGAGCCTTTTTTCTTTATAAGATGGTTTAATAATCTTTTTAGCATCTCAACTAAAATTTATGCCGCAGGCGTCGGCATGGTTCTTCGCCACGTACTAATCAGCCTCGTTTTTGTAGGCATCATCATCTATGCGATGGTGAAGCTTCTTGTGCTCACTCCTAGCGGTCTGGTGCCTAACGAGGACAAAGGCTCGATTATGGCAATGACTACGCTTCCCTCGGCATCTACTCTACCTAGGACGGAAGCCGATCAGGATTTCATCGCAAGTATCGCTAAAAAGTATCCAAACGTAAAAGATATAACCCAAATCACGGGATACGATATGCTAGCAGGAGCGCTTAGAGAAAATGCGGGAGCTTTTTTTATGAAGCTAAAAGACTGGAAAGATCGCCCGGGTGATGAAAATTCCAACTTCGCCTTAGCCGCCGCGCTAAACGGGCAGCTCTACGGCGCCGATCGCAACTCGATGACCTACGTCGTCACGCCACCGCCTATCATGGGGCTTTCACTTACGGGCGGATTTGAGCTCTACGCGCAAAGCACGGCGGGCAAGAGCTACGATGAAATTCGCGCAGATATGGATCGCGTAACTGCCAAAGCTAATCAACACCCCGCTTTAAAGCTCGTGCGAACGACGCTGGATACCGATTTCCCGCAGTATAAGCTCTATCTCGATAAAGAGAAGATAAAGATGCTAGGCGTTAAGATAGCCGACATTTTCACCGTACTAAATTCCACCATCGGGCAGTATTACATCAACGACTTTAACCTCTTGGGCCGCACGTTTAAGGTATATATCCGCGCTACGCAAGACTACAGAGACGATCCTAACGATCTAAAATCGCTCTACGTCCGCAGCGGCAGCGGCGATCTGATCGCGTTAAATTCTTTAGTAAGGCTTGAGCGCTCGCTGGGTCCTGATTCCGTTAATAGATTTAATGCCTTCCCGGCAGCGCAGATTATGGGTGAGCCAAACACGGGCTACACCTCGGGTCAGGCGATCGCAGCGATCCAAGAGGTCATAAAAGAGGAGCTTCCTAGCGGATATTCGATCGGCTGGGCAGGTTCCGCGTATCAAGAGGTCAGCGAGACGGGCAAGGGCGCACAGGCATTCGTATTTGGAATGATCTTCGTGTTTTTGATCCTGGCGGCTCAATACGAAAGGTGGCTCATGCCGCTTGCCGTGCTTACCGCCGTGCCGTTTTCGGTATTCGGCGCGCTCGTATTTACGTATTTCCGCGGGCTGAATAACGACATATATTTTCAGATCGGACTTTTGCTTCTAATCGGTCTGGCGGCGAAAAACGCGATTTTGATCGTGGAATTTGCGATGAACGAGCACCTAAATAATCATCGCTCTATCGCCGATGCCGCCATAGAAGCCGCCAAGATGAGGTTCCGCCCTATCGTGATGACGAGCCTTGCGTTCGGTCTTGGCGTGCTTCCGATGGTTATCGCCACCGGCGCTGGCGCTGCTAGCCGCCACGCGCTGGGAACCGGCGTAGTAGGCGGAATGCTCGCGGCATCTACGATCGCGATCTTTTTCGTGCCGCTGTTTTTCTACCTGCTCGAAAGCTTCAACGCTTGGCTTGATAGACGCGGTAAAAAAGTCCAAACTAACGAGGTGAACGATGAAAATAAATAATGCTCTTTTAAGCGCCTTGACGCTTGGAATTTTACTCTGCGGTTGCAACTTCAAGCCCGTTACGCCGCAAAAGCAGACCGGCTTTAAGGCGGATTACGCGAGCACGAACGTTAGTACGCAGTGGTGGAAAAGCTTTAATGATCCGCAGCTAAACGCCCTGATCCAAAGCGCGCTGGAGCAAAATTCCGACTTGCAAACCGCGCTGAATAACGTCGAGTACGCGCGGGTAAATTTAGGGCTGAACAAGCTTGAATATCTGCCGAACGTAAATTTAAGCGGCAGCGCGGTGCGTCAAAATAATTTCGGCAACCAGCCTGATCGCAACTCCCATGGCTCGTATCAGATCGGCGCCGTGCTAAGCTACGAGATCGATTTTTGGGGGCGCGTGCGCAACAGCGTAGATTCGGCGCGATCGCGATTTAATGCGACGAAATACGACTACGAAACCGCCAAAAATACGATTACTAGCACGGTTGCAACGACCTATTTTACGCTACTAGCACTAAAGCAGCAGGAGAAAATTTTAAAAGACAGCCTAAAAAGCTATCAAGATACGCAAAACTACCGCAAAAAGCAGCTCGATGCAGGCGCAGTTAGCGAGATCGTATTTTATCAGGCCAAAGCCGCGGTCCAAAGCGCCGAGGCAAGCCTCATAAGCGTGCAAAATCAGCTCTCCGCAGCGCAGACCTCGCTAAATATCCTAACGGGCAAGAGCTACGATGAAATTTTACGCGGCGCGCCGCAGACCGCTGCGAAAATGCCTAGCGCTCCGCAGATCCCAAGCGGAATCCCAAGCGACGTGATCCTGCACCGTCCGGACGTCGCAAGCTCGCTCGAAAATCTGCGCGCAAGCAACTTCTTAGTGGGCGTCGCCAAGGCGGGCTACTTCCCTACCTTCTCGCTTACGGGCTCGGCGGGATACGCAAGCGGCGAGTTTGACAGGCTGTTTACCGCGGGCGCGAGTACGTGGAATATCGGCGGCTCGCTCGCAGGACCGCTGCTTGATTTCGGCCGCCAAAAAAGGCACGTAGAGCTTGCAAATTTAGAGCAAAACGCGAGCTTCATCGCATACGACAAGGCGCTTAAAACCGCTTTCGGCGACGTTCGCGACGCGCTTGTAGGCGTGCAAAACGCTAAATTAAGGCAGGCAAGTCTCGCCGATCTCGTCGCTTCGCAAAGCAAAATTTATTCAAACGCCTCGAGCAGGTATCAGACGGGCTACAGCGATCATCTGGAGTTTTTGGATTCGCAGCGAAACCTACTTAGCGCGCAGCTAAACAAAGTGCAGACCGATCTTGACGTGCTAAACGCGACAGTGAATGCATACAAGGCGCTCGGCGGCGGCTTTAGCATCGAAGATAGCGAAATCAAGGTGCTTATCGGCGCGGAGCAGGACGTGCAGCCCGATATGTCCACCTTCCCGAAGGATAGAATTTTTAATTAGCTTTTTAAATTTATCGGTGGCGCGAAATTTCAGAATATCTCTAAATTTAAAGCGCCGCCGAAATTTTACGGCGCAAGCGGACTATATGAAAGTAAAATCTGCTTGCGCTTTTTAAATTTAGCCTCGCATCGGACGGCAAGTCTAAATTTAAAAAGTAATCCAAATTTTAAAATATCCGCAGCAAGGTAAAATCGCCGCTCGGCTAGGAAGCTTAAGGCGGCCAGGCTTCGCGGAACGGTAGAATTCCAAGCGCTGCGGTAAAATTTCCAAGCAGCACAGCGGAATTCTAATCGCTACAGAAAAATTCCAAGCGTTGCGATAGAATTCCAAACGCTGCGGTAAAATTCTAAGCGCCGCGTTTTAAATTTAAAGGCAAAACGGGTTGCGCGCCGAAACGGAATTTGGCAAAATTTTAGATTTTCGCTATAATCGCGACTTTTATTTAGATGGGTGTCCGAGCGGTTGAAGGAGCACGCCTGGAACGCGTGTAAAGTGCAAGCTTTCGAGGGTTCGAATCCCTTCCCATCTGCCACTATCTTAAAATTTCATCCCCGCAAAACTTCAAAATTTCGCTTTCCACTCGGCGCAAATTTTATAAATTTAAAGCCAAAATTCCACCCTCGCCGTAAATCCTACGATCAAAGACAAAATTTCCTCCGCCAAAATCAAACCCAAAGCCGTCTAAATTTTATCTCTGCGCCCGCCATTTACCGATATTGCGCTAAAATTCATTTTAAATTTTTACTTTGAAGGAGAGAAAATGAGTAAAGAAAAAAGTTGCACCTATGCGCATGTCAAATCCCAAAACGTAACCGACGCGCCCGGCAACAACACCGTGTTTATGATCTGGCGCTTTAACACGAACAAAGCCGCCTGCAAAAAGGCTTTCGAGAACCTTTGCACTATAGTGGCAAATTTAAATAAAACCGCCATTATAAGATTCGGCGCGACTAGCGAGATAAGCTGTGTGCTGGGCGTAGGCTTTGAGGCGTGGAAAATGCTAGACCTGCCGAAGCCTTTGCCGAAGGAGCTAAAAAATTTTGAAGAGATTAGAGGCGATAAACACATTGCGCCTGCTACCGGCGGCGATATTCATATCCACATTAGAGCGGCGAATCAAGCCGTTTGCTACGATATGGCAAGCGGGATCAGAGCCGCGCTAAAGGACGTCGCGACGTGCGAGGAGGAGATCTGCGGCTTTAAATACTACGATGGACGCGCTATCATCGGCTTTGTGGACGGCACCGAAAACCCGCAGGGCGCAGATCGCGACTTTTTTGCCAAGGTAGGCGACGAGGACGCGGCGTACAAGGGCGGCAGCTATCTTTTCGTGCAAAAATACATCCACGATATGAGCGCATGGAACGCCGCGGGCGTCGCAGAGCAGGAGCGCGTCATCGGGCGTAGCAAACAAAACGACATCGAGATGAGCGAGGATATAAAACCTAGCAACTCGCACTCCGCCGCAGCCAACGTCGGCGACGATAAAAAGGTCGTGCGCGACAATATGCCGTTTATGCAGGGCGGCGAGACGGGAACCTACTTCATCGCCTACGCAAGCACCTTTAGCACGCTGGAGCTGATGCTTGAGAGTATGTTTATCGGCCGCCCGCGAGGCAACTACGACCGGCTGCTAGATTTTAGCACGGCAAAGACGGGCGCGCTCTTTTTCGCTCCCACCTTCGATATGCTGCAGGCTTATAGCGTAGAGTAAATTTAGCTTTAAATTAAAGGCGCGCAATGTTTTGCGATCTAAGCCCGTATCAGAGCAGGCGCTGCAAAGAGATCATAGAGGGTAAAGTCAAAAATAGTGAAAACGTCAGGGGTCTGATAGAGTTCATAGACGCTAAATTTAAAACTCGAGCGATCAGCACGTTTTACGGCGCGGGCAGGGACTCGGCGTGGCTTAAGATCGTGCTTCGCTTCGATAAAGACGCCGCAAAAATCACCGATAAAAAGTGCATCGAGCGCTACCTCGCCCGCACGCCGCTTTGCGCGAAGCTAAACGGACTTAAGAGCTTTTATATCTCGGTCGAGTCCTTTGAGTCGCAGATCCGCACCGATCTGATCCAAGGCGCGGTAGAGGAGCTGCTGCGAAACCGAAACGAGCTTTTAGCGCCGCTTAAAATTTGGTATATCGCGGCGGCGTCCGACGTGCCCGTAGTTTTTTATTTCACGAGGCAGGACGCGGCACGCCGCGAAGGGGGTGGAAAGATAGAGCGGCTGATAAGAAATTTTATAGAGAAAGCGCGGGACGCCAAATACCTAAGCCACATGAAATTTAAGCTCTATTTCGACAGCAAGGAGTTCGTGGATCTTGAGTACGGCGGAAATTTGTTCTACTATTTCAAATAAAATTTAACTAAGGAGCAAAATGGATGCGAAGCTTTACAGAAGGTAACGCAGCTCTCACGGGGGCTTGAGGAGGGCGGCGTGCAGAGCCTAAAAGCGGCACTTGAGGGCGAAGGCGACGAGGTTAGCAAGACGCAAGCTCGCGTGATCTTAGGCGAATACTTCGTGATGAAGGGCGAGCCCGCGCAGGCTAGGGAGTATCTAGAGCCCGTGGCGCAAGACGCCGAGCGACTGCGAGATCAATACGATGACCTGCTGGACGATGAAATTTGCAGAGCCGATATGCTTTTGGATATGATCGAGCGCTTCGGGTTTTTGGCGGAGTAAAATGGCTCGCGATATGCGGCGGCACAGTAAGCATCGCGGCAGAGATAAAATTTTAAGATCGGAGCGAAATGTCAGACTACTCATTTGAAACCATAGAGCAAATGCTTCTAAAATGCGTAGCCGAGGGCGGCGAGCCCGAGCTTAGCTTTCGCCTGCGCGGCGCGGAATACATGATCATCGCCTATGCGGATCGCTGCCCGTTTCAAAGATGCGCGGACGAGGCGGGCGCAAACGCAAGCGGCGAGCGGTATTTCGCCACGTTGCGAGAGCTCTATACCGCGCCGCAGATAGACGGACGCTCGCTAGAGGAGCTTTGGAGCGAGGCGGATGATTTTTACTGCTTTGATTTCGAGCCGTGAGGCCTCGAAATTTCATGCGGCGGCGCGGTAAGCGCACGCGGTGCAGTTCATAAGCGCAGGGGTGCCGATGCGCGGCGCGGACAAATTTTAACGAAATGAAATTTAAAAGGACGCAAGGCAGGCTTCGCTTGGGATTGCGTCGCTAAGGCGTGCGGCGAGGACGGCAATTTAGTGCCGCAAAACGCCCAAGCCGCTAGCGATAAATTTTAAAAACAGGGGTAAATTTAATGCAAAATTTAAAAGGCGAATCGCGGAGGTCGCAACAGCCTGAGCAAAACGGCGCCGAGCATCGAAATCCGCCGAAATTTTACAATAAACCCCTCGTCGTCAAAGACTACAACATAATAGTATTCTTTATTTATAATCTATTCTTCGCTCCCTTGGCGGTACCGGTATTTCTATACATAGGGGATATTTTTCCATACTATACGCCGTTTGTTTACGTAGCATTCGCCATCGTGTCCTATCTCAACAGCGCCCATACGCGCTTTGTTCATTTGACGGATAGGAGTATCAACTACGTTAATAAAGGCAAAATCACGAAATCTATAAAATTAGATGAGATATCGCTCATAAAGCTCACCGCTACGCCGCTATTCGGACATATCGTGCCCGCTAGAAATTCCGCAGGTATTGTGCTTTCGTTCATCGTGATAGGCATTGCGTTTGCCGGATTTTTACAGAGCCTTAGGGGATTTATAATTTTTATTATGAGCCTGACGGCATTAGTTTTGCCTTTTTTCATAGCCAAACTGATTTTTTCAAAGATCACGGAGGGGAAATTTAGCTTCCGTGCGATCGATACTTTGATCATCTACGACGGCAAGGGCGAATTTATCAGTTTTATGATGAGCGCGGCGGATTTTGAAAGGGTTTGCCGCTACATGCTGAAAGAGCGGCAGATCAGCCCGTCAAAATTTCAAAAGCAGTTTGTGATATTTCAATGAAAGGGCTTATTAAGCGATATCAGCGTTAAATTTAAAAAGTCGTTTCGACTCCTTAAATTGATTGCAAGTTAAATTTGGGCGTAAATTTTATAATTTCGCATACGCTAAAATTTTACAGCGCGGTACGAAATTCTAAGGAGCACGGCGTGAAATTTGAAATTTCGCAAAATGCCCTAAATTTAAAAAATTTCACGAAATTTTGCGGAGCCGTGAAATTTTAAAAGCTCCGCAAATTTAGCTCACGCTACCACCGAATGCCCGCCTCCAGCCAAAACTGCCTGCCCGCCTCATAGACTAAATCGAGCGAGGTGTCGCTGCTAAGTCTTGCTTTGTTGCGCTTATTTAGGACGTTGTAGATGTCTAAATTCATAAAAAATTCCACCTCGCCCGCCATCTTTTTAGCGTATCCGATGCGCGCATCCCAGCTGTAGCTTTTGCCGAGATTTACCTTTTCGTATTTGTCGTATCTGGCAGGATACTTGCCCGCAGGCGTCCTGCCCGTGCGAGCGATTGCTTCTTGCGAGCCTTTAAACGAGAGGAAGTTATTCACGCTGATGCCGTAGCTTGGAATTTTCGTGATGATGTTTAGGCTCGCCGTCCAAGGCCTAGCGTAGTCCTGCGCCGGAAGCTCCGATAGCCTCATCAGCCTGCCGTCATATTCGACGATCTTTTCATCTTCAAGCGTTTCTCTATCAAGCGATATGTCGTAAAGGGTGTTGTTCGTCTTCATCTTGATGTGCTCAAAGCCCAGCTCAAAGCCGTTTAGCGTACCGAAAGCCTCGTAATCATCGATCGTCTTAACGCCGAAGGTTAAAATTTTATTCTCGCTTCTGCCGTCATTAGTAAAGGTTTGATAATTGTTTTGGTAGTTCGGATCCGGCGCTAGACCTAGATCTCTTCGCGTAGATTTGATGATCTGATCCCTGCCCTTGCGGCTTACATATTTGCCGAAAAACTCGAAATTCCCGAGCTTTTGCTTTGCCCCGAATACCAGCTCATCCTCATAAGGCACCTTTAGCTCATTAAATTTAGTTAGAGACTGGTCTTTTGGCAGTTGCGTCCAATTTTGCGTATAAGCATTGCGCGGGCGCGTGTAGGTAGTGGCGAGACCCTCTCGACCTTCTCTTAATTTGTAGGTAAAGAGATTGCGTCCGTAGTAGCGGTTTGCGCCGAAGCTAAGAATCGAATCGCCGTCGCCGAAAATATCGTAGTAGCTGTTAAATCTCGGCGCCGCAGTCGTTTGCTTCATATAATCGTCCCTATTTAATCTTACGCCCGGTCGTAAGGTAAGATCGCCGATTTTTATCTCATCTTCCAGATAAACCGCCAAGCTCTTCATATCCACCTTGGTATTGCCTTTGTAATAGCTTTTTCGCGTAAAAAACTGGCCGCTTCTGCCGCGATTAGCAAAAGAATCGTCTATCGAGCAGAGCTCGTCATTCGGATCGCAAGCATTTACGCCCGCAGGTAGCGGTGCTATTCCGCTGGCGGTCATAAACTCCTTTTTTACGTTAAATTTAGCCTCTTGCTTTTTAAACTCAAAGCCGGTGATAAATCTATGCTTACTGCCGCCTAGATCAAATTCGTTAAACTCCAGATCCGCGTTGTACGAAAAGCTCTTTTGAGTCTGATCGAGATCCCCAAAGCCGCCCTCTATCGCCGAAGCAGATAAAATTTTACTGCCCCAATTCTTTACGTTTGAGTATTGCCAAGCCCTGTAATATTCATTCTCTGCATCGCGCGAACTCTCCAGCTTGCTGTAGGATAAAATTTGATTAAATCTAGCAAAATCGCCATCGTAGTCGGCTTTAAGCGCTAAATTTAAACCGCCCGATTTCATATCGGCGTATGAATCCTTGACGTGGTCGTTAAACATCTTGTTTCGCTCGGGCGCGTAGGTTACGCTAGGCGTGATAGTTAGGCGGTCGCTTGCATACCAAAGCGCTTTTAGGAAGTAGTTGTCTATATTTCGCCTCTGGACTCGCTCGGTGATGGTCGTATCGGCGTTGTATCTTCTGTCGTAGGCCTTGAGCGGAATTTTACTTCTAGTGTTGGTGTAGCCGAACATCAAGCCCAGATCCTCGGTAACGGTGCCCTCTAAATTTAACCTAGTGATCCACTTATCGAATCTCGGCTGATTTAGCGGAGTAGCGGAGTTTTCAAAGCTCTGTTCATCGCCGTAGATATGGTACCTAGTCCAGCTATCCTCGGTGTGCTGCATTGAAAACTTGCCGTGAAAGCCCGCGCGCGGATCTCGCGTCTTAGCCTCCACTACGCCGCCGGTAAATCCGCCGTATTTGGCGGAGATGCCGCTATCGTGCACCTCGACGCTCCGTAAAAAATCGCTATCGATCGCCATACCTTGCGAGACGGAATTCATCGTATCAAACGCCGAAAAGCGCGTAGGATTGCCGCCCGGATTTCTAGCGGGATCAAGATCGTTATTCATATTCGCGCCGTCAAGCATAAAGTTGTTTTGCCAATACTTCGCGCCGTTGATACTGATATTTGCGGGGCTGATCTCGCCTAGCGTCGTGCTCTGGCGGTTTGTGGAGCTGAATTGCACATTTGGATTGGTACGCAAAAGCTGCACGAAGTCGCCGTTGCCGCTAGGCATCGACTCGATCATCGTCCTGCTTATTTTTTGCGTACCGCCATAGCTATCGCCGACGCTCGTCAGGCTAGAGTCAATGTTGCCGACAACTACTATTTCGGGAAATTTATAACTATTTGTCGTAGCAGCCGAGCTTCGTGCCTCCGAGCCTTCTTTGGTAACAACGCTTCTGGTTGCGTTATTTTCAGACGAACCCTGCGCGATGCTTAGACTGCAAAGGCACGCCGCGACTATTAAGGAGCGCGCAAGCCCCCCCCCGCAGCGATTTTGAGTGGATTTCTCGCCTTTTACGGAAGCGGAATAATTGCGGCCTGCGCCGCTTTTACATGGCTTACAGGCCCAAAAACCGACAATCATCTTTTCTCCTTTTTTGAAAATAAAAATTAAAACTGTGGAAATTTAGCCAATAATATTTTAAATTTCAATAAAAGTGATAACAATTATACGACTTATGTAAACAATAGAAAAAATGTAACAAAATAGCGATATATCGGCGAGGTAATTCTATTCTATAATAAAATTTATCTAAGATATATGTGCGGCACAGATGGGTTTAATTGAGCTTTATTCTTGAGTTCATTTTTAAACTGCTAAATTTACGGAGATAAAATTTGCCGTGCAAGCGCCGTTAAATTTAAACGCGCTTAGTAAATTTCTCCGAGTAAAATTTAAAGGCGCCGAGCCCGCTAAAATTTCGGCGCATTTATCCTCACCGTCTCATCGGTGTCAAAAATATATGTCTGCGCCGCCTCCGCGATATCCTTCGGCGAGATGGAATTTACGATCGTTTCAAAGGTCTTAAAATCGGCGATCTCCTCATTCCAAAGCGCGTATTTTACGAGCGCGTCGTTCCAAAACTCGGGGCTTTCGCGAGCGGTACGCGCCGTGATGATCTGAGATTTTTTAAAATTTTCAAGATGTCGCGCTACGTCTGATCCGCCGCCTGCGATTTCTGCAAAAATTTCTCTAATTGCGGATAAAATTTGATCCGTATTTTGCGGCGCGCAGGAAAACGAAATATGAAGGCTCGAGTGCTCGTACGGGATGCGGCTTAGGCTCGAAGCGACCGAAAAGCCGTAAGTACGCCCCTCGTCCTCTCTGATGCGCTCTCTAAGTGCTTCCTGAAGCACCGAAGCTAGGGCGGAAATTTTTATCGTATTTTCAAGCGAGTGCGGGGCGGATCTATTTATCGCGGTAAGCGCAACGTCGCTTCTAGGGGAGTTTTGATAGTTACGCATAAAAACGTGCCGTCCGCTTAAGCTGCGAATTCCGTCGTCTTTAAAATCCTCGCGTTCGCCGCGAGCGGGCAGGTTCGCCAGATATTTTTTTATGAGGATTTCGGCGTCTTTTAACTCAAAATCGCCGCTAAGTACGAAAGTGTAGGATGCGGCGTTGCTAAATTTATCATAGACGATCTTTTTTAGCTCCTCCGCATTAAGAGCTTTGATCTGCGCGGCGCTTAGAGGGCGCATTCGCGCATTGCCGCCGTAAAAAAACTCGCTAAATTCCCTGCTAAATTTATACCCGGGCAGCTTCTCGTTTCGCGCAAGCTCGTCGAGCGATTTTATCTTTAAATTTTGCAGCGCTTTCTCGTCCGTGCGCGGAGAGCTAAGCTCTAAGTTTATCGCCTCCAGTAGCCATTTTAGATCCTGCGAGCCGCAGCCTCCGTAAAATCCGTGCGAGAATGCGGAGATATTTTTGCGGTAATTTACCTGTCGCCCGCTTAAAATTTGCGAAATTTCATAATTGTTAAACTCGCCCGCACCGCTTTCGTTTGCAAGCATCGCGGCAAAACTGCCAAGCCCGGGATGCGCTAGATTGGACATTCCGCCTCTGCTTACCGCGGCAAACGAGATGAAATCCTTACGCGTCTTAAGTGGCTTTAAGATCACGGTCGCGTTATTTTCAAGCACGTAGGTATAAAATTTAAATCGCGGATCAAAGCTCTTGCTTAAAATTTTACCCTCA
This sequence comes from uncultured Campylobacter sp., assembly GCA_963525605.1. Taxonomy (GTDB): domain Bacteria; phylum Campylobacterota; class Campylobacteria; order Campylobacterales; family Campylobacteraceae; genus Campylobacter_B. The sequence goes on from CAURKZ010000015.1 coordinate 43,045, forward strand.
GGCAGGTTTTTAGAAATCAAGCTACCAGGCAGCTTTTTATGCGCGGCATGCGTATTTATCGCCCTGGCGCCATCCTGCAACTTCTTAAATTTAGCCTCATTAAGATTATATCCGGAGCCGCTAAATACGCTTGCGTGCACCTCGCTTAGATCCGTCAGGCGCCTAAATTCTAAATTTAGCTCCTCCAGGCTGATCTCGCGCAGCAGCTTTATGTCCAAATCGCGCTGTTTTGCGGCGCTAGGCAGGACGGCTCCTGATTTTACGGCATGAAGAATCTCTCTTGCAAAAAACGCGGAATTTGCGCTTTTTTTGCGCTCAAAGGCGCTGTGCCGCGAGCTGATCAAAGCATCCTTTGCTAGGGCGAAATCGCGCGCATCAAAGCCGCTATCTCGCAAGCCTTTGATTAGCGCGAGCGCCTGCGAGATCGCGCCGTCAAAATCTCCGCCCAAAACGGCAACGTCGAAGTTATAGATCGTTTTTTGAAACTGCAAATTCGATCTGGAAAAATTAACTCGCAGCAGCGCGCCTTCGCTAGCCTTCGCTCGCTCGTAAATCGTAGAGATGAGGCTAGAGATAAGCTCGCTTTTTAAAATTTTTCTCGCATTCGCCTCGCTATTTGGCGGCACAAATTCCTCCCAAAACGAAATTTTGACGGAATTTAGCGATGTTTCATTCGTGTCGTAATTGTAAATTTTCAAACCCTGCCTAGGCGGAATGCCCATATCCTGGCGGGCGTAGGAGTTTGTATTTTTAAGAGGCGAAAAATTTTGCTCTAGCAGTTTTAAAATTTTATCACTTTTAAAATCGCCCACGGCTATAAATTTCATAGACCTGGGCTGGTAAATTTTTTGATAAAGCTCCTTGATTCGCTGCGCGCTTACGGATTTTACGACCGCCATATCGCCGATCGGCGCACGATTAAAATACACGCTGCCGCCATAAAGCTCCTCATCCATCCGCTCATAAAGCCTTGCGATCGGCGTATCACGGCTGCGCGCCTCCTCGATTATGACGCCTCTTTCTTTTACGAGCTCGAGCGGATTAAACTCCACTCCGTCCGCAATCGAAGCAAAAATTTTAAAAACGTCCTTTAAATTTTCTTCGCTAACGGCGATGTTAAGCGTGTAAATCGTGCTGTCGTAGCCCGTCTGCGCATTTACGTCGGCGCCGAATTTCACGCCCAGGCTCTGTAGCTTTTTAATGAGCTCGTTTTTGCTAAAATCGCGGCTTCCGTTAAAGGACATATGCTCTATGAAATGCGCAAGCCCACGCTCATTAGGGGTCTCATCGATCGAGCCCGCATCCACGATGAGATAAAAAACGGCGGAATTTTTAGGCACGGAATTTTCTAAAATATAGTATTTAAGCCCGTTTGGCAGCGATCCTCGCAGGACGGCTTCGTCCCAATCAAGCGCAAAAGCTCCCGCACAGAGCAGTAAAAATAGTAAAATTTTTCGCATTTAAGCCCTTTATTTTCTAGTAAAATTTGCTCGCAGATATTTTTGCAGACTTTCCTCTTTCGCCTTATCAAGCTGCCCGCCTGCGCCATTTTTTTGGGTTTGCTCGCTTAGACCCGTTAGCTCGCGATATCTCTTAGGTACACCCACTTTTAACCCGCCTGCTCGCTGCGTAGTTCTGCTCTGTTTCGCGAGCGCATCGGTTCTAGGCTTGCACTACGCGGCTTCCCTCGTTCATTTTATCGCTCAGAGGTACGCAGGCGCATTTGATCTTTATCTGCGCGGCGGCACGGTAGTACGGCGGCGCGCTCGCACAAGATAAATTTTAAAATTTACTTGAGCCCAGGCTAAATTTAAAAAGCGCGAATCGGTAAATTTTAAAATTTTGTGCCGAGCGTGGCGGACTACTAGGCTTTGAAATTTCATGGCTAAATTTCGCAACAGAGCCCACACGCTTTCATAGCAAGACGGACGAACATTTAATTTTACATCGCCCTACTCTCGCTACGCGCTGTTTTAGCACGTATCGATCAAACAAACCGCTGACGCACGATCTTGGCATCTTCGCCATATGACGTTTTAGCGCTCCGCCTATAAAAGCGCCGCCGCAAACTGCCGTTTACTGCGAGATAAAATTTTAGCCTAAAGAGCATTAAATGAAAATTAGCATAAATAAAATGTGAAATTTTTGAAGTTTAAATGGAATTTCGGATTAGATTAAAATGGCCGGGAGATAGGGATTCGAACCCCAGGAGGCTTTCACCTCAACGGTTTTCAAGACCGCCGCTTTCGACCGCTCAGCCATCTCCCGATTAAGGGCGGGTAGACCCCGCCGAAAGTTCGCGCAGATCAAGGTCTACACGTGGAATTTATTCGGTTTTTTCTCCGACCCACTCGGCGCCGTTGTGAACCTTTTCTTTGGTCCATTGAGCCGCGTTGTGCGAATCCTCTTTTGCGCCGTGCCAAGTATTAGAGCACCCGCTAAAAACCATCAATGCCAAAAGAGACGCCAGTATGTATCTCATAATAACTCCTTTTTAAGATTTGGAGGCGACACCCGGATTCGAACCGGGGATCAAAGCTTTGCAGGCTCATGCCTTACCACTTGGCTATGTCGCCACGCCGGCTTATTAGGTGGTGCCCGGAGCCGGACTTGAACCGGCACGGAAAAAATTCCGAGGGATTTTAAGTCCCTTGCGTCTACCGATTCCGCCATCCGGGCACGTTTAATACAAAAACAGAATGTAAAATGGAGCGGGAAACGAGAGTCGAACTCGCGACATCAACCATGGCAAGGTTGCGCT
>CAURKZ010000016.1:0-42676 GCA_963525605.1 uncultured Campylobacter sp.
AGCGGTACGATCGCCGCAGTGGTGCCGATGCTCGCGCCGACAAGAAGCTTTGTAATTTGGCGATACGAAATTTCAGATTAAAATTTGCCTAGCATTCAAACTTGAAATTTTAAGAAATCAAGCAATTTAAATTTAGATTTCTTAAATTTAATTCTATAAAATTTTAGCCTTTGCGGTTACGGATTTTATTTTAAGCTCATACACTTTCGTGCGTTTTAGGGAAGCTCTAGATGCGAACTCCACGCGCGACATGTAGTTTGGGGTGTATTTTTCGCAAAGTATTCGCAGGGCGTAAATTTTACGCTCGTCATCTAACACTTCGTTTGCTTCGCAAACGGCGATCGCGCTGCGGTACTCCGTCGTATAAACTCTAGAGCCTAAAGCGGCAGCGTCGTTCGCGATAGATCGGTATTCTTCATCGCTTGGGGTAGGAACGCGGTTGTAGCTAACAAAAACCGCCGTTACTACGCGTCCGTTTTGAAAGAGTTTCGCCTTTGTACCGGCGGGCGCGCCGTGGATATAAATAACGTCCGCATCGCGCACCGGCGAGATAGGCACGCTAAAAATTTCGCCGCTCTCATCTATGCAGCTAAGCGTAGCGTATTCGCTCTCGTCGATGATTTTTAACGCCTCATCTTCGCTTAGCTGCCTATCTCGTCTGCGCATTTAGTCCATCTGATTGCGTAGGAATGCGGGCTCGTCGAGCTCGTCGTAGGTTTCGTCTCCGTTAAAATCGCCGCTACTTACTTTTTGTCTAGAAAAGATAGAATTTCGACCCATGCTTTCTAAAAGCGCCTTCCTACGATCCGCTACGTTATCGCTGGCGACCTGCTTTTTTTCCTCGATGCTCCTTTCAAAGCCGGTGGCGATGAGAGTAACTTCGACGCGGTTATTTTCCATCTTAGGATCGGTGGTGGTTCCCCAGGTAACGTCGGCATCCTTATCTACGGTATCTTCGATGATATTCATCGCGGATTCGATCTCAAGCAAGGAGCAATCAGGCGACATCTTAAAATGCACTAGCACACCCATAGCGCCGTGGATGGAGGTATTATCCAAAAGCGGAGATTGGATCGCGCTTTTTAGCGCTTCTTCTGCTGCGCCATCACCTTCGCTAACGCCGATACCCATAAGCGCCAAACCGCGGTGCGTCATTACCTTTTTGACGTCGGCATAATCGACGTTGATATCGCTATCGCCTGATTCTAAGATCACGGAGATCATACCGTTTACGGCTTGGAATAGGACATTATCTACGATCTTAAAGGCATCTTTTAGGCCGGTTTTTTTATCGATGATCTTTAATAAATTTTGATTTGGGATAACGATTATGGAATCACACTCTTTTTTAAGCTCTTCAAGACCCTCTTGCGCTAGTCGCATGCGCTTTTTACCCTCAAAACCGAAAGGGGTGGTAACGACGCCGATAGTTAGCGCTTTTTTCTCTTTCGCAGCTTTAGCGACTATAGGCGCAGCACCGGTACCGGTACCACCGCCCAGACCGGAGCCCACGAAAACGATATCAGAGTAGTCCAAGCGGTCTTTAAGATCGTCATAGTTCTCCTCTGCAGCCATCTTGGCAAGCGCTGGATCCATACCGCAGCCAAGGCCTTTGGTGGTGTTTTCGCCTAGTAAAATTCTAGTATTTGCAATAGACTTTTCTAACGCCTGTGCGTCGGTGTTAGCCACCATAAGCTCAACGTCGGTTTTGGTAAATCCTTCGCGGATCATATGATTTATCATGTTGCATCCGCCGCCGCCGACGCCGATAACCTTCATCTTGGCACCGTAGATGCCCTTTCTTTCTTCCATACTATATCCTTTCACGAGTATCTCCTTAGCTTAAATTTTAAAACCAATTTTTCATAGACGACCAAATTTTATTGAAAAAATTCTGTCCGTCTTTTTTGGGAAGTTGGATATTTAGATCCTCCTTCTTGGCCGCACCGCTATCCGCTCTGACGCCCTCTTTTTCTATCGCCTTACTGACCTCTTTTTCATAATATTCGTTCACATTTCGTTTCGGAGCCTTATTTATAACTTCGTCTTTGTAGCGGAGTTTGCCGTTAGAGTCCATCTCGTAAGGGGTAAATTCGCCAAAGCCATACATGCAAAGTCCCAATGCGCAAGAATTTGAAATATCGTCTGCGATCTCGTGTAGGCCGCCCACGCTCTTTGCTCTCGCAACCCTAACGGAAGTGTTATCAAAAACTATCGCCGCTAAATCGCGCACGTCGTCTAGCTTCGCCATGCCGCCGGTGATTACGATACCTGCACCTATGCGGTCTTTATAGCCACTTCTTTCGATCTTGTCGGCTATCATATCAAAGGTCTCTTTAACGCGAGCAAGGATTACTTGCGAAATGATCTCAAGGCTTATTATGTGATTTTCCGATTCGCTATCGCCTAAAGCAGGCAATTCAACTTCGCTATTGCCTTGATTAATTAGATCGTTGTAGGTGATCTTTATGTTTTCCGCATATGGAAGCGGCGTGTGCAGAGCGCGCGATAGATCGTTAGTAACGTTATTAGAGCCGAACATCACAACATCGTTATAACGTAAGGAATTTCCCAGGTGGATGACTATATCGCATGTAGCGCCGCCCATATCGATCAGTACGACACCTAGCTCTTTTTCATCCTTGCTAAGCGTAGATATGGATGATGCGTAGCCTGAAAGGACGATGTTATCTACCTTTACTCCCGCCATCTCAACGGATTTTTTCAAATTTTTAATTGAGCTTTCGGGAGCGATGACGATATGCGTGGATACCTCTAGACGCGTGCCACTCATGCCAAGGGGGTCTTCGATGTGTTCCTGCTCATCAACCCTAAAATCATACGGAAGCACATGCAAGATTACGCTATCGCTAGGCACGTTAGCCTGAGCTTCGGCAACCTGCATAGCGCGCTTTATTTCATCCAGCCCGATCTCGTTTTCCATGGTTATGACACCGCGAGATTTGACGCTTTTGGCATATGAGCCGGAGATAGATATAATGGCTTTATCGTAGCTTCTGCCAGCGCCTTTTACCGCTGCTTTCACCGCCTGTTTTATTGAGCCCGCAGCTTGTTCTATGTTTGTTATGACGCCCTTTTTGATACCTAAAGTATCGGCTCCGCCAACGCCTAAGACCGTAAAAATGCCATCATTTTTAGCGATTATCGCGCGAATTTTAGTTGAGCCTATATCTAGACCTAAAATATACTCACTCACTGTCTTTACCTTTAAAATATCTTTCGGTTTTATAGCGCTTTTCTAGCATTTTGGTTAGATCGTCTTGTAGATTGGAATTTAATAACGCGGTTATCCTATCGGCTACGATCGTTTTTTCTTTATCTATCTCTTCGCTACTTCCTAGGCTCTGCTGTGAAATTTTATACACTACGGCTTTGTTATCAAACATCACTATCCCTTCTTTCGCAGGCTTATTAAACATATCGATAAGAAATTTATAAAATTCGTCATCGCTTAGCTTGGTATTATTTTTACTATTAAGAGATAGCGTGCCGAAATCTTCGCCTTTGAAATTTTTAAGCGCATCTTGAGCTCTTTTTTCAAGTAGCTCTTTACGTTTTTTTGTTTCAAATTCTTTAGAAGCCAAAGACTTAGCCTCTTCAAAGCTCATCTGCCTAGGCTGCTCTACGCCGTTCAGTTTAGCAATCAAATATCCACCTTTGTACTCGAAAGGCTTGATGACATCTCCTGGCTTTGCCACCTCAATCTCAGATATTGGAAAATTGCTAGCCGTAGCAACTATAGTTTCATTAGTATCGAGCTTGCCTTTTTTAATCTCCAGATAATCCTTTGTAGCGTCTTTTTTAACCTGATCCATTCGGTAATCTTTTAAGACGTTAGGTTTAGCCTCTGCAAAATCCAATAGTTTATCATCCAGGCTTCTATACTCGCCTCTGTGTCCTTCATAAAATTTACTTAGTTCCGTATCATTCACATCGACATTGCTAGGTGCCACAAAATATGCTCCGAGAGTATATTTTTTCTCGGTCATAAAGTGCGATTTCTCGCCTTCCCAAAATTTCTTTAGCTCGTCGTCATTAAAAGTGACGTTAGCGTCTGCGTAGATTATCTCTGCAGAAACCTTGTCCTGCATCAGCTGCGATGCTGCAAATGCTTCTACGATCTTAGGGCTAGGTGTTATTTTTAGCGCTTTGCCGAGCTTTTCTAAAGTTAGAGCCTTTTGTAGATTGCGCTCAAATTCTTTTTTAGTAAGTCCAGAATTTTTTACTACGTTGTTGTAAAGTTCCTTACTAAATACGCCATTTTCTTGGAAATTCGGCGAGCTTACTACAAACTCCGCGACATCTTTATCACTAGCCTGAACGCCTAGATCTTTAGCAAAATTTAGAAAATACGCCTCGCCAATTAGCTGATCTACTGCGATCTGATCTAGATGCATATTTTTGGCTTGTTCTTGAGTAAATTGCCCATCGCTCATAGCACTCAGCCTGTTGTATAGTTCGGAATATTTTGTGTTTAGTTCTTGATTTGTTATGGAAATCTGTCCTACTCTAGCGATTGAGCCTGCGCGGTTAGCGTTCATATCATATGCGCCCCAGCCGACGAAGCCTGCACCCACGAAAGCTATCGTGCTTATCCAAATCGTCGGTATAAGCGACTTCTTATGCTTTTGCATCCATTCTATCATCTAAATCCTTAAATAGCTAACTAAAGAAATTTTTTTGTTAGTAATTATACAGATAAAACCTTATGTAAGGCTGAAAAATAGGCATTTTTGGCGAATTATAACGCGTTAGTAAATGATTTGGTATACATTAATCTTAGCTTAGCAAAAGCAGCTTTGAACTCATTTCTAAAATCGCTATTTTTTTCGCCATTTGCTGCGCGCTCCTTGCATGGGCAAAAACCCCATAGCCGCGGATCACCATTATATCGCTATTTTCATTTATCATATAGTTACAAATTTCATACGGCGCACGCTCGTGCCAGTCGTCATAGTTCTTAGGATCGTAAATTTCAATGCGCTTAAATTTGCTCACCCCAAAGTAATCTCGCGGCAAAATAAAATCATGCTCCAGCGTATATGCGACGAGATATGGTGGTGTCGCGTAGGTTACGAATTTTGCCTCTTTTATATTTTTGTAGATATTTATATGTATGTCACTATCGATGCTAGCATCCTGCCAGCGGTAGTCTTTTTTTGAAAACAGCGTTATAAAATCATCCCTATTCAGGCTATCGAAAATCGCGTCTTTTTTGTTGATCAAGAACTGATTTTCTTTAATTTTTGCTGAAATCGAGCCGTGAAAGATTCCAAAAAGCCTATCTCTAAACATCGAAAGCGAAATTTTGCGTAAAATTTCATAATAATACTCGTCCATCTCTCGCCTTTGTAAAAAATTTCGCTATTATATAGGATTAGAAATTTCAAAAGGATAAATTCAGGTGCAAGCTCCACATATTCCGGTACTTTTTTCGCAGACGATCGCAGCATTTTCGCAGCTTGAAGACGGCTATGTTATCGACTGCACGCTAGGCTACGGAGGGCACAGCGAAGGCATTTTGACCGCTAATCCGCACCTTAAACTCATCGCCTGCGACAGAGATACCGAAGCGATAGAATTTTCGCGCGAGCGACTTAGTAAATTTAAAGATCGCGTAGAGATTCATAAGGCTAAATTTAGCGAAATTTTAAAAATTCTGCCCGAGCAAAAACTCCGCGCAGTTCGCGGAATTCTAGCTGATATCGGCGTTTCATCTCTTCAGCTGGATAAAAACTGCCGCGGCTTTTCTACCAAAAGCGACGCGCTGGATATGCGAATGGATGAGAGCGCAGCTCTAGATGCGGCATACGTCGTAAACCACTACTCGCAAGCGGATCTGGCGCGCATTTTCCGCGAATACGGCGAGCTAACAAACGCTAACGCAATCGCTGCTAAAATAGCTACTGCACGGGCTAACGCACCGCTAACAAGCGCCAAAGCTTTGGCAAATTTAATCGGAACGAAGCCCGTTAAAGGGCGCAGCATCAGCACGGCTACGCTAGCATTTCAGGCGATCCGCATCGAGGTAAACGACGAGCTTGGCGAACTAAAGCGCCTGCTCGCGCTCATTGAGCAAAAATCGCGCGATTCAATTCTAACTAATGCAACTGTCGCTATAATCTCGTTTCATTCGCTTGAAGACTGCATAGTAAAGGAGCGATTTAAGGCGTGGGAACGTGATTGCGTCTGCCCTAGCGAGTTTATGCGCTGCGAATGCGGTGGCGGGCATTCGTTAGGCAAAATCCTAACCAAAAGCCCTATAACGGCGGACGCGCAAGAGCTTGCACAAAACTCGCGAGCAGCGAGCGCGAAGCTTAGAATTTTTAGACTGAAATAACCGCCTTTGCTTACTATGAATTTTAAATTTTGACGAAATTTTGTAAAATTTACAGATTTGCAGGCATTAAATTTTAAAATTTTACAAAATTTTAAAATTTAGCTTACAAAAATTTTGCTTTTAGAATTTATGATATTTTTCAGCGTTATTTCGAACGCGCAATGTCTAAATCATAAAATTTAACGTTGAATTTTACGCTAAATTTAATGTATAATTTTATGAGATTTAGTTGCTGCATATTTTAAAAACTAAGTGGGAGCATAGATACAGAATAGAGTGAGAGTTAAAATTTGGCGCCTAAAGCAAGCGGCGTAATGTCAAACCCACCCTTTGCTTTAACGAAATTTTGTAAGCGAGCAGTAGTTTCATCGCCATTTTAGATGATAGGGCTTATCTTGCAAGCGATATCCTTCGCTTAGCGTTTTAAGGCGCATCGAAGACGCAGTAAAAATTTTAAGCGGTTTTTCAGACGATTTGACAAAATTTTATAAATAGTCAATCTCGGTAAAGTGAGCTCTATTTTTACCTGTCAAAATGAATTTTCCAAAGAGGCGGTGCAAAAAAAACGAGCAAAATTAACGCGATGCTTCTTTTGAAGCTTCTGCTGCTATACAATATCGTGCAAAGAGCCAAATAAATAAACGTAATAGCCCGCTAAAGTAAAATTTTGATTTTTCAGACCGAGATAGAATTTGGCGAGTTAAGATAAAATTCCATTTACCGAGGTAAAATTGCAAAGAAGAATTTTGCTCGTAACTTTGGCTTTTAAATTTTACCTTAACGGCTCATTACTGGGCGTACGCTAGCTGCGGGTTTCGAGCAGAATTTATCTTGACGCAGGCGCTTTGGCAGCAAGTAAAAATAGGATCGTGGTTTTAAATTTATGGAGATTTTAAATGAACAAATATGAATATTTTGCCGACGACGATGACGGGCACGACTTCGCAGGGACATCCGATCTAGCGGGCATAGAGCTTGCGAAAAGACGAGCTATGGAGGATCTGACGGATGAGGAGCTAGAGGATAAGCTTGCCGCGGATCTTGCCGTAAAACGAAACTACGCGGGTGCAGCGGGCGGTTACGACGATTTTACTAGCTTGGGATTCGAAAGTTCAGGCTTCACAAACGCCCAAAACTATCTAAATTCCGAAAGCGGCGGAACAAAATTTAATAAAAACAGCAAAGTAAAATTCAAAGGACGCGGCGACGCAAATATTTCAGCCACTCGCGGCAGCGATAATTCCAGCGGAGCGAGCTACGGCGATTTCGCAGGTGCTAATTTTGTCGGCAAGGCGGATTACGCGGCGTTTGCGGGTGCGAACTTTACAGGCACGCAAAATCAAAATTACGCGGATATGGGCGCGCAGGATTATGCAAGCCTTGCCGCAGGACGCAGCTATGGCAGTTTTGCTGGCGCACAAGACGAGCTACTACGCAACTACGATGCCGAGAAAAAAAAGGAGAAAAATCTCACGCTTTATCAGCTTTTAGTCGTTTATCTGCTGATCGGATTTGCGTTTTTGCTGACGGTACCAGCGATTTATATCCGCAACGAAATTTATTACATCAGCCGCGACATCGCCGCGCTTCGTACCAAGCACGAGGTTTTACTTGAAGAAAATCGCGCGCTTAACAACGATATCGAATATCTGCGCTACAAAAATGAAATTTTAGATCCGCAAAGCGTGCAAGAAAATGGGCGCTGATGGGATTGTGCTCGCGGCGTTTGCCTTTTTTGCTGCGCTAGTACTTGCCTTGCTGATCGCGCTCGTGCTACAGAACCGCCGTATAAGCGACGCAAACTCCGCGCTTAGCGAGCTTTTAAGTGAAAGGCTCACGGCTCAAAGTGCGAGAGCAAGTGCCGAGCTTTTTAAGCTAAATCAAAGCCTAAACGACGGCTTTAACGATAAGCTCTATTATCTTAATAGATCCCTTGGCGAGGGTTTGCAGCGCCAAAACAGCGCGCTTAGCGAAAATTTAAGCTCGCTGGATCGTGGCTTTAAGGACATAGCGGAAAATCTAGCGCGAATGAGCGAGCAAAATAAAACTTCACTTCAGGTGCGCGACGAAATCGCAAGGCTAAACTCGATTTTAGGCAACGTCAAGCTGCGTGGCAACTTCGGCGAGTACCGATTAGAGAGAATTTTATCGATGATTTACGGGCAAAACACCGCGTTTTACGAACTGCAAAAGCATCTACCAAACGGCAGGATCGCAGACTGCGCGCTGCATATCGCAAAAGAAAAAATTCTTTGTATCGACTCAAAATTCCCACTTCAAAGCTATGAAAAGATCATCGCCGCCTCCACCTCGAACGACGTCGTAGCGCTTGCTAGTGCGGATAAACAGCTAGCCGCAGATATGAAAAAGCATGCCGCAGATATCGCGGAGAAATATATCATACCGCCTCTTAGCACGGAGTTTGCGGTGCTATTCGTGCCGAGTGAGGCGGTTTTCGTCTATGTCTGCGAGAAGCTGCCGCAGGTGCTTGAATACTGCGCGCAAATCGGCATTTTTGCGGCATCGCCCACGACGCTGCTGGCGCTTTTAGGTACGATCCGTACCTTCGTAAAAGACGAGGCGCTAGCGCAAAATATAAAATCGGTAAAAGATGAAATTTACGCGCTAAAATCGGACTTTGAGGCGCATGCTAAGTATGCGACGGCGCTTCAAACATACGCAGATAAGCTCGCTGCGCAAGCAGAGCTTTTAAACAAAAATGCAAAATCTCTAAAAGCCCGCTTTGAGCATTTTAGCGAGCTGTAATGAGGCGAACCGTAGCACAATGCGGCGCTTCGGGTGCCTTAGCACGCCGTAACGCGGCGGAATTTCACAGGCAGGCGAGTGGCATTCAAATTAAATTTGCACCTCGCCTATTTTGCAAATAAAATTCCCATTTGGGGTAGATAGATAGAATTTAAAACTCAGCTTAATGGATTTGTTAAAATAATAGGCAAAATTTAAAAGCTGTCTGATGCAACTAAAATTTGATCGGCTAAATTTCATGGACGCGCGAGCTAATTCAATCCGCTCAAGCATTAAACGCACGCCCTCATCACGATGTGGCAAGATCAATCGTTACGCTTTCCGCCCCAGAAATTCGGCGCTGCTATACCGAAACAAAATTTGACGCCACATATTGCGTGCGTAAATTTGCGGTCGTGGGCAAATTCTACATTACGGAGACAGATTCATGCTTCATGAGCGAAATTTCATGTTTTGGCGAAACTTTAAAAAGCGGCTTACAGGCACTATGAATTTCAAACAGCAGCGCTGCGAGCAGGATTAGCCGTTTGACGCTAAGAAATTTATGGGCATTGCACGGATAGAATTTCAGATTTTGACAAAATTTCAAAAGCGATCTGCAAGCGCGCAAAATTAATCTGCAATCCCGAAAGCTCGTAAATTTGTATTTTACGGCGACACAAAACCTCGCGCATTAAAGCGTAGCCAAGATAAACATCGCGCTTACTTTGGACGGTTGGTGCGAGCGTAAAGCAAAAACCGCGGTTACTTGCAAGCCCAAACCCTCGCTCCGCATAAGCAAGCTGAATAAAATTCTACGCCGAATATTTTTTGTCGCCGTTCGTAAAATTTCAGCGCAATTTAGCTTGCGAAATTTTATTAGCCACAGCAAGTGGCGTAAATTTTAAAATTTAACTCGCGAAATTTTAAAGTCGTAACATTCTGAGCGGCTAAATTATCGGCAAGGCGCCTTAAGTTCCGCCTCTTATAAAGCTTTAGCTTTTGCATTACAGGCTTGCGCGGCTTTCTAAAATTATCGCGGGCAATTCGGCGTTTATTCGGAGTAAAATTTCAAAAACGGACGCGAATCTCAAAACGGATGCCGTATTTAAAAATACGAAAAGATTAGACGCGCAATCTTACGCGGCGGCAAGATGAAATTTTAAGTTCGACGCGGCGCCAAAACACACAAAATTCTCTTGCGAAATCGTAAAATTCTAAAATTTCTCGACAAAAATCAAAGCCATAGCACTGCAAATTCGCCAAATACCTTCGCGCTAAAAACCCAAAAAATCTCGCTGCTATAGTCTCGAAAAACTGCGCATATGAAAATTCTGCGAGTAAATCGAAATTACCAAGCGCCTCAAAACCGCATACGCAAGCGAAAAAATCGCTGTACCTTAAAGCTACCCTAACGATCTCGTTTTACCGCCTTTATATGCCGCGAAAATCGCGCAGCAGGTCAAAACCGAGTAACAGGATTTTTGAGACCTGATTTTACGATCGATTTAAGCACCTAGGCGCCAATTCAAATCCACTCGATGAAATATATATTTATATTGAGGCTGCGAGGCTTTGGCAGACACATAAACGGACATAACAGCCAACTCCACTCGACGGAATTTTTGGTGTGACTTTACGCCGATCCGATTAATAAATCGTTCGTCGTCCGCCTCGCGGCTAAATTTCGGGATATTGCTTTGCCGCTTTAAGTCACTAATTCAAATTCGCGCGGCAGAATTTTTGAGCGCGACTTCGCAACTTCAAGGCTTCGCGCCGATTCGATTAATAAATTGCGCGCTCCTTAGCCAATGTGCGAGTATGTGGCACCGTTATATGATTAACCGCAACTTGGCGCACCAAGCTAAATACGAGCATGAATAGGCATCGTGCCCATGCTTCACGCCACGACTTTGTATCGCTAGATCCAAACGTACGTAATAAATTTTAGATATTTTTTTGCTTCGCGTAAAATTTTCAATAGTTTTTAGAGATTTTATAAAATTTTTAAGCGTTTTGCGCCGCTGCGTCGCGCCATACTTATACCAAATCACGCTCAATCTGCGCTGCCTACTTATCGGTCGCGCAATTTTCGTTGTAGTAGGCGATGGTGCGCTCGTACTCATCGTAAGCCTGTATATAATCGTTCGCGACGCTTGGGTTTGCGTATCGATCCTCGACCGCCAAGAGCTCCGCTTCGAGCTCTTTGTAGCGCTCATAAACCTCTGCGCAAGCGCGATCATGAGCATCACCTTGCAAGATTATAGATTTTTTATCAGCACCAGCACTCGCGCAGCCTCCGAGCCCTAAAACGACAGCACAAAGTGCGCCACATAAAATTAAGCTTTTCAAAATTTTTTCCTTATTCCAAGCAAATAAATTCGGTGTAAAAAGAGGTGTGGTTATAAGCCGAGTTCCGTTACAGCGGTCATTTATCTAGACCGATTTTTGCAAATCGGTTCGAGCGAACGGTTCAAATATAAGACGAAACCACCCGTTCTTGCTGCAGGTTGGGTTTGCATTGCCGCTCGTGTCTCCACGCGCGCGGTGGGCTCTTACCCCGCCCTTTCACCCTTACCGCTTGCGCGGCGGTTTGCTTTCTGTTGTACTTTCCCTAGGGTTGCCCCCGGCGTCCGTTAGACGCAACCTTGTCTTATCGCAGCTCGGACTTTCCTCTCCTTGCGGAGCGACCGCACGCCACACCCGAGCGCAATTATAGCTTTTTTGGCTTAAATTTCACGGCTTGCGAAATTTAAAGAGCGGAATTTTGCGGCGTGAGTGAGCAAGTACAAGCTCCAGCCTGCACCATTACCTCCGGAGGATGACGATGATAAAGAAGCTAATAAATTAAATCACATCTTTAACAAAAAAAGAGCATAAATTAGATGATTTTTTAAATAAATTTGAAAACAATCAACAACAAGCTTATAATGCTATAATTAAAGAACTTGAAAAAGATATGGCAAATGGTAAGTTGCCAAATAATTTTACTAATGGTCATAAAGTCAATATTAAAGGCTATGAAATTACTGTACATGGAGTTATAAAAAATGGAAAACCAAAAATCGGAACAATGTTTATCCCTCGATAATTTTACAGATATTGCAAATATCGAGGCTGAAATTGTTAAACTAATAAGTGATGATTTAGGCGATTATGCGCTTTATAAGCAGTTTGAAAATTCAGAAATTACAAAAAAAGAGGTTTCGACAGCCGGATATTATTGCCATTTCAAGTGTAAAAAAATATTAGAAAAAAGCAAAAACAACGGTTTTGTCGGCAATGTAAATTTAACGCTTTCTGGTGAAAACATTGGAGGAGCAATGGTTCTTTTGGAAAATGGAATTTTAAAAATGTTAGAATGCTACTTTTGGGAAGAGAATAATTTTTTTGAAAATATTGTAAACGGGCAATAGTAGATAAAAGACTTAAGCGATTTTAAGCTTAATAATATTTTGCTGGTTATTGGCGAAAATGAATTTGGGCAACTATAAAAAGGTGAAATTTATCAAATTTTACCTACGGCCAAGCCGAATAAATTTTAAATTTGAAATTCTATGGCTTAAACAAAACGGCGCGCTTACTGCGATAAAATTTCATAAAATATCATAAAATTTCATAAAATTTTATCTACCGCGCAAATTTAAATCCACGCAGCCAAGATTTAAAATTCCGTAAAATTCCGTGCGGCATAGCGAGGTTTGGCGTAGGGCGCGGGGTGACGTGAGCCCTATTCTGCGCTACGACGTAGCGTAAGTGCGGCGTAAACCCTGCTCTACGGCGTGGTTTGACGTAGCATGAGCCCTACTCCGCGGCGCAATGCGGCTCAATCCTCGTCCGTCGCGGCGCCATCGAATATATCTCGGTGCAAAATTTCTTCCAAAACGACCGTCGCATAAGAGCCTTTCGGCAGGTAAAAACTGAAGCTAAAATGCGCATTTTGCGCATCGTAGGCGTGCTGCATGCGCTCCATAAAGCTCCACGCAAACCTGCGCGAGCCGTTCATCTGTGCCTCAAACTCGCGAGCAGGCGCGAAAATTTCATCTTCAAATCTACCTCCAAGTCCGCTAGCTCGCAGCTTAGCTCGCCCCGCGATAAGGCCTGCGCTCGTGATTTCTCGCCTCGCAAACCGCTCGCACTCAGCGCCAAGATCGTCGCAGCTAAAAAACGCGCCGTGCGGAAAATGTCCTAAAATCTCGCCCCTTAAAAGCTTAAAAAACTGCGGCTGAGCTGCGATCTCGCGCGCCTCCTCCTTGCTTAGTCCATAAATTTTAGCAAACTCTCCAAGGCTAAATTCAGCCGCAAATTTTGAAATTTCGACCCGCTTGCTAAGCCAGCGATTGAAAAGCTCGCTCTGATAGGCGCTGATTAGAAAATCGCGCATTTTGGGGTTTTTAAGCCGCCTCTGTCCGCGCAGCACCTCCTCGCCCTGCGCCGCGTTGTCGCCGAACTTGCCGAAGCGCTGATAGCCGAAATAGTTCGCAAAGCCCTCGCGTCCTAGCGTATCTAGCGCGGCTGCGAGCTTGACGGCGTCGGGCGGTAGGACCTTTTTTAGGCGGATGAAAAAGTCATTGCCCCTAAGATGCCCGATTTTAAGCTTGTTTTTGTGCCTTTGCACGCTTAAAATTTTAAGGCTTTCGTGCGAAAATCCGCCCAGCGCGGGCTCAAATTTAGCGGGCATGCTAACATGCTGCGTCGTAAGCCCCTGCTTGTCTTTAAGCCCCGCGTAGCCGAACTCGCGCATCTTTGCACCCGTGCACTCGCTTAAAATCCGCAACGCCTCGTGCGTGCTGATGCCCTTTTTTTGAAGCAGCAAAATGCAGTGCTCGCCCTCATTACTAGGCTCGTAAAGCGGCACTTCGCGCACGACGAAATCGCTTGAGTTTTTACTAAAATGCGCATTTATCGGCGCGTGATTTAGGGTGTATAAATTTTTCATAGCCGGCCTTTGCGTTTAATCTAAGGCGCAATTTTATAAAATTGAGCCTAAAAAACTCATTATTAAGGCAAATTCTAGTATCATTCGCCATAAAAAAAGGATGAAAAATGCTAATCAGGCTCTTTCGCTTCGATCCGCACTGCGACGTCACGAGCTACTTCAAGCCCTATGTTTATGAAAGCGCGCCCTTTGCCGATCTTGCGGCACTGCTTGACGACATTTCCGCACACGATCCCTATTTCAGCGCGCAGGGAGTGGAATTTGTAAAAATTAGCGGCACCGCGGTAAGCGTAAAAGAGCCGCTAGATACGCTGATAGCACACTTTGGAAGCGAGCTAATCATCTTGCCTCTTAGCGAAAAAGAGGCGATTAAAGATCTGCGCTGCGAGCCGAGGGCGTTTTTGGATAAATTTAAAGCCTTTGAGAGCATCGCGGACGCTGCTGATTTCGAGTTTTACAAAAGCCTCGCGCCCTATTTTTACTCGACGAAAATCCCCGCATACTCGCAGGAGTTTCTGGGCAACAGCGCCTTTATCTTCGCGCACCGCCTGATGCAGACGCACCCGAGCGAGCGCATGAGGATTTTGGAGATCATCGAGCCGCAGATGACGTATTTTACGAAGTGCGACGCCGTGGGGATGGAGTTTGACGACCGTGCGGCATACAGGGCGTTTTGCGATATTTTAAAATTTGAACCCGCGCGCAGCAATAAAATTTTAAGCGCGCAGAGCATGGCGGAATTTGACGCAGCGGGCGCGAAACACGATTTTAGTGGCTTTAACGTCGCCGTGTGGTACGACGAGGCCGCGGAGGAGCTGGCTAGCAGGCTGGGCGCGCAGATCGTGCACTTTGAATGTGAAGGCGCGCCGCTTGGAGCGCAGATATACGAGCGCGAGCGGGAGTGCGCGCTGCGGCTGGGGGGTGAAATTTTATTTGACGCGTTTGATAGCGGAAGCGACTTTTTGCTCCTGAATTCCAAGCTCGCGCTTGATTTTTTAGACGGCAGAAGCGATGAAATCCAAAGGCCTTTCGGCAGAGATCTCGCGGGGTTTTATCTAATTACGACGGATGAGCTCATCGCTCTAGCTCGCGGCGAGAGGCCCGACTTTTCGGCACGCAAGCTAAAGCCGACGCTGATTTAAGCGGACGAGGTTTTAAAATTTATACTATTACGACGGTAAAATTTTAAATCGACTGCATATTGATGATCGGCATAAAGCAAATAGTTTTCTTAATCGCAGGCGGTTTAATCATCTACTATTTCTTTAATTCGGCATTTGTTGTTTTGCCGTATAGCTCACATTCCATCCTCTTCTTTAAATTTTTGATATGAAAGTTACTTGAATATTCTCTTTAGGGATAAAATACGTTATAATGTCTCCTCCCTTAAACTCATTTAAAATTTCTTTTAAAATATCTACAATCTCTTGTTTTGGTATATCCCCGATATCGCTTCTTATGGATTCCAGTTCATATATTAGTATAAACGGATTATCCGTATCTTTTTTACCGGTATATTCATTATGTATATTCCTCAGATCGATCTCTATATCTTTGCCTCTATAATGCAAAAGCCATATCACTTCTCCGCTAAATTCCATATCTCTCGGATCTCCGATAGTGATACTGCGCACAGGAAAAAGCCAAATACCTCTTTCTCGATCTATGCACCAATCTCTCGAATTTAAATCTACCCAATCAAGCTCACCCTGATAATACTTATTGCATATCTCATTGCACGGTTTTAGCAAATCGTATTTCTCGACATCCTCTTTTGAAATTTCCTCTGTAACAAACGCCATTCTCTCCTCCTTAATAATTTAAAATTTTAGACCGCTTGCGGGTTGGCGCCGTCTTTTGCTCTTGCGACAAATCGTTTAGCCATTCGCACAAATGGCTAAATATACGCTAAATTTCATCTTGCCGCGCCGCGTAAATTTTAAAATTTCGCTTTTATACAGGCGCTGTTTTCTTGCCTATCTCTCGCCGATAACTCTCTGCCTGCTGCTTAGATGAAATTTTAAAATTTAGCCGTTCGCCGCGCACGTACCGCGTATGAAAACTCCACAATCCGCCGCTAAATTCCATTTGCGGCCGCCAAAAATCGCGCGGGCTTGCGCGAGATAAAATTTTAAAATTCAGCCGTCTGCACGAGCGGATGAAATTTATAAAAATTCCGCCGCCGCAAATCAAAGCGCAAATAAACGCGCTAGCGCGCAGAAATCGCGCGAATTAACAAAAGTCGCGTTTGAATTTCATCGGTAAATTTATAAATTCCGCCTACGCTTCGGCGGTTTCGTTTTCGTCGATTACGGCTTGCATCGTATCTCTGGCGTGCTGTAGCCAATCTTTATCGCTCGTGTCGAGTAGGTCTAGGTAGATGATTTTGACGTGTCCGCTGTGGACGGTGAAATCGTGGGAGTTTGCGATGTGCTGCGTGCCGATGAGCACCACGGGCTGGACGCGCAGACCGAGCTTGCTAACGATCGCTTTGGCGCCGCTTTGAAATTGCAAAAGCTGCGTGCCGCGATGTCTGGTGCCCTCGGGAAACATCGTGATGACGCGCCCTTCGCTCACGCGCTGCTGCACTTCGTGCACGATCCGCACCAGATCGCGCGGATTGGAGCGATCGACCTGGATCATCTTCGGAAGAGTGATGATTTTGCCGATGATAGGGATGTCGGCGATCTCCTTTTTGGCGATCCAGCAGATATCGCTGGGATGGGTCTCTTCGAGCACGACGATATCCATTATGCTTTGGTGGTTGGCTATGAGTAGCTGCGCGCGCGGATCGGGAGTGCCTATGATCTGTACGTCGTATCTGGCGCCGAAATGCTGGAGACGCCCCCAAATGCGGCGGAAGCGGCGATGAGAGGAGTTTTTCACCGTCATAGCGATTACGACCCAAACGACGGTTAAAATAAACCAAATCGCGTAAAATAGCGCTCTAATCCTTGACAAGCTCATCCTTTTTTACCCAGCCGATCTTGTTGCCGCCCAGCATGATTTTATAAAATTCCTTATTAGTGCCTAAAATTTCAACCTTTTCGGGATTTTTAGTCACATAAAACACGGTGGAGCTTTGCATAGGCAAAATTCTAACCGGGGAATTTTGTGCGATGCTGCCCTTGCCGTATGGCCTTTGCGCGTAGAAATTTACCGCCAAAATCAGCACCGCAAAGATGAGCGGCGTGATATTTTTGCTAAGTAGAAACATCACCAAAAGCACGGCAGCTAGCGTGTAGATCGCGATCTGCTTGTAGGCTTCGAACTTGCTCTCTTTCGGATTTAGCCCGATCTGCGTGCTAAGATCCTCAGCGCGCGGATTAAGCTCAAGCCCGAAATTTTCAAATTTTTTAGTATTAAGATTAAAATAGCTGAAGTCTAAATTTGTGATATTTTTATCCACGACGGCGAAATAATATCCGCTTTGGCTCGCGTATGTGCCGCGCACGGAGTCCACACCTTGCTTGATAATGGCGGGATTATCTATGCTAAAAGCGCTGATTGCGCCGTTTCGGATACCAAGATCGAGCGTGAGTAGATTTGAAGCGTCGTCAAATTTGGTAGTTTTGTAGTTTTTAAGTTTCAGCTCGTCAGCTACGATATGCGAAAAATTAGGCTTCGTGTCAAGCTTCATAAATTCCGGATTATCAGGCTTAATAGAGCTTTTTTCAAAGAATTCTCCGTTGCGCTGCAAGGTCAAAATGAGCTCATTGATCTTATCGCTCTTATCGCTTGCCGCAAACCACAGCGTCGTCTCAAACATCTCGTCGCCCTCAATCCACGTAAGATTATCGGCATTAAGCCACTTCATACCATTGGTGCGGCTGATCTCTAGCTTTGGCTTGACGGTGATTTTCTGCCCCAAATACACGGCGAAGTCAATCTTAAAAATTTGATTGCAATACACCTTTCTAGGCATCCCGCTGGCTTTTAGCGTAAGCTCTTTGGGCTTAATGTCCTGATAGACCTTATCGTCGGATACATCCAGATCGACTTCGTTAGTAGGCGCCAAAGCCTTAAGATCGTCGATGCTTAGATTATCCATCGACATAACCTCTTTTTTATTATACTTCAGCATCACCTTGGAATTATCGCGCGTCTGCGGCTCGTCAGGCTTATCCTCAGCTTTTTTCGGCGCGTATTTACTTAGATCATCAAGCGAATCGATCTCAATCTCCGGCGCAGCAAACGCGAGCGTGCAGACACCTAAAATAGTAAGAATTCTTTTTAGCAAATTAAGCCTTTTAGCATTTTCTCTCCGTCCGTGCCGCCCAAAATAGGCTCTATCGCGCGCTCAGGATGCGGCATCAGGCCGAAAATCTTTTTGTTTTTATCGCAAATCCCGGCGATTGCGTCCACTGAGCCGTTCGGATTTAGATCCGCGCCGTTTTCGTTACAATATTTTAGCAGCACGCAATCCTCGTCGTATAGCGACTTTAACGTATCCGCAGGCGCATAGTAGTTGCCTTCACCATGCGCAATCGGGATATTTAAAATTTCGCCCTTATCGCAACAGTGCAGAAATTTATTATCGTTTGAAACGACGCGCAAATTGTGAAATTTTGAGATAAAGCTTAAATTTATATTTTTATTCATCGCGCCTGCGAGCAGCCCCAGCTCCAAAAGCATCTGAAAGCCGTTGCAGATACCCAAAATATAGCCGCCCTTTCGCGCGTGATCAAGCACCGCTTGCATTACGGGGCTAAATTTAGCAATCGCCGCGGTTCGCAGATAATCTCCGTGGCTAAAGCCGCCAGGAAGCACGATCAGATCGGCATTTATAGCGGTTTCTTTATGCCAGATTATCTGCGTTTCGCAACCCAGCGCGTCAAAGGTGTATTTGCTGTCGCGCTCGCAGTTGGTACCGGGGAAATTTATGATCGCTACCTTCATATCACGATCTCGTAGTCTTCAATGACGGTGTTTGCCAAAATTTCATCGCACATCCTAGCGACGTCAGCGTAAATTTTATCCCTATCCTCGTCATCTAGCTCAAGGACGATCTGTTTGGCTACGCGCACATCTCGCACGCCGCTAAATCCAAGCGAAGCGAGGGCGTGTTTGACCGCCTTGCCCTGCGGATCGAGCACGCCCTCTTTAAGTCTTACGTTTACGATTACCTTCATCGCTTATCCTAAAATTCTACGCAAGACCTCTTCGTAGGCCACTTTTACGCTACCGAGATCCTGCCTGAATACGTCCTTATCGAGCTTTTTGTCAGTTTGTTTGTCCCAAAAGCGGCAGCTATCGGGGCTGATCTCATCTGCAAGCAGGATATTTCCGTCCTTATCCCTGCCGAGTTCGATTTTGAAATCCACGAGCTTTAAATTTCGCTCGTCGAAAAATTTAATCAAAATTTCGTTGATCTTGCGCGCGATCTTTTTGAGCTCGTCAAGCTCGCTTTGGCTCTTTACGGCGCCAAGCAGCAAGCAATGCTCGTCGTTTAGTATCGGATCGCCCAGCTCATCGTCTTTGTAGCAAAACTCCACCAGCGTAAACGGAAGCTTCGTGCCCTCTTTGATGCCCAGGCGCTTTGTAAGCGAGCCGGTAGCGATATTGCGAGCGATGATCTCAAGAGGGAAAATCTTACATTTTTTTACGAGCTGCTCGGTCGGGCTGATCGTCTCTACTAGCGCAGTGGCGATGCCGTGCTTTTTAAGCAGATCAAAAATCAGCGTCGAAATTTTACAATTCAGCGCGCCTTTGCCACTCTCTTCGGCCTTCTTGACGCCGTTAAACGCCGTCAGCGAATCTTTAAATTCCGAAATCAAAAGGTCGTCACTTTCGTTAACCGACCACATCTTTTTGCCCTTGCCTTCGTAGATAAGCTCTTTTTTGGTAGCTTGCATCACACTCTCCTTACTTGATGTTTAGAATTTTTATCGCGTCTATTGCGGTTTTTAACTGGATATCGTTATTAATCTGCTCTGCGGTGATGAAACTTTTCTCATCCTTTTTCTGAGCATCTTTTTTCTTGGTCTCGACCTTGGCTAACTCGCCTTGCAGGTGCTTTTTGAGATCAGCTTCTTTTAGCGAGAATTCATCCTCGTCGCGGCTCGGCACCTTGCCCGGCGCCACTACGAGATCGGGTGTCACGCCCACCGCTTGGATGGTGCGGCCACTTGATAGATAGTATCGCGCGATGGTTAGTCGCAGAGCTTCTTTATCCTCTATCGGCAGGATCACCTGCACGCTTCCCTTGCCAAAAGTTTTTTCACCAACTAACACGGCACGCTTTAGATCCTGAAGCGAGCCGCTTACGATCTCGCTTGCGCTTGCGCTGCCGCCGTTTACTAGCACTACCAGAGGCAAATCGGTGATCTTCTTTTTAGGATCGGCGTTATGTGCTTCGGTCTCGTTTTTTGCGCGCCCTTTTTGAGAGACAATAAGACCTTTGCTTACGAATAAATTTACAAGCCCGATCGCTTGATCCAAAAGCCCGCCCGGGTTGTTTCGCAGATCCAAAATAATGCCTTTGGCGTCTTTGTGCTCTTTTATAAATTTACTCGCATCCGCCACTACGTGCTGATCGAAATTCGTAACGCGCAGATATAAAATTTTATCATCCTCGATCATCTTAGCATAGACCGATTCTACTTTGATTATGTCGCGGATAATCTCGACGTCGAAAGGCTTGCTAACTCCCTTACGCACGATCGTTAGAGTGATTTTGGTTTTCGGCTTGCCGCGCATTTTTGAGACTGCATCGTCGATCGTGATGCCGAAGGTCGCGTTGCCATCGATACGCAAGATCACGTCGTTAGCCTGAATGCCCTTTTTATCCGCCGGCGTACCCTCGATAGGCGAGATGACGGTCAGAGCGCCGTCTTTCATACCCACCTGAATTCCAAGCCCGCCAAACTCGCCTTCGGTCTGGACTTTCGTATCGTTAAACGCCTTTTCGTCCATGTAGCTTGAGTGCGCGTCGAGGTTATTCATAAGCCCCGAGATCGTCTTGTCCACAAGCTCCGAAAAGGTCATCTCATCGACATAATTGTTCTCGACGATCGCAAGCGTTTTGGTAAGCTTAGCTAGCGCCTCCAAACGCGTTTTTTCGCTGTCTGGCTTTTTGGTCGCATTGACCTCTCTGGCTTGTAAATTTCCGGTAAAAAAACTAACGCCTAAAAATAGAGAAAATATGAATCCCAAGCCGAAGAAGAGGTGTTTTTGTCGCAAAGCATATCCTTGAAAATAAAATGTAGCGAATTTTATAGAAAATTGGCTAAAAATAAGGTAAATTTCATACGAAATTTGCGCGTTTACGGATAAATTTAAGTCGAAAATTTTAAAATCTCACTAAAAAACCTTGACATAAAGACACTAAAGTTATATAATGCTACCAACTTCAACTTTAGGAGAAATTTATGAACGAAACTATTGAAATTTTAACCGATAAAATGCGCTCTTTGCTTGAAAGCAGCGTTTCTTTGGCGATCCATTCCAAAAATAGCGAAGTGGGCGTATTGCACATGCTCTGGGCTTTGGTAGCCGACAGCAGCTCTGTGCTAAATCAAATTTTTAATAAATTTAGCATCGAAAAGACCGCGGTCGAGCTTGAGATCAAAAGCGAAATTTCAAATTTGCCTACGAGCTCAAACGTCACGAAGGAAAACGTGCGAATCTCGCGCGAGCTGATGAACTCGCTAGAGCTCGCAAAAGGGCTGATGACGAGCTCGGGCGATAAATTTATCGCCGTAGATACCTGGCTGATCGCAAATTTAAACGCAGATCCGCTAAAGAAAATTCTGTCTAAATTTGCAGATCTTAGCGAGATCAAAAAGGAGCTAGAGGCGCTTCGCGGCGGCAAAAGTATCGATTCGCAAACCGCCGACGAGACGCTTGAGGCGCTTAGTAAATTCGGCGTCGATCTCACCGCCAAGGCGATCGCAGGCGAGCTCGATCCGGTCATCGGCCGCGACGAGGTGATCTCGCGAATGATGCAAATTTTAATCCGTAAGACGAAAAACAACCCTATCCTACTGGGCGAGCCGGGCGTGGGAAAAACCGCGGTCGTCGAGGGTCTTGCTCAGCTGATCGCCAAAAAAGAGGTTCCGCTTAGCCTGCAAAACAAACGCGTCATCGCGCTTGATATGAGTGCGCTGATCGCGGGCGCGAAGTACCGCGGCGAGTTTGAAGATAGGCTAAAAGCCGTCATAAACGAGGTCGTAAAAGCCGCGAACGTCGTGCTTTTCATCGATGAAATTCACACCATCGTAGGCGCGGGCGCAAGCGAAGGCTCGATGGATGCCGCAAACATCCTAAAGCCCGCCCTTGCGCGCGGCGAGCTGCACGCTATCGGCGCTACGACGCTGAAAGAGTACAGAAAATATTTTGAAAAAGACGCCGCGCTTCAGCGCCGTTTCCAGCCCGTAACGGTCGCGGAACCTAGCGTGAGCGAGGCTACGGCGATCCTGCGCGGCATAAAGGAGCGGCTGGAGGTGCATCACAACGTCACCATCACCGATAGCGCGCTTGTGGCGGCTGCAAGGCTAAGCGACCGCTACATCAGCGATCGATTTCTGCCCGATAAGGCGATCGATCTGATAGACGAAGCGGCGGCGGAGCTTAAAATGCAGATCGAAAGCGAGCCAAACGAGCTTGCCAAGGCCAAGCGCGACATCCTCACGCTTCAGGTCGAAAAGGAAGCCCTTAAGATGGAGGATGACGGCAAAAACGACGAGAGGCTCGCGCAGATCGATAAAGAGATCGAAAATTTAACCGAGCAGAAAAACGCGCTTCAGGCTAAATTTGAAAACGAAAAGTCCGTATTCGGCGGCATCAGCGAGGAGAAAAAAGCGATCGACAGCCTCAAAAACGAAGCTAGCCTAGCAAGACGCAACGGCGATCTTAGCAAGGCTGCCGAGATCGAATACGGCAAGATCCCAGCCGCGCAGGCGAAGGTCAAGGAGCTTGAGGCGAAATGGGACGCGATGAAAGAAAACGGCGTGCTTTTGCGAAACCGCGTGGACGAGGAGAGCGTAGCCGAAATTTTAAGCAAATGGACGGGCATCTCGGTAAGCAAAATGCTCTCCTCCGAAAAGGAGAAATTCCTCCACATCGAGGAGCACCTAAAAGAAAGCGTCGTGGGACAGGACGAGGCGCTGCACGCCATCGCTCGCGCCGTCAAGCGCAATAAAGCGGGGCTCGTAAACGAAAACCGCCCTATCGGAAGCTTTTTGTTTTTGGGCCCTACCGGCGTCGGCAAGACCGAAAGCGCAAAGAGCTTAGCGAGGTTTTTATTCGACGATGAGCGAGCGATGATCCGCTTTGATATGAGCGAGTATATGGAAAAGCACAGCGTCAGCCGCCTGCTCGGCGCGCCTCCTGGATACGTAGGCTACGACGAGGGCGGACAGCTTACCGAAGCAGTGCGCAGAAGGCCCTACTCGGTGCTGCTTTTTGATGAGATCGAAAAGGCGCATAAGGACGTTTTTAATATCCTGCTTGGAATTTTAGACGACGGACGCGCGACCGACAACAAGGGCGTTACGGTTGATTTCAAAAACACGATCATCATTCTAACGAGCAATATCGGCTCGGCTAAGATTATGGAGCTTGACGCCAAAAATGCGGACAAACCGCGCGAGGTCGCGCTTACCGAGCGTGAGGAGGCGGTAAAGAGCGAGCTGAAGAATTATTTCAAGCCCGAATTTATCAACCGTCTGGACGACATCGTGATCTTCAACGCCCTAAGCGAGGACGATCTTATAAAAATCGTGGGCATTATGTTTAAGAGCCTGCAAAAAACGCTTGCAAACCGCGGCATTAGCGCGAGCTTGAGCGAAGATGCCAAAAAGCTCATCGCCTCGGCGGGCTTTGATATCGAATACGGCGCAAGGCCGCTACGAAGGGCGCTTTACGACCTGGTGGAGGATAAGATCGCCGATATGATCCTAAGCGACGAGATCAAAACCGGCGATAAAATCGAAATCGGCGCACGTGACGGCGAAATAGAGATAAAGAGGGCAAAGTAAAATTTAGCGGAATTTATCCTGCGGGGTAAATTCCGCGCTGGTGGAGTAAATTTGGCGAGGTGAATCTCACCGTTTTAGCTAGGTAAATTTGGTGGGTAATCTATCCCTTAGGAATTGAAACTTTTTCAGCTCCGGGTGAGACGGGAAAAAGCTCGTGAGTAGAATTCCATCCCTTTGGGAATTAAAACAGTCCGTATATGATGAAGCGGAGGGGCTCGGTGAAAGTAGAATTCGATCCCGTTGGGAATTGAAACCCGATTTCTCAAAGCATAGCGGTATGACCGATAGCGTAGAATTCCATCCCGTTGGGAATTGAAACTCCGTTTTTCGCTCATCAATCCGTCGTATTTGAGCGTAGAATTCCATCCCGTTGGGAATTGAAACCTGGAATAAGAGCCTACGACTTTCGTTCCTTGCGGGGTAGAATTTCATCCGGTTGGGAATTTAAACGCCCCACACCAGTAAAATATTCATACTCGCGTAAAAGTAGAATTCCATCCCGTTGGGAATTGAAACACCCTTAGCGCGCAGAAAAAGGAGCTTGACGATAGGGTAGAATTCCATCCCGTTGGGAATTGAAGCGCTCTTTGTGCCGGCAGATATGGCTCGGCATAGGGTAAAATTCCATCTTGTTTATAATTGCTACCAGAACCGATCAAAAAAATCAAATCCCAAAAGCTTCGATGTGTAAAATTTCATCTATCCTCGTTTTAAAATTTAATGTGCCGTTTTATAAGGTGCCTGTTTGTGCAAGCTAGTTCATCTTTACGGCATAATATGCAAAATTTTATAAAATTTTATGTTTATTTTATGCAGTATTCTGTATAATTCACACGGATAAACGAAGTGTTTTGCTATTTTTACTTATGAATAACACGATTTTTATTCATTTTATACGATTTTATGTATAATTAACGAATAAATTTGTATAATTTTCATATGTTAGAAACGAGCGATATATTCAACATTTTGCACAATGCTGTCGAAGCCAAAAACAACGGCAAAAAGATCTCGCACGCCGCGATGGCGCATAGGTTAGGCGTGTCTATGCGGACATATCAGGACTGGCGCTTGGGCACGACCAAGCCGCAAGCCGCGACCGCGATATGCCAGATGTTGTGCGAGCTAGATAGCGACGACGCTGCGTTTGTGCTGCATAAGATAAAAAAACTTATAGGAGAGTAGAGTGCAAAACATTACTTTGCAAGAAAAGCTGGATCTGCAGGGCGTCTTTCGCGTGATTTATGAGAAAAAAGAGTCGAAATTCGCGATCTTTTATAAAGCGGTTTTGAAGAAATTTTTTAAAAATTTTAAAAAATAATTGGTGGAGAGATTTAATTATTATACTGTATGTGGCAAGGGCGGTAGTATCCATTAAATTTAGATGATTTTTCCTTTTTATGACGACCACGCCGATATTCTTTGTTTTGCAGTTTCAGAGGATGCTACCGAATTCTGCTTTATAAAAATTTTTCCATCTTTCTGCTTCTTTGGTATCATCTAATTTAATTTTAAATTCTATACTTTGGCTCATGATATTAAATTTGTAGCGTAAATTTAATTAAAATTAATGCAGAATTCCTTCTTTAACCTAGCTTTTAAGATCCCTAGCGTGCATTTTTACAAATATTTTGAATTTACTATTAAATGAGTTGCATTTAAATCTATTTATATTGTGGTAAATATATAGTTCGTTAAAATTTTAATTTGTGAGTAACTCCAAAATTTCATTCGTAACTCATAAATTTAATATATTTGGTGGCAAATTGAAACCGAATGAATTTCGCATAAGTGCCCCATGCTGTATCCTATCCCAGCCACAACTAATCTTTTTAATTTTCTAGCGAGATGAGAATTCTACCCATTCCCGTCGCAAAAGGCGTATCGCGTAAATCCGTTTTGATTTCGACAAGATGAATTCTACCGCCTACGCGAATCGTGCAATAAGCCCATTTAGGCGTTTCAATTCCCAAAGGACAGAATTATTCCACATTCTTGTGGGACACTTAAAATGCAGTGGCAGAAGTTTCAATTCCCAACATGATGGAATTCTATTCACGCCCTTAGCGCCAATGCTAAGGTTGAGGAAGGTTTCAATTCCCAACGGGATGGAATTCTACACGCTCGGGCGCAGCGAGGAAGCACGAGCCAACGAGTTTCAATTCCCAACGGGATGGAATTCTACCCGGACGTAAAAATTCTTTTGAACCGATAATGCGTAAGTTTCAATTCCCAACGGGATGGAATTCTACCCGCAACTACCCCTTGACAGCCGGGTTTAATCGATGTAGTTTCAATTCCCAACGGGATGGAATTCTACCTTGGGAAATTTGTAAATATCCAACGACACTTTAGTTTCAATTCCCAACGGGATGGAATTCTACTCATCGCTTTCTCCTTTTGCCCATAAGGAGCTTTGTTTCAATTTCCAACAGAATGGAATCCCGCTAAAGATTTTAAATGAAAAGCTGTAAAATTCAATGCCTTTCTATTATTGGGAAATAATCCCTAATGAGGCAATTCCTGGCAAGTAAAGTTTCCATAGCAATTCTTAGTGAGTAATCTTCATTGGCAAGATTTAGCCCTTTTTCTTATCCTTCTTGTTCTTGCGAGAGGGGCTTTCCAGCTTGTGCCAAGCCTCGCTTTTTTGGCTATCCTCCATTAGCACTATCTCCCTGGCGCCGTTTCGCACGAGGTTTGGATCCACTGCAAGCTCCTTCGCGTCGATCTTTTCGGGATAGTCTATGCGCGAGAGTATGCAGCGGAAGGCGTTTAGCCGCGCGATCTTTTTGTCGTTGCTGTCAAGGATCGTCCACGGCGCAAATTCGGTATTTGAAGCGAGTAGCATCGAGTATTTTGCGAGCGTGTATTGATTCCACAGCTCCTGCGATCTCGCATCCACCGGCGAGAGTTTGTATTGCTTCAGCGGGTCGGTGCGGCGCGATTCGAAGCGCCTTTTTTGCTCCTCTTTGGAGACTGAAAAGTAAAATTTAAACAAAATTATCCCTGCACTTACCAAAAGCTCCTCAAATTTAGGCACTTGGCGCAGGAAATCTTTATGCTCGGCGTGGGTGCAAAAGCCCATCACCGGCTCGACCATCGCGCGGTTGTACCAGCTGCGGTCAAAGATCGCAATCTCGCCGCCGCTGGGTAGGTGCGCGACATAGCGCTGGAAGTACCACTGCGTCTTTTCGACGTTACTCGGCTTTTCGAGCGCTACGATACGGCATCCGCGTGGGTTTAGATGCTCGGTTAAGCGCTTGATTGTGCCACCTTTGCCCGCCGCGTCGCGCCCCTCCATCAAAATCAAAATTTTTAAGCCTTTTTCTTTTACGAATTTTTGCAGCTTCAAAAGCTCGATCTGGTATCTTACAAGTAGCGTCTCGTAGTCTTTGAACGAGATTTTTTCGTACTTTGAGCTTTTAAATTCTATCTCTTTCAGCGCTATTTCGCCTGTTTCGGTTTTGATCTCTTTGCTCATATTGCCTCCTAAAAATTTTAAGGAATTTTACAAAAAAGTTCTTTATATTACACTATAAATTCATACTTATTACGTTAGAATGTAGGAAAAAATTTCAAAGGATAAAATTTGATCAGATCACTTATTTTGGCAGCGTTTCTTCTTTTAGGCTTGGGCGCCGAGCCCCTGAAACCCTCCGATGCGTTCAAGCTTAACGTGGCGGCGCAAAGCGATAGCGTAACGCTAAGCTTTGATATCGCGGACGGGGTCTATCTCTATCAAAACGAGATAAAAATTTTCATCGGCGGCGCGGAGGTGACGAATTTAATAAATCTGCCCGCCGCGACCGAATACAAGGATTATAAAATTTATGAGGGCAAATTTAGCATCGCCGTGCCTTTAGGCCTCGTGCTTGCAAATGCCGAAAATAGCGATGATTTTGTGCTTAACGGCGATTTTTTGGGTTGCACGAAATCGGGCTTTTGCTACCAGCCACAGCAGTTCGGATTTAGCTTCAAGCGCGTGGTGGAGGGCTATGAGATCAGCAAAATTTCAAACTCCGAGCTGAAAAGATACCGAAGCGGCGGAAATTCCGCGCAGATTTCTGCCGCATACAGCGCACAAGGCGGGGCTGTAAATTTTAAAAGCAATACTACAGCAGCGGGCTCAGAGACAGATTCTGTGGCGGACTCGCACGCAGCGGGGAATTCCGCGGCAAGCTCGGCAGAAAACGCCGCTGTAAATTCCCATCAAACTTCTGCGCACAAAAATCCGCATGCAAATTCCATCTCCGAGCAGGATAAAATTTTAAACGTTCTTGGCGGCAAGAGCTTCATCGCCGCAATCGCGCTGTTTTTCGGCTACGGTGTGCTGCTCTCGCTAAGCCCTTGCGTCTATCCGCTCATCCCGATCCTCTCGTCGATCATAGTGGCGAAAACCTCCTCCAAGCCGAGCGCGAGAACGAGCCTCGCCGTAAGCCTTGCGTATATTTTTGGAATGGCGAGCTCGTATGCGATTTTAGGGGCTTTCGTGGCGGTTTTCGGGCAAAATTTACAAGGCTTGCTGCAAACTCCGCTCGCGCTGATCCTAACCTCGCTAATATTCGCCGCACTCGCGCTTTCGATGTTCGGATTTTACGAGATCCGCCTGCCTGCGCGTTTTCAAAGCTTCTTAAATAGCAAAAGCGAAAAAAGCGGCGGTCTGATCGGAGTTTTTTCGATGGGGCTCATCTCGGCGCTTGTCGTATCGCCGTGCATCTCCGCTCCGCTTGCGGGCGCGCTCGTTTACATTGCAGGCAGCGGCGACGTCCTGCTGGGCGCGGCGGCTCTTTTTGCGCTGGGGCTCGGAAGCGGCGCGCTGCTGCTTGTGGTCGGACTCGGCGGCGCGCTACCGAGACCTGGAGCTTGGATGGAGGCGGTGCCTAAAATTTTCGGCTTTTTGCTGCTTTTTACGGCGGTGTGGATTTCGCGCACGCTCATCGGCGAAAATTTAAGCCTGCTGATTTACGCGGTTTTAGGCGCGATCTTCGCAGGATTTTTGGGGCTGTTTGACGGCGACGCGGGCGGGATAAAGCGTGCTTTGGCTCTTGTAATCGCTTTGTATTCGGCGCTGCTGCTTGCGGGCTTTGCCAGCGGTGCGAAAGATTTTTCCAGGCCGCTTGGTAATCTAATCCCGCAAAATGCGAGATATTTTGAGGGTAGTTTGGACAGCGAGGGCTTGCAGGCAGGCGAAATTTCTAGCGCTCAAAATTTTAGCGGTGCGCATTTTTCGTTTGTGCGCGATCTGGCGCAGCTGCAGGGCGAAATAGAAAATTCCAAAAAGCCCGTGATAGTCGATTTTTGGGCTAGCTGGTGCAAAAATTGCGAGCAGAGCGAGCGGGCGTTTGCAGATCCTGCGCTTGCCGGCGCGCTTGATAAATTTAGCCTTTTAAAGATCGATCTTAGCGAAGATAGCGAGCAAAATAGGGCGATAAAAGCGCATTTTAACGTATTCGGTCCGCCTACGATTCTGTTTTTTAAAGAGGGCGCCGAGATTGCGAGCCTGCGCCAGATCGGCAGCGTAAATTCCGAAAAGCTGGCTGAGATTTTAAGCGAAATTTAGTGAAATTTAGATAGATTTCAAACAAAATTTAGTTTTAAGGATTGCGCGATGATAAGCAAAAATAGGGCTACGAAAGAGACTAAAATCGAGCTGGAGCTGGAGCTTTACGGGCGCGGCGCGGCGCAGATACAAACTGGCATCGGTTTTTTTGATCATATGCTTAGCGCATTTGCCAAGCACGCGTGGATCGATCTAAACCTGCGCTGCGAGGGAGATTTGCAGGTCGATTTTCACCACAGCGTCGAGGACTGCGGCATAGTGCTCGGAAGCGCGATCAAAGAGGCGATCTATCCCGCGCAAAACATCGAGCGCTTCGGCGATAGCGTCGTCGTGATGGACGAGGCGGCGGTTTCTGCGGCGCTTGATTTTTCCAACCGCGCGTTTTTGGTATTTGATTGCCCGAGCCTAAAGCGCGGTAAGATCGGCGAATTCGACGCCGAGCTCGTGGAGGAATTTTTCCGCGCTCTGGCTTTCAATGCAAATTTAACGCTGCATTTAAGCCAGATCCGCGGCGAAAATCTACATCACGTAGCAGAGGCCGCGTTTAAGGCGTTTGCCGTCGCATTTCGCCGCGCGATAAGTATCAACGAGCGCGCTGGCGTGCCTAGCACCAAGGGCGTTTTATAACGGCAAATGCGCGCTAAATTTAGCAAAATTAGCAATTCGCGGTTTTGAAATTTTATCGGCGTTTAAATTTCGCTCTTGTCGCTCGCTTAAAATCCGTGAAATTCCGCCTTATTTGGGCGATATGCAAGAACGCATCGCCCGGTTGAAATTTTAAGCCAGCGGCGTGCGTATAGTTATCTAAAATTTTGCGATCGCATTGTGTCAAAATATCGCTTTGTGCATTAAATTTAAAGGTGAGATATGGATTCTTTCTCGATTTTTATTTTCCTTTTGTTCGCGCTACCGATCGTTTCGTTTATTTGGTTCGTCGTGCGTTTAGTAAAATTTATCAGATCAAAAAACGAACCCGCGCGCCGCAGAAAGGATAAAATTTTTTTGATCCTCTCTGCGCTTGCGCTTGCGTGTTCCACGGGCGCGTTGGTAGGCTTTTTATGGCTGCTTAATAGCGCGCTTGCGCATATGTGAGGCATAAATGAGCGATGAAATTTTTCAAAAAACGATCGTCGTAATATTGACGGCTTGGGCGATCAGCGTTTGCGCACTAACCGCAGCGGCGCTGCATCTGCAGAGCAAATGCTCGATCATCTCCTATATCGCAAACGGAAACTAAGATGAAACGCCTATCTATCGCCATTTTGCTGGTGTTTATCTTGACGGCTTTCGATTTTGCGTTTTACAGCCTCGTCGTGAAGCGATACGTCAATCAAAGCAGCGCCGAGATGCAGGCCAAATCGATCGAGCTGCATAAATTTCTGCCGTTTGAGCAGGGCTCGCAGATCGTGCGGGTTAGCTCCAGCTTAAAACTTAGCGGCGATCTGCCGATAATCGACGGAGCAGCGGCTTTGTATCCCGTCTTTTCGGCATTCGTCGCGGCGAGCTATCCGAAGGAAAGCGTGGAATTTGACGGGCAAAATTTCACGAGTGCTAGCAGGCTTAAATTTAGCAATACCCGCGGCGCGTACAAGGCCATAAGCGACGGCGAGGCGGATCTTATTTTCGTCGCAGCCCCTTCGAAGCAGCAGCTTGATTATGCGCGCGAAAAGGGGGCAAACTTGCGCTTCGTGCCGATCGGGCTGGAGGCGTTCGTCTTTATCGTAAATTCGAATAACAAAGTATCTAATTTAACCGTGGATCAGGTGCGGGGGATCTATTCTGGGGAGTTTGACGATTGGTCGCAGCTCGGCGGCGAGCGCATGCGAATAGATGCCGTGCAGCGAAACGCAGGTAGCGGCAGCCAGAGCGCGTTTTTGAAATTTATGGGCAAGACGCAGCCTAAGCGCAAGATCACAGGCTTTTTCGGCAGCGCAATCGGCTTTTCGTTTCGCTATTATGTCGAGGGGATCGTGCAAAACGGCGGCGTGAAGATGCTTAGCCTAAACGGCGCGTATCCGAACAAAGAAAATATCGCTAGCCGCAAATACCTGCTCGTAGCCGAAATTTACGCGGTTTACGACGAAAATAACAAAAACGAAAATATCCGCATCTTGATAGATTGGATCCTTTCGCCGCAGGGGCAAAGCATCATCGAAAATAGCGGCTACGTGCCGATTAAAAGCTAAGATCGCAACTTAAATTTATACGGCGTTTGCCAAAAATTCAGCCAAATTTCGTTAAAATCACAAAATTTCAAAAAACGGAAAACGAAGTGATAAAGATCATATTTTTAGACGTAGACGGCTGCCTTAGCGACGGCGGGCTGTACCATTCAAACGGCGGCGAAGAGATGAAGAAATTTAACGTAAAAGACGGGTTTGGTATCCAGGAGTGGCAACGGCTGGGGCTAAAGGTCGCGATCATCACCGGTAAAAGCTCGCAAATCGTCGCAAACCGCGCGCGCGAGCTGAAGATCGATACGCTCTTTCAAGGCGAAAAAGATAAGCTCTCAAGGGCGGAGCAAATTTTAAAAAATTTTAACCTAAGCTTCGATGAGGCCGCCGCGATCGGCGATGATATAAACGATGCGAAGCTTTTAAATGCGGTCGCGATCAGCTTCAAGCCCGCCGATGCGCTAAGCTCGCTAAAAGCGGACGTCGCGCTAAGCAAAAACGGCGGCTGCGGCGCGGTGCGCGAGATGATCGAAATGCTCATCGATAAAAACGGCATGCGCGAAGAGTGGAATAGCAAATGGCTGTAGTTTCGCAAGCGCGCGTGAGAGAGCCTGCGAGAGGCGAAATTCTGCGCAGATCAAAGAGGACAGAGCGATGGTGATAAAAATTTTCTACGTCGCGATTGCGATCTTTTGCGTCGCGATGGTGTTTTTAAGCGTGCAGACGCCGTATTTTAGCGATATGTTTAGGCAGGATCTAAGCATTGCGAATATGGAGATGAAAAAGATCGTCGATTATCAGATCGGCGAGCGCGTGGATGCTAAATTTACCGCGGACGGCGGCACTCGCTATAAGGATCGCGACGAGTTTGTAAATTTTAAAGCCGAGGAGATTAGCGCGGATCTAAATCACACTTTGGTTTCAAAAACCGCGACGCACGCCGGCGAACTGATAAAATTTAACGGCGATGCGCACTACGTAAATAGCAGAGGCTTTGATTACACGGCGCAGGAGATCATCTACGATACGAGCAGCAAGATCGTCCGCTCCGACGTGCCGTACGTGTTGCGCCAAGGCGACGACCGCATTACGGGCGCAAGCATCAGCTACGATACTAAAACCAAACAAACAAACTCAAAAGGAATCCACGCATGGTATTTAATAAAAGATCAAAACTCCACAAACTAATACTCGCAGCCGCGCTAATTGCGGGCTCCTGCGCGACTACTCTTAGCGCCGCGCAGGAGCAGGTCGAGGTCACGGCGGATAATTTTTTCGCCGACGAGATCAAGCAGATCAGCGTGCTGACGGGCAACGTTCGCATCAAAAAGGGCGCTTACGATACGCTAAATTCCGACAAAGTGACGATCTACTTCGACGCCAAGCGCCAGCCTACCAAATACGTCGCGACGGGAAATGCAAATTTTAAAATTTTACTCAATCAAAAGCATTACGACGGCAAGGGCGGCATACTGACCTACGATCCGACCATCGAAGCTTACACGCTTGAAAATAACGCCTATCTGCACGAAGCCGAGACCAAAAAGGAGGTTTACGGCGATAAGATCATCGTAAATCGCCAAAAGGGCACCTACGAAGTAAAAAGTGGCGGCGGCGAGAAAAAGCCCGTGCGTCTGATCTTTCAGGTCGAAGATCAAAACAAATGATCTATCCTAGCAGCGCGCAGTTTATCACCTCCGCCGCAAATATCGGGGGTGCGCCCGAGTTTGCGATGAGCGAAGTGGCGTTTTTGGGGCGTTCCAACGTCGGCAAAAGCAGCCTGATAAACGCTCTAGTCGGGCGCAAAAATCTAGCCAAATCAAGCTCGACGCCGGGCAAAACGCAGCTGATAAATTTTTTTGAAGTTAAATTTAAACAAAAGCTTGCCGCAGACTCGGACGGCTCGCAAAATGAAACATCGCTAGATTTAGCAAGGAAAGAGGCTTTAAGCTCGGCTGCAAATTGCGCGCAAGATCACGCGGAGGCTGCGGCGTCTGCGCAAAATTCCAAGCAGGATTCTATTTTAAATTTAAAAAGCGCTTCGGCGGATTTTAGATCGGATCGCGAGACAGATCTTGCGGCAGGTTTTGCGCCGAATTCCGCGCAAAGCTCTGAATTAAATTTTACGGGCATATCCGCGCTAAATTTAGCGAACAACCCCGCTTTTTCGGATCTTGCGAGCTTGGGGGAAAATATCTCTTTGATCTTCGTGGATCTGCCGGGGTTTGGGTATGCCAAGGTTTCTAAAAAACTGCATTATATCTGGCAAAAAAATCTCGACGAGTTCATCAAAGAGCGCCTAAATATCAAGCTTTTCGTCCATCTCATCGACGCGAGACAGTTTGATCTTACGATAGATAAAAATTTGCAAAACTATCTTTCTAGTTTTCTGCGCGGCGATCAAAAGGTCGTGAGGCTCTACACCAAAGCCGACAAGCTCAACCAAAGCGAGCGCGCAAAGCTTTTGAGGTACGATCCACAGGCGGTTTTAGTCTCTACGCTAAAAGGTAGCGGGCTTGCAAAAGCGCGCGAGATCATCGTGCGCAGGGCGTTTGGATTATGAAATTTCTAAATTTAAATACGCAAAATTTCGCGGCGCAGAATTTCAAAATAATTAAATTTAGCGGATATAAAATGCACCGCGAAAATTGCGCATACATTAGGGAAAATTTTAGATGATACGGCTAAAAAAAGCGCGCCTTTGCGACATTTCGCGTATGCAGGAGCTCGTAAAAGAGGAGGTGCAAAACGGCGTGATCTTGCCGCTTGAAAGCGATGAGATAGCTGCCAATATCCGCTCATACGTGCTGGCGTTCGGTTGGGATTCTAAGGCGGATAGGAGTTTTGATTCTAAGGAAAATTTGAGTTTCGATTCTAAAGAAAATTCCGATTTAAATTTAGCCAGGAATTCCGATTCAAATTTAGCGCGCAATGTCGATTTAAATTTAATCCAAAGCTCCGCCGCAAATTTTGCCAAAAATTCTACTGAAAATTCCGCTAAAAATCCTGCTAAAAATTCCGCAAGTAATTTTGCGCCGCAACGAGCTACGCCGCAAAGCGCAGCGCAAGCCGTATCTGGGGCGAGCCGCGCGCAAGCCGGCAAAGAGCAAATTTTACGGAGCGAATATTCACAAAACGCGGGCATTTTTCAGAACGATCTTTCGCAGCCTTGCGAATCGCAGTCCGCAAAAAATGCCGAAATTTTAGCGGGCTTTGCTTCGCTTAAAATTTTTAACGCAGATCTTGCCGAGGTGCGCTCGCTCATCGTCGCTCCGCAGTTTCGCAGGCGGGGCATTGCCAGAGCTATCGTAAACGAGCTGCTAGACGAGGCGAAATTTTACGGGCTAAAAAGCGTATTTACGCTCACCTATCAAAAGGAATTTTTTGAGCGGCTGGGGTTTACCGAAATCCCAAAGGATGAGCTGCCCGCGCAAAAAATTTGGGCTGACTGTATTAAATGCAAAAAGTTTCCGGTATGCAACGAAATCGCACTTATCTATACGTTATAGCGGACACACTTTTTAGCGCGGGAGTTCTTTTCTACCTGCTTCTAAGTGCGGTGTATAGAGGCTTGCCGCCGCTGATCGGATTTTTTTTCACGGCGATGGTGGTGCAAAAATACGAAAACGACGTGAAATTTAAAAAGTTCGGCTTTACCTGGTTTTTCTCTATTTTTTATCTGTTTTGCGCCGAGCAGATCCACGGATTTAACCTATTTAGCGTGGCTATCGCGTATTGTATATTTTATTTCGTGGTCTATGAAAACTCATTTAAATATATTAAATTTAGAAATTTTTTGGTCTGCTTTTACGTGATGATTAGCTATGTTTTGGTCTTTGTGGTGAGTAACGCGATCTCTGCGATCAAAAAGAGCGAGTATCTGCCCCTAAGCGGCGAGTATTTAAATTACATCGTGATTGAAATTTTGCTTGCTCTGCTCTTTTTTAAGGGGCGGCTGGTATGAGGCTAAAGTTCGTATTTGCTTTCGTGATACTATTTTTTAGCATGCTTTTGGTTAGAATTTATTATCTTTCGATCAAATCGAACGAATTCTACGAGCAGGTCGCTAAAAACAATGTCATCTCTACCGAATACATCCCGCCGGTGCGCGGTCAAATTTTAGACGCCAAAGGCCGCCCGCTCGCGATAAATAATCTCGGCTTTTCGCTATCGATCGCGCCGCATCTAAAAGACGCCGCGCTGCAAAGCGAGCTAAATAATATCTCTCGCTACTTCAAAGATCTCAACGTCACCGCGATGAGCAAGAGCTACAAGGACGCGAATTCCGCTTACAACCAAGACTTTATCGAAGTCGTGCCGTTTTTGGACTACAACGCCACGATACAGCATTTCGCAAGCTTGAGCCTGCACGAAAATATTAAAATTTCGCCTGCTTCGCAGCGCTTCTACCCTTACGGCGCGCTTGCTTCGCACATCATCGGCTACGTCGGCCGCGCCAATAAAAAAGATATCCAAAACAACCCCCTAAGCGCACTTACCGGATACAACGGCAGAAGCGGCGTCGAGGGGTATTATAACGAGCTTTTGCAGGGCAGCAAGGGCGAGCGTAAGACGAAGGTTACGGCGCTAAATCAGGTCGTGGAGGAGATCTCGATGCAGGAGCCCAGCAGTAGCGAAATTTCGCTTACCATCGATCTTGAGCTGCAAAAATACCTCGAGGAAATTTTTAAAGACAAGGACGGCGTAGCGATAGTGATGGATCTGCGCGACGGCGCTATCATAGCAGCGGGCAGCTTCCCCGAGTACGATCTAAACACCTTCGTGGGCGGAATTTCACAGGCGCAGTGGGACGAGCTGATAAAAGATCCGCGCCATCCTTTTACGAATAAGCTCGTAAACGGCCTCTATCCGCCCGGTTCGGTCATTAAGATGGCTGTGGGGATGAGCTTTTTAAACAGCGGCAAGATCAATGAAAATTGGAGCGTGTTTTGTAGCGGCGCGATAGAGCTAGGGGGGCGTAAATTTCGCTGCTGGAAGAGCTGGGGTCACGGCCGCGTGAGCTTAGTAGAAGCGATTAAAGGCAGCTGCGACGTGTATTTTTACGAAGGCTCACTGCTGGTGGGGATCGACTATATGTCCGCGTATCTACAGCGTCTGGGATTTGGTAGTAAAACAGGCGTCGATCTGCCCAATGAGTTTGTAGGCACGATGCCTAACAAAGCCTGGAAAATGCAGAAATTTAAGCGCGCGTGGTATCAGGGTGAGACGGTCAATGCCTCGATTGGTCAAGGCGACGTGCTCGTCACCCCTATGCAGGTAGCTAAAAACACCGCGCAGATCGCCTCGGGCAAGGCTATCACGCCGCATTTTTTAAAAAGCATCGACGGCAAGCCGGTGGAATTTACCCCTACCGAGCTTTTCACGCCGAAAGAAAAGGCGCAGCTGCCCCTCGTGAGGCGCGGTATGTATGAGGTCGGCAACAACCCCGATGGAGGCACCGCCTACAAGCTCATCCATACCGCAGTAGTGCCTCTAGCGGTCAAGACGGGAACCGCGCAGGTCGTAGGCATCTCGCAGACCACCAAAAAGCGAATGAAAGAGGCCGATATGGACTACTTCCACCGCTCGCACGCCTGGATGACGAGCTTCGGGCCGTATGACAAGCCGCAATACGCCGTAACCGTGCTCGTAGAACACGGAGGCGGCGGCGGAAGCGCGGCAGGTCCCGTGATAATGCAAATCTACGAAAAACTCGTCCAGATGGGCTATATCGACGCCAACGCAACGACTATCAAAGACAGCGCAAAGAAAACGAAGTAGGCGGAATTTTAGAATTTTAGAATTTTAGAATTCCGCTCGTCCTTCGCAGACTTGGAATTTATCTAGCCTCCATGAGTTTGAAATTTTAAAATTTCATGCAGGCTAGAGGTATAGAATTTATCTTGTCTTTAGGATTTGGAATTTTAAAATTTCATACAACCCATGCTTTATCTGCTCTAAATTTTAAAATTTAAAGCAGCTCGGTAACGTTAAATTTTAATTCTACCTAGCAATGGGCTTGAAATTTTGACGTGCTAATTTAAATGCTCCATAAGAATAAGGCGGTAGAATACGCCAAAATATCTTTTTATAAAAATGGGGAAATTTATGCGAGATTACGACAAAGAGCCGATAGTTGTAAAAAATGACTATTTGTTAAAAAGCGAATTGGCTATAAGAATTTTTTTCTTAATATTAGCATCGATCTTTGCTATTAGATGTATTTTTCCCATAGAAAGCCTTTTTAATAATGCCCTTAGAAAAAGTGAGTTAGCACTTTGCATATGTGTATTTTTTGGTTCAATTTTTAAAGATTTGGCAATGGTAAGAGGTATGCTGGCAAATAGCTTACAAATTAGAATTTTTAATAAAAGAATTGAGTGCGATTATGTAGACTTTACCGGTAATTGTAAAATTTTAGAATTTAGAGTTGATGAAAAAACAAAAATTACATACTCATATATGCCTAGGTTTGGCGAAAAAATTGGTAATAAGCCTAATATGAAAATATCAGAAAAAATAGCCGATACTTTAGTCTACATACCGGCTATGCTAATAAATATGTCTTTTGTTTTAATATTTCAAATTCTAAAGCTTTTTAAAATAGAAAGATATTATATACTAGACAATGGTAGCATGACCATATCGATCAGACAAAATCAAGAGATTATTGATAAATTTGGGGATGTTGCTTTCGACAAAGAAAGTTTGACTTTGAGCCTGATAAACCATAGCTCTAAAATTTTTAATACGTAAGGAAAGAGATGCAAGAATATGGCTTAAAAATTTTTAATATAGATAAGGGATTATTTGTATTGACTATGTTGATGAGCATAAGGACCCTACAGGCTTGTTCTGAGAAGTATTTAGAGCGGATATTTCTTTTCGGTGCTTTTAAGAGAGGCGCTTGCCGATAAGCCGAATATTAAGTAGCCTTACGAGGAATATAAAATCTCAAATAGGGCAAAAATAATATATCGCTATGTCAAATGCATACTTTGGTTTATAGTAAATGCTTCTATTTGGGTAAGTGCCATAATTGCGATTGTAGGTTTAGTAATGTCAAAGTTTTAGGACAAGGATATAAAATGACAAATGCAGAGCAAATAGAAAAGATAACGAATGCGGCACAATGCTTTGCTTTGCTTGAAATTTTAAAATTTAGCGCAGCGAAAGGCTTAAATTTTGATGATAAATTACGACAAAGTGTTTTTAAAAGTACCGAAATGAAACGCGATATAAAAGTCAAATTAATCTTAAAAGCTATAAATTAGGGGCTAGGGTGATAAAAGAGTTCATTAAAAAATGTTTTGAGCTAAAAGGGGTAAGGATTTTATTCTGGATCGCCTTGCTCCTTTTCACAATAGATTGCTTGGGTATTATATTCGCTAGCATAGATGCGGTTTTTTTGGCGGAATATAGAGGTTATGATATCGCACATCCGTTTTCTATCGTTTTAAAAGCTTTTGAACTAACGTGGCACGAAGAAGCGAGCGATAGCGAAAGCGATATTTTCGGCGCTATGATATTGTATCTATTTTGCGCGACGGTAATTTTGCCTCTGATCATCTGCTGTTTCGTATTTTCCAAAATAAAGGCTTTTATTCTGCTGGATAAAATATCCGCCGCATCTGCATTTTTTATAAGTTTATTTTATACTTATCCGCTAGCTGCGATAATCCTAGCAAGAGCTGATTTGACCTTATTGGGTCATCTGTTTGATCGCTCAAATTTTAATTTTAACATAATGATTATAAGCGCTTTATCATCGCTAATAATCGCGTCTGCGATGGTTTTCATTCTAAAAAGAAGAGATAAAATTTAATGCGGATAAGCTTATGAGATCGTTTTTGTTTGGATAAATTTTGCGTAAATTAATACGTAAAATTTTATGAATAGAGCTCGAGATATGTAAATTTAAAAGAGGCAAATTTTGAAATGACCTTAAAATTTGCCCCCGCTTCAGATTTAAAATTTTAAGTTTCGAGGTTTGAAATTCCGACCATCGACTTCGAATTTTAAAATTTTAATCCCACCTGCTTTCTTAAATTTTATAATCTAAAATCCTTGCGCTTTTGAATCCTGCAACTCAAAGTCGCTGCTTCTTAAATTTGAAATTCTAAGCTCTGAGATGCGGAATTACACTCAATAAATTTTAAAATTTAAAGCCCAGAATTTTATTCGGTAAAAATTTTATCGGGTAGAATTTGTCTCGGTAAATTTTATAAAATACTACTATGGGAGAGGGAAAAATGAAATTTTAATAGAGCGTTTCAATTCCCAACGGGATGGAATTCTACGCAAAGCCGAAAAGATTGAGCCTTACGCCCATTTCTGTTTCAATTCTCAACGGGATGGAATTCTACCATAATGCAGCTTAGTGCCTACGACGACGATATTAGTTTCAATTCCTAACGGGATGGAATTCTACGACGTCGTATGGCGATGCAGATTATTTAATACATATGTTTCAATTCCCAACGGGATGGAATTCTACCAATTTTTTACCTTTTTTCAATCCGCCCAAATTTGTTTCAATTCCCAACGGGATGGAATTCTACCGCACGCAGCCAGCGTCGCCGCAAAGGCGATGCCGAGTTTCAATTCCCAACGGGATGGAATTCTACCTACGCTAGGGTTTTGCGCCGACGTGATCCACTCGTGTTTCAATTCCCAACGGGATGGAATTCTACACGATCTGCCTCTTTGACGTCTCCTCGTCATCAAAGTTTCAATTCCCAACGGGATGGAATTCTACAAAATGTTCGGCTATACGTTTATACTCATTGCTTAGTTTCAATTCCCAACGGGATGGAATTCTACAAATATAAAGCAAAGGTGGAATTTATTATGTTAAAAAGGTTTCAATTCCCAACGGGATGGAATTCTACCCTACTGCTTTGCCTTCACTTATTATACTATCATTATGTTTCAATTCCCAACGGGATGGAATTCTACTTTTTGCCGCGCTTTTTGAATGTGAAGCCGTCGCGGCGTTTCAATTCCCAACGGGATGGAATTCTACTCGAAGCTGAATCCCGCTTAGATTTGGATCTATCGGTTTCAATTCCCAACGGGATGGAATTCTACTGCACTGCCATTCTTTCTCCATTTCAAATTCCTTAAGTTTCAATTCCCAACGGGATGGAATTCTACACGCAGCCAACGCGGCGGCTACGGCTACGACGCTGTTTCAATTCCCAACGGGATGGAATTCTACAATTTCACATAAAGCGAATTGGTCGGCGCCTTGGAGTTTCAATTCCCAACGGGATGGAATTCTACAAAGCGTGATATCGTTGTCGGCGGTGGCGTTAGTTGTTTCAATTCCCAACGGGATGGAATTCTACGCTTGGCTTTGCGCCAGTTCCGCCGCATTTAGGCGTTTCAATTCCCAACGGGATGGAATTCTACGCGCTCCCGCACAAACACTATGCTCCTCATCATCGAGTTTCAATTCCCAACGGGATGGAATTCTACTGGGCTTATAATGTCGGCAAGACGGACAATTTAGAGTTTCAATTCCCAACGGGATGGAATTCTACAAAATTTTCATCAATTTTTACTTGAGATTGATTTTGTTTCAATTCCCAACGGGATGGAATTCTACTTTTTCGTTTAGAACATCATCGCTACTTTATCCATAGTTTCAATTCCCAACGGGATGGAATTCTACAACGGCGTGCCGCTACTCAAAGACATACCTATTTGTTTCAATTCCCAACGGGATGGAATTCTACAGAGCTAATAGATAGCTTTGAGGGGTTTGTAGGAAAGTTTCAATTCCCAACGGGATGGAATTCTACCGGGATTTTTGATTTTCAAGCCCGTATGGTTGCTACGTTTCAATTCCCAACGGGA
Source organism: uncultured Campylobacter sp. (assembly GCA_963525605.1). Taxonomy (GTDB): domain Bacteria; phylum Campylobacterota; class Campylobacteria; order Campylobacterales; family Campylobacteraceae; genus Campylobacter_B. The sequence goes on from CAURKZ010000016.1 coordinate 41,621, forward strand.
TGGAATTCTACCATGATAGAAGCAGATTTTACGGCTCAAATTCGCATGTTTCAATTCCCAACGGGATGGAATTCTACGATGAAATTTTTTCAGAAAAGAAAAAAGAAGCATGTTTCAATTCCCAACGGGATGGAATTCTACAATGCCGTTCTTGCGGAAAAACTGATTGAATTTTGTAGGTTTCAATTCCCAACGGGATGGAATTCTACTATGTAAAGACTTCATCTGGAAATGGGCAAATAGGTTTCAATTCCCAACGGGATGGAATTCTACAAGAAGCTATGAAATCAAGGTCGTGGGCGTTTAATGCGTTTCAATTCCCAACGGGATGGAATTCTACCCGAGGCTTGCCGCATTGCCGCCGGTAGCGCGGAGTTTCAATTCCCAACGGGATGGAATTCTACTCCGCGACATTTATCAGGCTTCTTAGCCGAGCATTGTTTCAATTCCCAACGGGATGGAATTCTACTATCGAAGCGTATAGCGTATTTGAGAGATCATACAAGTTTCAATTCCCAACGGGATGGAATTCTACGCACGATATTTTCCTCTTTGTGTGCTTCGTAAAGTTTGTTTCAATTCCCAACGGGATGGAATTCTACCTACGATGAAATTTTAAACGCTGCAAAAGAGCTTTTGTTTCAATTCCCAACGGGATGGAATTCTACCAAACTCTCTAGATAAAGACGTTCCACCTCACTAAGTTTCAATTCCCAACGGGATGGAATTCTACTAAGCTCCAGCGTTTCGACGCGACGCTTTAGATATTGTTTCAATTCCCAACGGGATGGAATTCTACCTTGACATCTCCCGCATTTGGGAGCTGTCATAGTTGTTTCAATTCCCAACGGGATGGAATTCTACACGTTTTTCAGCCCTCGCGCGCGTATATATAGAAGTTTCAATTCCCAACGGGATGGAATTCTACTCCTTGAAATTTTGCTTGAAATCGGTAACACCAAAAGTTTCAATTCCCAACGGGATGGAATTCTACTGGCGGGTTGATTTGTCTCGCAATCTCCTGAGCGTTGTTTCAATGGCCCCCGGGCTGGGATT
>CAURKZ010000017.1:0-39540 GCA_963525605.1 uncultured Campylobacter sp.
GAATTCTACGGAAACTATTATACAGATCCTTGGCTGATGGAAAAGGGTTTCAATTCCCAACGGGATGGAATTCTACCCAGGTTTCATAACCCAAGAATAAGTTTCATATTTGTTTCAATTCCCAACGGGATGGAATTCTACTCACAGAACAAGAACAAGAGTATTTTATTGCAAAAAGTTTCAATTCCCAACGGGATGGAATTCTACCCTTAGAACCCGCAACGTAAAGATCAAAAACTTCATGTTTCAATTCCCAACGGGATGGAATTCTACTAATATGTATCGTTTTCGGGCGGTAAAGATATAGCTCGTTTCAATTCCCAACGGGATGGAATTCTACTATAAGGAGTTATGAGATGTTTAAAAGTCCAGCGTAGTTTCAATTCCCAACGGGATGGAATTCTACCCACTCAAAACAGCTACGAATATAAGGATGTAGGCTGTTTCAATTCCCAACGGGATGGAATTCTACTTTTCGTTTAGAACGTCATCGCCCACTTTATCCATAGTTTCAATTCCCAACGGGATGGAATTCTACTCTAATCTTTCAGTTCTTTATTCTTACTATAAGGCGTTTCAATTCCCAACGGGATGGAATTCTACGATACGATCGGTAGATGTTGGGCTTAGTGACGAAATGCGTTTCAATTCCCAACGGGATGGAATTCTACTCTTGCCGTTCTTAAACGTTTTAAGAACATATTTGTTTCAATTCCCAACGGGATGGAATTCTACTTTATGCCGGGCAGCCCTAAGACTTGCATAGCTCGTTTCAATTCCCAACGGGATGGAATTCTACGCGCTTCGGCGGCTTCTTGGGTATTGCGGGAGGATAGTTTCAATTCCCAACGGGATGGAATTCTACAAATCACTCCGCCGATGATTGGATCATACATTGACGGTTTCAATTCCCAACGGGATGGAATTCTACTATAGGCAAGCTGCCACAATGCGTATCCTGCGTTCAGTTTCAATTCCCAACGGGATGGAATTCTACCACGGGCTTTGCCCTGGGCGTAGGAATGAACGAGCGTTTCAATTCCCAACGGGATGGAATTCTACGCTGCGGCGATGCAGGCATACGACGACGGAAATAGTTTCAATTCCCAACGGGATGGAATTCTACCCGATAAGATCGACATCGCAAGCCGCGCCGGACGGCGTTTCAATTCCCAACGGGATGGAATTCTACTAGCAACGCAAGATATATGAGTTTTCCAAAGTCTTGGTTTCAATTCCCAACGGGATGGAATTCTACGCTACCTTTTATCCGCACGTAACGCTACTTTACGAGTTTCAATTCCCAACGGGATGGAATTCTACTTCAAAGATTGCCTTTTTGAGGTGAGCGAAGTTTGTTTCAATTCCCAACGGGATGGAATTCTACCTTATTAGCTCGGGTTTTTCTTTTTCCCAGTTATGTTTCAATTCCCAACGGGATGGAATTCTACAAGAGCTTATCGTTAGAATTTTATGCAAAGACGATCGTTTCAATTCCCAACGGGATGGAATTCTACACAATGCTCGACAATACCATCAACTACGCCATCGGTTTCAATTCCCAACGGGATGGAATTCTACTAAAAAATCCCGGGTATTGTTTATTCCATGACCGTTTCAATTCCCAACGGGATGGAATTCTACAAAAAGGTGGGATTTTTAATGGGGCTGAAGCAGACGAGTTTCAATTCCCAACGGGATGGAATTCTACTTGTGTCTTTATATACTACTGTTCGTTAATTCGTTGTTTCAATTCCCAACGGGATGGAATTCTACGCAGTTATGGTCGGCATAGAAGCTCTTAAAAAGATGGTTTCAATTCCCAACGGGATGGAATTCTACTAGTCCTTCTGTTCCTAAAACTTGCCCTGTTACTCGGTTTCAATTCCCAACGGGATGGAATTCTACAAAGCGCAAGCGGTTTGCTACAATACCAGCATTCTGTTTCAATTCCCAACGGGATGGAATTCTACCTTTGCCTATCATCGGTAAATTCCCTATTCTGGGTGTTTCAATTCCCAACGGGATGGAATTCTACCGCAATCATCAGCGCATTTATGATTGGCAAGATCAGTTTCAATTCCCAACGGGATGGAATTCTACTGGCGATGATATGCTTTCAATGGGTTTTAGAATTGGTTTCAATTCCCAACGGGATGGAATTCTACATTGTCATATTGTAGCTTTTATTCCTTCTAAATTGTTTCAATTCCCAACGGGATGGAATTCTACGAGCAAAGGTGCTTGATATGCTTCGTGAAGTCGATGGTTTCAATTCCCAACGGGATGGAATTCTACTCTACACTTAATTCTCGCACTATGCCGCGACAGAGGTTTCAATTCCCAACGGGATGGAATTCTACCGTCCAAATCAATCTGAGTGAAATCATCAAGATTGTTTCAATTCCCAACGGGATGGAATTCTACTATGGGGAGTAAAATAATCTTTGAAAAAAGAAAAGTTTCAATTCCCAACGGGATGGAATTCTACAAAAGCTCGCCATTTGGATTGACTATGGCACTATTGTTTCAATTCCCAACGGGATGGAATTCTACAAAGTAAAGACATATGTAAAATCGAAATCTGCATTTTGTTTCAATTCCCAACGGGATGGAATTCTACAGCACGAATTTTGCCATTTTTCTAGGTAGAAAGTGTTAGGAGTATATATTTTTATGCCTTAAAATGGACTAAATTTAAAAAAGCTCCCGATTGCTCAATGCCCAAAATTAGGCATTTCAGAATCTTAAAAGCAACTTTATCGCTATCTATATGTATCGTGAGTGCAAATGTTAAAATCTAAATATAAAGATATTAAAAATCTAAGTGTAAATAATAAAAAGCTGAAATTTCAAAAGCATATACATTTTTAAAGCCAATTCGTTCGCCGTTCCGTGCTTCAGATCAAATTTATTTCAAAAGCACATACATCTTAAGAGGGCGCAATCTATAGGCACAAGTGATTCTAGTAAAAATTTCAAAAGCACGAATGAGCTTAAAACCCCAGCCTACCGCCATACCAGCCCCTCGTAAGGCACGCCTTCACAGACGTATTTTTTGATCTGATTTGCCTCGCGACGGATGATTTGACGCCAGGTTAGGTTCTGTCCCGCTACATTTACGCAAGATGATAGTTTCTCAATCATTTTTAGCTCGATTTTTTGCACCGCTTCTTTACCGAATCGAATACGCCCCGCATCCGTTTCAAAATCTTTTGCCGTAATCTCGCGTTTATTTAACATTCCAAAAATTAATCTATCACCTAAAATAGGCTTAAAAATCTCCGCAAGATCAAGATGCAGGCTTAGCGCACGGTAGTTTGGCTCGTGTAAAAAGCCGATGCGCGGATCGAGCTCGGTTTTGTAAATTTCGCTGAGGCAGATGTTATAAATGCGCGTATTTACATAGCTAATGAGGGCATTAATTTTATCTGCCGGCGGGCGTTTGGAACGCGTCGTAAATTTAAAACTGCGCTGATCCTCGATGATTTCGTTCCAAACCGTGAAATACTGCTTGGCAAAGCCGCCTTCCACTGCCATTACCGCCGCTATGTCGCAGACGCGCGCTAGGGCATCCAGATGCGGCGTAGTATCGAGCGAGACGCCATAAGCCTTGCAATTAATGGCTGCATTTAAGATGCGAGCGCGAGTAATCTCTCGAGCGATAAAAAGGCGCTTAGAAAGATCATCAAAAGCCCGCAGCTGCGCCAAAAGTACAAAGCCGCTTTTATTTACAGAATTTGAAGTATTCGGGAAAAAACTGCCGCGAAAGCTCTGATAGGCGCTAAAAATATGCAACAAAATGTTATTATCAGCCAAAAACGCCATAGTATAAGTGTCAAGCTCTACTCGCGCCAAAATATAAATTTCATCAATTGCGTTAATCGGCAAAATTTTACTAGTTAAAATTCCGCCCTCGTCGTTAAATTTATCGAAGTATAGATTATTATCTTTGCGGCGCAATCGGCCTGGGCTTAAAATAAAATGCGTGCGATCCGATTTTTGCATACTTTATCCTTAAATTTTAGCTGAAAATCGCTTCGTTTTTATCGCGTCCGATGACTAGGCGCTGTGAATATTTGAGCGAATTAAAAGTATAAATTACCACCGAATCAAGCTTGCTGGCGCATTCTTTTTGCAAAATCGCCATTAATTTTTTAAGATCGCTCGCTCTAATTTCACCCTCAAAAACGCTGAATTGCACGCGAGGCAGAAACTTCTCGACCGCCTTTCGGACGCGCGCGGCGTTATTTTTCTCCTTTTCGTCGCTGCTTGAAATATCGTAAAATAAAATAGCGTACATTCTGTCTCCTAAATGCAATAATCACGATAAGCGCAACTCTCGCAAATCTTTTGCGGGCTAAATTTAGGCGGCTTTGGCTCGTTCACAAGGGCGACAATGTCGTTTAGAATTGTTTCGATTTTAGTAAAATTTTCGGCGCTATCCTCAATCGCTATGACGGTTTTGCTGCTAATTAATTTGCCTTTTACCTCTTTTAAATTTAAGCCTGTTTTTAAAAGATAGATGTAAAAAAGTAGCTGCATCTTGCCTGCTTCTGGATTTTTTAGGCTCTTTTTATATTCGGCGATGAGATAATGTCCGCGCTGCTTGGAAAGCTTGTCAAATTTTAAATTTGAAAATGCGAATTCCTGCAAACCGTTCTCTTTGATATCCGCTAGCGCCTTGCCTATTAGCACGTTTTCATCTTCCTGATTGGCGTGAATATTGTGTGCGTAAAGCCATGCCTCGCGCTTGCAGGTGATGTAATAATTCACAAGCGTGCCGGTGATTTGGTCCTTGCAAAACATTAGTCGAAAAACTCATTCTTGAGATTTAAGGCGGCATCCTTTTTAATCCCGAAATTATTATTGTACGAAGTACCGCCGAATGGTAAATAATAGACATCTTTTAGCCCATCAATACGCTTTATATTTAAACGCTTTGCATCAAATTCTGTGATATTTACACCAAATCTATTAATTTTCTTAATAGTATTCGTAAATATATCTTTCTTATTAAATTTGTCCATATCAAGCCTATTAATTTCAAAAATTTCGTTTTGAAATTCTTTAATATAATCTTCTTTTGGCTCAATTATTACTAAAATTTTAAGTCTATCATCCATCGCCTCGCTAATCTTTTCGTTTATATCGTAAAATCCGAGCTCTCGCATCTGCTCCGCCAAAAATAAACTCTCTAGGCTTTGCTTTATGGCGCTGAAATACCTAGTGGAAATATCTAAAATTTCGCTTTCGATGATATCCCTTTGCTTTAGAATTTTTACCAAAATATTATCGCTAATACGTTTTAAATCACCGTAAATGAGATCGGAATAGTCGCAAATATCGTTAAATACGTATAGTTCTCCCAGAGCTGTGAAATTTCTATTTATACGACCAGCAGTTTGGATAATCGAGCTAATGGGCGCTATCTCTCTAAATCCGACATCAAAATCCAAATCCACACCAGCTTCGATAGACTGCGTAGAAATTAGCAAGATCGGATCACCGTGCCCACTTTTATTTTTAGCAATCGCGTCTTTTATATTTTCGATATTTTTTCGTTTGTGATCGTCGCACATATATCCGTTTAGGCAAAAAACTTTAAATTCGTCGTAAAATTCCAAAAATAGCTCTTGAGCTTTTTTAATAGTATTTACGACGACTAGTGTATTTTTGCATTTTGCCGATTGTTTAATCTTATCTTTTAAAGCACTCTCGTCACCATCAAACCACTTTAAAACGTATCTATTTTGATCTTTGAAATAATCCAAATTTGAAATTTCTTTAAATTTAGTCGCATCAACAATAGGCATCGTAGCGGACATAAAGATAAAAATGCAGCCAAATTTCTCCGCCATCATCTCGCAAAGTTTCATAAAATCCGCCCTGAACTTATACGGTACTGCCTGCGCCTCATCGATTATTATTACACTATTTTTTAATCGGTTAAATTTTACGCTATCTTTATTTTTGTTTCCAAAGAGTGCAAATATAAATTGATATAGCGTGGTTACGTTAATATCTCCGCTAAAGGAATCCATCAAAAATTTAACTTTAGAATAGCGATCTTGCGGGGTACTTTCATCTATCGTAGTTTTGTGATGAATTTTATGAATTAATATATTTTTATCGCCTTTAAAAATCTCTTTTATCTCATTATAAACTTGATCTATGATAGCCGCAAACGGCAGCACGTAAATAATACGTTCTTTATTAAATTTAGCGGCAAAATTTAGCGCAGTCAAAGTCTTGCCGTAGCCTGTAGGCGCGGTTAAAGTAAAAAGATTATGATCTACATCGAAATTATTTAAAACGAATTTTCTAAACTCACTTCTTTTTGCGTTTGACTTACGATTTTCCAGGACTTTGATATATTTTTCGATCGTATTAGGATTAGCCGGTTTAGAAGCAGGAATTCTTTGATTAAAAATAGCTTCATATTTGTCGCTATAAATAAGTGACGAAAATATGTCTTTGAAATTTAAAAAGTCATCGTAATCAAACTTCTTTTTCGCAAATTTGAAGTATTCTCTTAAATGTTTAGCTTTAATTAAAAGCTCATTTTTATCGCTTTTAATATCTTTGTAAATTTCTAAACCTAAAGCCTTATCTAAGACTTCATCCCAAAAGCCTAGCTCCTTCGAGCTCTCAAAATATTTGCCGAAATTTTTATTTTGCGTTGTAAGCTCACAAAAATTTTCTACATTTCCATGGTGTGATACGATGGATAAAAACCCAAAAGCCGTATCTAGCTCATTAAATTCTGAATTTAGTAAAAATATGTAGGCGGATAATAAAGCATGATTTTTATCTGCAATTTTTTCAGTAGGGTTTTTGATATAAATTTGAAAATTAGTTTTTAGCTTAGCTATATCGTGATAAATTTTAACGCATTGCAAAAGCCTACTATCCGCTTCGGCAAGCATATTTGTTATATGCTTTATTAGTGGTTTGTTAGGATGCGATAGCGGCTCACTTTGCAAAGTAGACCTTGTAGTCATTTATTTGATAAATATTTCCTCTATTCTTTGCTTTGATTTGACTATTGCCGCTTAGCTTGATAACGAAATCTTTAAAATCCTTAAAAATTCGACCCTCTTCGCATCCGCAAGCCATTCTAGCCGTAGTAAGTCTGATATCAAAGCTTTGTGCATCAAATATAAAATCGTCCATTAAAACGAACGTATCTATAAAACTTTCCTTTTCATGCACCAATTCACAACTTTTTATCTCGATATATTTAAAATCCGCTATACAAAAATTTATACCTAAATATGGTGTAAAGGAGCATCTATGAGCTTTTAAGCTATCGATTATCTTTTCTTTATAAGAAGCGTTTAAAGCACTTAAATCAACGAATATGACATATCTAGGATCTTTTATTAGCTCTTTATAAAACTGCTTTTTCTCACTAGAATCTTGATAGCCTTGTTCGATATGCATATTTGACGATAGAGCAAATTTTATACCGTTAAAAATCATAGTTTTTTTGCGAAATTGCGAACTTAAAATAACGCTATAACCTATATCGTTAAATTTAAAATAATTCATTTCACCTATAATCGCCCCCAAAAACCCCATTACGGCAGTCTTTGGCGGCACCGGATATGTAAGAGACGAGTAGATAGTAGCCGGATGAGAAAAATGCGCATAATCTCCCGATAGCTCAAAAGCTATTATATCCATTTAAAATCCTATTTTTATCCAATTACTATCAAATTGTGATCTGTTATTTTGCTCGAAGTCAAAATCGCTCATATACTCTATTTTTTCGATCTCTTGCGCGTATCTAGTAAGTTTAGCTTTTAATCTAGAAAAATCAATCGTAAAATCATTTATACTTCTTATCTCTACGTCTTCTTTGCTACTATTTATACTTATACAGTTATTTAAATCTCCAGCGAAAGTATCATTTTTATATGTAATTACTAGCATAAATCTAGGCATCTGACCCATTTTCGTGCGAGTAATTAAATTTTTAGTCCCGCTCCAAAGCGCTCTTAAAATCACTTTCACATCATCTTCACTTAAATTTGTAATCTTTGCACTATGATTATCCACTATTCCGTAAGTTGCAAACATTGCATAATTTAAAAAATCTTCTTCTCTAAACGTTTTATTTGCCTTATCGCTACCGCTTGCAAACGCGCCGGTGCCTTTTATATGCTCTACCACAACTCTATGAAGCGATCTGCTCATTCTAAACTGAATTGGTCCAACAAATTGAATTCCTGCTGTTTTTATGCCTTCTTTTTTCATCTCATCTTTATCCGATATCGGCAAAACCCCACCAAATGCGCGAATATCAATAAATTTAGATAAAATTTCTTTTTCAATCTCGATTTTTTCTTGCTTCACGTTAATTACTTCACGTATTGCGCTTTTGCAATCTAATATATTTTCATCTCTTTTATACTCTTTAATGAAAATCGTACTTTCGTCTTTTTTCATAATTTCATCTCTAATTGTTCGCTTTATACGCACATCAGTGACTTCTGCTATACCCGTCTCATCGTCTATCCTAGGAGCGTTATCTCTTAGCATATCGCCGTTTGGATTAAAATTTTCGCCATCCCAAAGAAATAAAATTTCCTTCTTTTTCATTACTCGTCTCCTTGAGTGTTATCTTTAATATATTTCGTAAAATCACTTCCGCCCATAGCAAAAGCTAGCGTTACATAAGCGCTCTTAACCCGCTTTTGAGATAAAAACGCACTTGGTAAAATTCCAATCAAAATATCGCGCATGATTTCTATATTAGCGCTTCTTTTTCCTCGCGATACATTGGAGAGTTTTTTGTTAGTTTCATCGCACTTGGTCCAAATCCGTTCTAAAAGCTCTTTCGTAATTAGTCCGGCATTATTCAGCCATTTTTCGAATGAGCTATTTTTGCTAATAGCAAATTGGCGATTTATCAACCCTGCAGACATCATTCCTAGCAAATATGCACTCTGCAATACTTCATTATCTTTTAGAAATTCGCTATTTTTCAAAATCGAGCTTATTAGCTCTTTTTTATCGCTTAAGCCTTGCAAATTAACCTCCCTTGCAAATGATATTTTTTCATTTAAAGCACCTATTTCATTAAAGAAATTTTGATATTTTTCGATACTTTTTATACTTCTATTTTGATATGTCTTAACGCAATTAAAATAAAATCCCCACTCTATTTTTGACGCATAACTAGAGTTAATATTGCCTTTATAAATCAAAGCAGCATATTTTTCCATCATATCATCTAAATTCATCCTGTTTTGCGATAATAAAAAATTCATAATGTCGATGTTTTTAAGAAATAAATTTTGCATGTAAATAGTATCGTCTTGTTGATCTTTACTATCTTTTCGCCTAATCGCCCTAATGTTATATCTACCCATTAAATCGGAAATTTTAGAAATATAAGACGGCAATACATCATCTATTTGCAATAATACATTAACCGCAGCATTGCTTTTTTTATAAAATAAAATTGTATTTAGCACGGGCATATTTGCTTGTGCTTTAGCTACGGATTCCAACTCGTAATTAATACTTTCTTCGATATTTTGTATGCCTTGCAGATCTTTTTTCTTTTCGCTTGGATCTTTTAAAATTTCCACTATTTCTTCTAATAAATTTGCATCATTTACCATTAACGTCGGTAAGACCGCCATTTTATCCCCGTAAAAATTAAAAGATAATTCCTTATCAATTGCCATAAAACCGTTTTTAACCAAATTTGCATTAGCACTATTTAGAGGTAGTAATCTAACTTTAATGTCTTGCAAAGCAGTCGGTAGCTCATTTACGGAACAAAACGCTAAATTCGCATCTCCGCCGATACCCATACTATTTGTAAGCATATCATAACCATAAATTTTGGCAGTTTTACTATTATCGCTATCACTTAAATGACTCGTAAAAATATTTTTGAAATACGCTGAAACTGGTCTACCCTCCCAAGATAATGCAAAAAAAGTAGCCACTTTCATGCCTTTTTTCTTAGGCTCTTCTTGTAGAGCTACAATTTCACTTAAAATATCATCAAAAAAGCTCTCATTTAAGCTAGATAAATCCGTTAATATTTTATCATTTTTGATATCGTCAGGATTGAAACAAGAGAGCATATTTTTTACGGCTTTTAAAATTCCTTTTATAAATTTAGGCGTATCGTCTTTTACGGCTTTGCTAATGAATTGGACATTGGGGAACAAATTACCAGAATTCGCGCCTATGCCAAATCTACAAACTATTAAATCGTCTCTTGAAATATTGTTATTTACCGATATTTCTTTACTTTTAATATCGCAAAGATAAATTTTAATAGCATCATATTCATAGCTCTTGTTGTTGATTTTAGTTTTCTGTTTATCATAAATTTCGCCGATACTAGAAAAAATTTTAACTATATCGCCCAAAATTTATCCTTTTTAGAATATCGATGAATTATAACTAATTTTAATTATATTGTCAATAGTTATTGTATTTTAAAAAAACAATTTGCCTTTTTTAGATTTTTATTATACAATCGATTTCAAGGCAAGCAATTATCCTTTTTAGGATTTGAAATTTGTACTTTAATAAGGTCTTGCTTTACAACCTCCAAAACCCCTACTCCGTAGTTCATGCACCCACTTCCAGCGCCCGTGCCAAGGATCAAATTTATTAGTTCAGCCCTAGCTACAATTTTCCATCTTGCTTGCCACGCATATACTGGCTCGCGATTGTTGCCGTAATAGAATTTCACAGATTCACCCGGCTTTTGCCACAATAAATTTAACTCCATTTCGCCATCATATTTTCGCCCCATAATCGTTTCAAATCGCTGTAAAATATTCGTCTTCATCATCTCTAAATGCCTACTATCTTGCGGCTGCAAATAAACCTTATGCCCCAAAAGCCCACTTACTGCGCACGCCACGTAGCCTTGCACAATAGATTCGTTCTCGCAAATTTTATGATTTTTCGCTTCGACGGTAGTTTGCGTAAATAGAATTTCACCCAAGCTTAGCCCGTCTTTTAGCACTGCTAGCGCGATTTTACGTTCAAACTCCGGCTCGCATGAAGCAAATCGCACGCGCAAATCCTCTCCTCGCAAGATAAAATCAAACACCGTGCGTTTAAAAATTTTACCGCTTGATTCGTGCCTATATCCTACGTGCTCTGAAGCCGGCAGATAGCGATAAAGAAAGCCCTGAATCAGCTGCGAGAGAGATTTTGTGATTTTTAGATTTTTGGTTGGTAATTTTGCGTTGATGATTAGCATTTGCGCTCCTTTGCGCGGTAAAATTTTGCCCAAGGTTCGCGTAAACCTTGAGCAAATGAGCTCTAAGTGGGATTAAAATCCTATCTCTTTGATATCGGCAAACTGCAAAAACGCGCGATAAATTTGTCCGATATTTGCGATACGATTTGAGCGTATCGCGGCATCCTGGACGTTTATCATTACGTTATCGAAAAAATCATCAATCACGCCTTTAAGCCCAAATAGTGAGCGCAGATACCCACTCACGTCGTTTTCGTTGAGCTTAATCGCCCTGAATGCCGCATTTAGCGCACGCTCAGCGTCGTGTTCGAATAGATTTTCGTCCACCGCGCCTATTTTTTCGTCCTTGATGATATTGGCTAGGCGCTTAAAAGTTGCGAAATTTTCCCCGAAATCCGCTGCTGCTGCGATCTCGCCCAGCGCCTTTATGGCCTTGCTTAGTCGTAATAGATCGTTTTCGCCGCTTGCGATGCACGCCTTGATCACGGACGGATTTATCTTGTCAAAAATTCCATATAATCTATCTTTCATAAAATCCAGCAGCTTAGAAATGTCAAATTTCTTATAATTTGGCGCCAGCTTTTGCGCCAGCGCATTCGCATCAAAGCTCAATCCTTGATTTAGTAAAATTTTAATTAGCCCCGTAGCTGCGCGGCGAAGCGCATACGGATCTTTATTGCCGCTTGGAACTTTATCGATGCTAAAAAGCCCCAGGAGCGTTTCAAATTTCATCGCCACAGCGATTACGCTACTAAATACACCGCTTGGCAGCTCGCTATCCTCGCCGCTAGGCAGATATTGCTCTCGTATCGCGCGGCATACATGATCTGCCAGTCCAGCATGTGCGGCATAGTAACTACCCATAATGCCTTGAAGCTCGCTAAATTCGCCCACCATCGTGCTGCTAAGGTCTGCTTTACTAAACATTACGGCATTTTCCACATCCCGCGCGAAGTCCCTTTTGCCGATCTTCACCTCGATCTGCGTAGCATAATCTGCGCTCAGTACCCTTGCTACGGCTAGCTCGCGCACTTGCTTATCATAAACTGAGCCAAGAGCTTGCATATAGGATATTTGTTTAAGTTTTTCAGGGCTAAATTCCGCTTGCAAATCGCTTTTCCAAAAAAACATAGCATCGCTTAGGCGCGCGCGTAAAACTTTTTCATTGCCGCGTACTACAAGCTCGTCATCATCGGTGATCGCATTACTAACGACAACGAAGTGATTGCTTAGGCTTTTACCCTCGAAAACGGGAAAATAGCGCTGATTCTCCTTCATCGAAGTGATAATGACCTCTTTTGGCACGCTTAAAAAATCTCGCTCAAAACTGCCTAACAACGCCGTCGGATACTCGGTGATCGCCGTTACTTCATCCAGCAATGCAGAATCGACCTCGATCTTAAAGCCATGCTTTTTCTCGAGCTTTGCAAACTCGCTTAGAATTTTATCTTTTCTTTTTTGCTCGCTTAAAATTACGCCGTTACGCTCCAGCAGTGCGAAATAATCCGCGGCGTCTTTAAATTTAATTGCTTCGTATCCAAATTTTCGGTGCGGAAAAAATGCAGCTGCGCTTCGCACGCCATAAATTTCAAAATCTACGTTTTCTCCGCCCAAAACGCAGGCTATGCTTCTTATCGGACGGATAAACTCAAACTCGCCGCTACCCCAGCGCATCGCGCGCCCAAAATTTAGTGATCGCAAAAACTCCTCTATCATTTCGCCTAGAATTTCACGACTATCGCGCCCCTTTTGCACCGCAGCGTGGTAAAGCACCTCTTTGCCGCCTATCTGCCGAAATTCCAGCTCGCTTTCGCTTATGCCGCATTTTTTAGCAAAACTTAGCGCTGCAGGGCTCCACGTGCCGTTTTTGAGTGCGACGGATTTTGGCGCACCCGTGCTTACGATCTGCGCATCATCGCTGCGTTGCGGAAAATCCTCGTGAAATAGCACAAATCTACGCGGGCTAAATTCAAAGCGAAAGTCGCTATTTATACGGTTAGCCTCAAGCACCGCGCACCATTTTGGCGCGATATTCGCACGCTCTTTTAAAAACGGGATCGCAGGCAGCTCCTCAACCCCAATCTCAATGAGTAGTTCCATCTTTATCCTTTTTTCGTTGATTTCGTTTTTCGTTTTTCTCCATCATTTCGCGGTTAAATCCTACGATCATAAATATCATAAAAAGCACGAAAAGTGCGGTTATAACGGCGTGTATCATTCTACTATAAATTCCTTTTGCCCTTTATAAATCGTAAAATAGGCGTTTTTAAATTCTAAATTTTTGTCGTTTTGCACAGGAGCGCTTTTGCGAAAAATTCTAAACTCGCCCACGCCTTTTAGATCAATTATGCCATCTTTAACGTCGCCTTTGATCGTGCTTATCACATCTCCTGCGCGCAGCTGCCGCACCGATGCACTAGGCAAAACGTATGGCGCGATAGAGCCTACGTTGCCGCTTCTAGCTACGATCTCAAAATCGTCGATCTCAAAGCTTTGCTTATAAAATTTCGTCTTTTTTACTAGCAGATCGAGTTTATCGCCTAGCTGCAGCCCGCTGCCGCCATAGACAAAAACTCCGCTTCCATCTTGGGAGACCGCAAAGCCGTGGCGGTTTGTAAAGCTCACGACTGCGCCTTTTATCAGCACAGGCTCACTTATAATGCGCCCGTAAAGCTCCTCTATCGTGACGGTCTTTGCGGCGCTATCGATATTTTTAGCTAAAAATTCTTGCTTTTTCGGCATAGATTTTAAAGCGCCTTCGTCCGTCAGAATGAAACTAATCGGAAAATGATCGGAAGTGAGAGAGGATTTGGCAAACGCGAAGCTGTCCTTTTTATATCCCGGCTCGCTACTAAAAAAATCGTCGCTAAGCAAGATATGATCGAGCACCGCGCCACTTTCATGAGATTCACAAGAACCAAAATGCTTTAGCTGCGAGCAGGGATGCAGCGCCCACAAATCACTAAATCCATCGCGCTCGATAAGCTCGTTTAATAAAGAATTTCGCCCAAAATTCGTATTAAAATCTCCCGCTATGATAGCGCGTTGGTGCCCTTGCAAAACCTCGCGTAAAAAGGCGAAATTGCGCTTGCGCTCGCTTAGCGGATTGCGTGCAGAGAGCATATGCACGACATAAAAGCTAAAATCAGCGCCGCCAAGCGCGAAATCCGCCCGCAAAATATCTCTAGTTTTAAGCTCTACTGGGCGATAGGTTTTTTGAAATTTTATCGGAATGCGCGACATCACCGCCACGCCCGCAGGTGCAGTCTGTGCGCGCGAAAAAGCGTAGAATTTATAGCCCGCTTTCTGCGCAAGCGCTTTTAGCACGGCTCCGTTTTCGATCTCTTGCAGCCCCAAAATATCGGCATTAAGCGCGCTTATCTCATTCGCTACCGCTTGCAGCTTGCGCTCGTATTTTTGCTCGCTCCATGAGCCGCGCCCGATCTCAAAATCCGCGTACTCCGTGCCGTCGTCCTTGCCGTCGAATAAATTTTGCACGTTAAACGATGCGATTTTCAGCTCCGCCGCACTCGCGCCGCAGAAAAACGCCGCAAAAAGTAGCGCTAAAACTCGCAAACCGCGCTCCTAAAGTCGAATTTATCGATGTTTTGACGGATCGCTTCGTAGGTTACAATACCCACGCTGGTGGCTAAATTTAAACTGCGCCCCGCGCTGCTCATCGGGATCGTGATGCAGTTTTCGCGGTTTGTGCGCATGATCTCAAGCGGCAGTCCGTGCCCCTCCGAGCCGAAAATCAAAAAATCGCCCGGCTGAAATTTCGCCTCGTAGTAGAGCTTGTTCGTCTTCGTCGTCGCAAAAAAGAAGCGTTGCTTAAATTCCCCGTTCGCCGCCATAAACTCGTCCCAATTTTCCCAAATTTTAAGATCCAAGTTCGCCCAATAATCAAGCCCCGCGCGGCGCAGATGCTTATCGTCGATGAGGAATCCGAGCGGCTTGATTAGATGTAAGCGGCATCCCGCATTGACGCACATGCGCCCGATGGAGCCGGTGTTTGTGTGGATCTGCGGATATACTAACACGATATTAAACATCAAAAATCACCGATTTTGCACGAGCACAATTTTGCGATTTAAAATTCCGCGAGGCAAAGTTTTGAGATTTAGAATTTTGCAAAGCTAAATTATGCGGCTTGGAATTTTGCGCAGTAAAGCCTTGCAAATTTGAATGGGCAAAATTCCAAAATTTGAAATTCTGTGAAGTAAAATTTAGGTCCGTGATTTTGCGATGCTGCAGGACGTCAGATCTCTCCTCACAACGATACGTCTCTTTTGTTCTTATGCGGTGCGTCGAGGCAGCTACCCCCATAGAACAGGACGCGCGATACGGCTCGCTAAATTTTGCTTTAATACGTTTAATATGACGCAGGCTGTGAGATTTTGTGCCAAGATGTCCTAATCCGCAAAATTTCATCTCGCTGCAATGTGAGCTGTGAAATTCCGCATCGCTGCTGCATGTTTCGTATAATTTCTCGCCGCAGCGATGTGATCTGCGAAATTCTCTCGATCCATAAAACTTCGCCTCGTGGGCTTTTTCGGTATGGCGGCACGACGGATGAAATTTAAATAGGTCAAATTCCGCGTCGTGAAATCCTACCGAGCTAAGCTTTGCGCTATGAAATCTTACGCTGCAAAAATTTAAATTTCGCTCACCGCAAAAGATAAAATCTTGCGCAGCAAAAATCACGGGATTTTGCCTGCGATCAAAGCAAAAAGCGCATTTTTGCAAAGACGCAGCATTCTTGCAAAACGCGTAAATTTCGTCGCGACGATAGAATTTTTTCATAAAACTAGCTCCTAAATAAAACGGCGATTTTACAAAAATCTCTCTAAATTTACGCTTTTAAAACCGCTATAAACGCCCTAATCTCCGCTTCTTGCAGCCTCTCAATCTCCTTGCCGATTGCAGCACCGCGCAGATTGCGAGCGACATCCGCAGCGCAAACCAAGCTTTTAAATTTCTTATCCCAAATCCCAAGCCGCTTTGATGCTTGCACCCTACCTCTACAATACAGCCCGAGCCACTGCTTAAGCGGCATTTTTAGAGCGATTTTGCATAGCTGCTCGTCGCTTACCCGCTTAAAAAACGGCTCGCTAAGTAGTCTTTTATAAAGAGAATTTAGCCCTAAATTCTTTAAAATCTTATTTTTATCTAATCCTAAAAAATTCAAAAATGCGTATAAAAAAAACATTTCATTTCTCACGAAAGATTCGCCGCGCTCTATGAATTGCATCAGTCGCTCATGCACTAGCGGATCAATCCGCAATCCAAAAACCCGCTCATAAAGCCCTAGCTCTTGCATTAGCATCATTCCGTATCGGTGCGCAGGTGCACGAAAAAATTTAATCAGCTCTGCTTTAATGCGCTCGCAACTAAGATCGCTAGCGTCGATACCGCGCATAAGCTCTAAAGTGCGCGGCTCAGCGCGAAGCTCAAATCTCGCAGCAAACTGTACCGCGCGATACACGCGCAAGCTATCCTCCACGAAAGTGTGCGGATCAACCACTCGCAAAATACGCGTGCGCAGATCCGCAAGCCCGCCGTAAAAATCGAGCACTTTACCACTTATAGCGTCTATCATCATCGCATTGATCGTAAAATCGCGTCGCCTGCTAGCTTCACGTTCGTCCGTAGCCAAAGCGACGCTAAAGCCCTTGTGTCCGATGCCCGTCTTACTCTCGGTGCGCGGAAGCGAGATGTCGAAGTTTTTGTATTTATAGACGAAGTAGCTTTTGCCGACGCCCTGTGCGCCGAAGCCCTGCATAATTTGCTCGAAGCGACGCGGATCCACATCGTAAAGCTCCACATCCACATCAGCGCTCGCTCGCCCTAAAAAATGATCGCGCACGCAGCCGCCTACCAGATATATGCGTGAGCTAAATTTTTTAAGATAATCTAGAAGCGCGATAAAATCGTCATTTTGATAGATTTTCAAGTCGGTTTTCGATACTTGCAAGCAAAAATTCCATAAATTTTAAATTTAGCTCCACGCGCGCGTTCAAATCACCCCGATCAAAAGCGTTCAGCCCCTCAAAAAGCACTAAAATCCGCTCTTTTATCGCGTTCAAAAACTCCGCCTCGCTTGAAATTTTAAAATCTGCATTTGCAAGATATTTTGATTTGTCACCTGCTTGTCTCGCGGCCCCGAGATGTCGCGCTGCTTCAGGATGGCACGTGGCGGAATTTTGAGCACCAGAAGAAGCAAAACTTCCAGCTTGCATATCCTGCGCGGCAGAATTACGAAGCTGCAGCGTGGCGAACTCATCGTCTCGCACCTCAGGCGTCGTAAAATTCTGTGACTGCGAAACGAAATTTTGCTGCTGCGCGGCAACATTGCGGATATTTAGCGCGGCGGAATTTTGAGCTTGAAGTGACGCTAAATCCTGCTTTTTAGAATGCGCCACACTAAAATAATCTTCAGCTTCGTTTTCTTTAAAATCAGAGCCAGGCCCAAAATCGTCATTGCTTAGCTCCTTAAAATGCGCGCCTAAAATACGAGGCGTCAAATCTTGCCCGCTTTGGGAGTCGTCATCCGTAGAATTTAGCGCTAATTCAAAATCTTTACTTTCGGCAGAGCTTCGCGGTATGCTTGTGTCCCTGCTTTGCGGCGAAATAAACTCATTCATATTGCTGCCTAAACTATCGTAAATTTCGCCTGCGATGCCCGATAAATCACGCAAGCTTTCGTCAAATTTCGTGGCGGAGCTTTTTAAAATTTCATCGCTTGCAAAGGCGGTATTTACGGAATCTTTGCCGCTTGCAGAAGCAGAATTTTTAAAATTCTCTCCGTTTAGAGAGGCGGAAGCCGCAGAATTTTGACCGCGTGTAAGATCAGAGTTTTTAAAATTCTCCTCGCTGGAAAAAGTAAAATTTTCATCTTTTACGGCAGATTTTTTTAAAGTAGCGTCCGCTGCAAATTCCACGCTGCTAGGCGCAGAGCTCTTACTCGCCATGGAACTTGAACGATAACGATCTAGGGCGGAATTTAAAGCGTCCGATGAAACAAAGCGCGAAGTGGAATTTTTGGTATTCAAGGAAGTGAAATTTTGCGCGTTTGATGAAGCGATATCCGGTGCAAATGTGGAATTTAAGACATCAGGTGCAATGAGATCTGGCGCAAAAGAAATGGGGCTTAAAGCATCCTGCGAAGTCTGCGATCCTGCTTCAGCACTGTTTGCATTCACAGCCCCCTCTTGCTGCGCCGTCAAATCTTGCGCGCGCTTTTGTGCTTTCATCTCATTTACTGCTTCGATGATATCTTCCAGTTCATTTTCATACATCAATTAGCCACCTCTTAAATTCCGCTTGTTTGCGCGCATCGACGCTTAAAAAGCGCTCCAGCATCGCCATATTGACGCCCGAGCTTACTCGATGATTTAAATTTAGCCGCGCAAAAAGCACCGCCGCATCGCCATCTTGCGGATTATCGCGTAAAATACCGCGACAAATCCGCATTGCGCCGTAGATATCGCCTTTTTTCTCAAGCTCCATAGCGTATGCTAGTGCGCCATTCAAAGCTGGCTCCTAAGCCTTAGCCGCGTAATCTGCGATGATCGAGCCGATCTCTGCAGTCGAGCAAATTTCTTTGGCATCGTACTGCGCGATGTCCTTGGTTCGGTATCCGTCGCGAAGCACGGCGCGCACGGCAAACTCGATCGCCGCCGCGGCTTCATTCTCGCCGAATGCGTATTTTAGCATCATCGCAGCGCTTAAGATCGTAGCGATCGGGTTTGCGATCCCCTGTCCCGCGATGTCGGGCGCACTACCGTGGATCGGCTCGTAAATTCCTACCTTACCGCCGATACTTGCACTCGGAAGCAGTCCGATCGAGCCGCAGATCATGCTCGCCTCGTCGCTTAAAATATCACCGAACAAATTCTCCGTCAAAATCACGTCAAACTGCGCAGGCGCCCGCACTAGCTGCATCGCAGCGTTATCGACATACATAAACTCCAAATTTATCCCCGTATAATTTTTCGCTAGCTCGCTTACGACCTCGCGCCACAGCTGGCTTGTTTCAAGCACGTTGGCTTTATCTACGAGCGTTATCTTTTTATTTCGCAAAAGCGCGGCCTCAAACGCGACCTTAGCCACGCGCTCGATCTCAGAGACGTTGTAGCACATCGTATTTAGCGCGTCCTTTTCGTTTTTAACGCGCGGCTGCCCGAAATAAATCCCGCCCGTAAGCTCGCGCACCACCATTATATCGACGCCTTTGATGATTTCCGGTTTTAGCGTCGAAGCGTTTATCAGCTCATCAAAAATCATCGCAGGACGCAGATTTGCAAAAGCTCCAAGCTCTTTGCGGATTTTAAGCAGTCCGCTTTCAGGTCGCAGTTCGCGCGGCAAGCCGTCCCATTTCGCGCCGCCGATCGCGCCGAAAAGCACTGCGTCGCTTGATTTAGCGGCATTTAGTGTCTCATCCGGAAGTGGAACGCCCATAATGTCGATTGCCGCGCCGCCCATTAAGCGGTAGTCAAAATTTAGCTCGAAATTAAATTTATGGCTTACGGCATCAAGCACCTTGATCGCTTCTTCGATGATCTCAGGGCCGATTCCGTCGCCTTTTATCACGCATACGTCGTATTTTTTCATCCAAATTCCTTACAAGTTTATCTTTGTTTTTGCGTAATTTATCGCTCCGCCCGCGTCGAGTAGCTTTTGCATAAACTCGGGGATTGCGCCGAATTTATACTCAGTTTTTTGAGTTAAATTTTTAATTACGCCGCCCTTTAGATCGATGCTAAGCTCGTCGCCCTGCGCGATCTTATCCGTCTCGTCGCATTCGAGGATCAAAAAGCCCGTATTGAAGCTGTTTCGATAAAAAATCCTAGCGAAGTTTTTTGCGATCACGCATGAAATCCCGGCGGCCTTAAGCGCCATCGGAGCGTGCTCGCGCGAGCTGCCGCAGCCGAAATTTTTCCCCGCTACGATGATGTCGCCGCGAGCGATTTTGGACGAAAAATCCCTATCCGCATCCTCCATGATATGCGTCGCAAGCACCGCCGCGTCGGAGGTATTTAGGTAGCGCGCCGCGATAATAATGTCGGTGTCGATATCATCGCCGAATTTCCATACTTTTGCCATATTTCCGCCTTAAATTTTAAAATAGATGCGCGATTTTACCGACAAATTTATTAAAATCCGCTCAATCGCTCCGATGTGGGGGCGGAATTCCTCGCTTGAAATTTAGGGCTAAATTTAAACGCGAGAGCGCAGAGATAGGAAGTACATAGGCGCTAAATTTTAAATCGGCGGCGTAAAGGGCGGAATTTCGGCGCGCTAATTTTCGTCTTGCAAACGCGGAATTTTAGAGAGTAATCTTAAATTTATCTAAAAATATAACCTAAATTTTAAAATTTAACCTAATTTCTAAAATTTGAAAAATCATTAAATTTAGATGGTTCGCGCCGTATATAAGCAAAAATAAAGAGCGTTTCGGTATAATCCGATCTTCCAAAACCAAATACACAACGACACAAGGAGATTTTATGGCGAGCCCAAAAGACGCCTTAAGCCCCATCGAGCAATTTTTCGACGATAATCAAAAAAGCTACATCACCTACGAAAGACTGATAAAATTTTTCGACAAGGCTCCCACCGCGACGGCCGTTAAGAAGGTCGAAGCGCTTACGAAAAAATTTGACGTCGAGCTGATCTCCGCCGCAGAAATCTCCAAAATCAAAAATTTAGAGGACGCGAAACTTAAAGAAGCCACGCAAAAAAAGCTGCTGGACGAGGGCTGGGACGAGGAGTTTGACCTATCCAGCGACGTCGAGCTTTTGGAGTGGAGCCGTTCGGACAGCCCGGTGCGGATGTATCTGCGCGAAATGGGGCAGATCCCGCTGCTAACCAAAGAAGAGGAGATCGAGATCAGTAAAAAAATCGAGCTCGGCGAGGATATCATCATCGACGCGTTTTGCTCGGTGCCGTACTTAATAGACTTTATTTTAGACTATAAAGAGCCGCTAATCAACCGAGAACGCCGCGTCAAGGAGCTTTTCAAGAGCTTTGACGACAGCGACGAAGAGGGTGAAGAGGAGGACGAAGAGGAACTATCGGAGGAGGATTACGACGACGAGGAGGATGAGGAAAGTGCGGACGAGGCGAAGCAAAGGCGATCCAAAAAGAACGATAAGCGCGCTCTAAAGGTCATCGAAAGCTTCAAGGCTCTTGAAAAAGCCAAAAAGGACTGGATGAAATTTGCCGAGAAAAACGCCGAGGCGATTAAGCAGAGTAAGGGAATTTTATCGAAGCTAAACTTGGCGTTTAAAAAGAAAATTTTAAAAGAAAAGCTCATGGATCTGGGGCCAACCAGCAAGCTCATCACTGAGATCGTAAAATCGATGGAGACCGCGCTAAAAAGCGACGAAGGCTTCGAAAAAGAGCTTAAGCGCCTGGAATACAAGCTGCCGATGTTTAGCGCCGAACTGCGCGAAAATCACAAAAAAATTCTAAAAGAGATTACGAGACTTAGCAAAGACGACATCATCGCGCGCGTGCCGGAAGCTACGATGGTCTCGACCTATGTCGATATAAAAAAGCTCTTTTTGACAAAAGAAGCGAGCAAAAAAAGCTTTAATCTTGAGCCCGAGCGGCTGAAAGAAATTTTAGAGCAGATCAAGCGCGGCAAGCGCATCAGCGATAACGCAAAAGCGCGCATGGCGAAGTCCAACCTGCGCCTGGTCGTCTCCATCGCCAAGCGCTACACCAACCGCGGGCTGCCGTTTTTAGACCTCATTCAGGAGGGCAACATCGGACTTATGAAGGCTGTGGATAAATTTGAATACAAGCGCGGTTATAAATTTTCGACCTATGCGACGTGGTGGATCCGCCAGGCGATATCGCGCGCCATCGCCGATCAAGCGCGCACGATCCGCATCCCGATCCATATGATCGAGACGATAAATCGAATTAATAAAATCACGCGCAAATATATGCAAGAGGGCGGCAAAGAGCCCGATATCAACGTCATCGCGCAAGAAGTAGGCCTTAGCGTCGATAAAGTAAAGCAGGTCATCAAAATCACAAAGGAGCCGATCAGCCTAGAAGCGCCGATCGGAAACGAGGATGACGGTAAATTCGGCGATTTCGTCGAGGACAAAAGCTCGGTTTCGCCGATCGAGCAAATTTTAAAATCCGACCTAAAAGAGCAGATCGACGATATCTTAGAACAGCTCAACGACCGCGAGCGAACGGTTATCCGCATGCGATTCGGGCTGCTTGACGACGAGAGCGACCGTACGCTTGAAGAGATCGGCAAGGAGCTCAATATCACCCGCGAGCGCGTCCGCCAGATCGAAAGCTCGGCGATCAAAAAGCTAAAACACCCAAAGATCGGCCGCAAACTCAAAACCTATATCGAGAGCTAGAACAAAACGCCGATATAATTATTCTTTTTACTCTTTGAACGCCCGGCAAATTTAAAATCAATTAGATAGCTAGGCTTTGGCTTCGGTATGATTGATTTTAAAAACACGGCAAAAATTTAAATCCGCTAATATCCAAGCTGGAATCATCAATAATGTATTTTTTTAGCCTAAATTTTATCAGACGGGGCACAAATCAAGGCACAGTAAAATGCGGCAGTGCTTAAAACTCCAATTTTTATGGGCTTAAGGTTTGAAGTTCGTAGGTTTCAAACTCTAACGGAGTAAATTTATACATTGCCGAATGGACGCACTCCATGGGTGATAGCCAGTTTCAAACCCCATCGGAGATAATTTACACTTTGCTTGGCAGATAAGCTCAAGCAATTTTTTCATCTGAGTTTCAAACTCCAGTGGAGGGAATTTACACCTAAAGATCAAAAGAACTGGGCCTATACTTGGTTGTTTCAAACTCCAGTGGAGTAGATTTACACGAAAATCCTCGTCGCCCACAAAAAGAAAAGGATCGTTTCAAACTCCAGTGGAGTAGATTTACACCAAATTCCATTAGTCATCCTCCTTTTCCAATCTATCGTTTCAAACTCCAGTGGAGTAGATTTACACTTTGACGATGAAATCGATGAGAATATCGAGTCGGCTGTTTCAAACTCCAGTGGAGTAGATTTACACAATGAGATGATTGAGCGCGGCTTCTTGCAACGATAGTTTCAAACTCCAGTGGAGTAGATTTACACAGCGTCGGGAATTCTATTTTTTCAGGCTATGAATATTTGAAGTTTATATTCCTACCCCTTAAATTTAGATAAGCGGCAAAGGCAGTTTAGAACAAAACATCGCATTTGCGGTGTTTTGCAAATCTTAGCCAAAACCTTATCTACATATTTGCAAAATTTTAATCAAAATCGATAGCGCGATTTAACGGCACAAAAGCCGCCGCTGTTTCGGCGTACTATCATTCCATCCCGCACTATCTAGCTAGCTTACTGCGCGCTGACAAACCGACAACTCGGTACCGACAAACTTTGACGCACGCTCAATCGCATCCCGCCGCCGCACTGCCTACTCTCAATCGCAGCGCCCATAAATTTGCCGCATTGCCGCGCCGACAATCGCAACACTATCTAAATTTACTGCTCCGCCGTGCCGACAACCGCAATACTCTTAAATTTACTGCTTTGCCGTGCCGTTCCGCTCTTAAAATTTACCTTCCGTAGCCAAGGGTGTGCTCGATAACACGATGTCGGTATTTTTGTCTCGCTCTAAATTTACCTTCCGCCGCACCGCTAAATTTAGCCGCGTCGCAAGCTGCGCTTTTTAAGGTAGCTATAAATCCAAGCTCCGAGCAGTAAAACCGCTGCGAGGCAATACATATAAAAGGCCGCGCCGTTTTCATACTCCACGTCCTGCGCGGTAAAAACGGGCTGCGACATTTCTGGGTTTCGCGCCGCCTCGTCCGCGATCTGCGCCATCACCTCATCATCGTGTACCTCAAGCGTGATCTTTCGCAGCTCGATGAAATTTGTCCGCTTATCCAGATGCCTGCCGCTGCGGCCCGTGACGTAAACGCTATGCGAGTAGAAATTTAGATAGTAAAATCCCGCGTCGTCCTTAAAAAGCTTCTCCGAGATCTGCCGCACGGAGCCTTTAAACGGATTATCGCCCGCTCTTTTTAGCGCGCTTAGCGGACTGCCGTCTCCGCCGAATTTATAATAAACGTACCAAAGCGCGTCTTTGAGCCGGCCCTCGGCGCCGCTGCCGCGCGGACGATTTAAAATTTTATCCTTACTTAGATAAAATATGCCGTTTTTGCTCGCAAACAGCATGTATTCTTGATGTCCGCTCTGAAAATTTAGCGGCGTATAAGGCTCGTTTGCAGGCTCAAATCTCTCGCCATTCATAAGCACTGCGCCCGCCTTCGGATCGTAAAGAAACTCTATACTGGCGTTTGGCTCCACGAGATACATCTGCTCGCTAGGCGTGAAATTTAGCCTCTCGCCGTCCGCATAAACGCTGCGTCCGTCGCTTAGCCACCGATCGACCGGGCGAAAGTGCGCGGGCGAATCGGGGCCGTCTTCGTATACGGTTTTTAGCCTTATCTGTTTTAGATTTTTTGCATCCGCACCCGCTAAAATTTTACCCTCGTAAAATACCCGCTCGCCGTCCGTGGCGACGTAAGGGCTCTCCGTCAGCGGCGAGATAGGCGCGCTAGTATCAAGTCTAGCGTATGGATAGTTGTACTCCTGCGGCCATTTGGAGAGCCCAAACGCATGGAAAAACACTTTATAAATATAGCTTATCGCGCCGCCCGTGCGCTGCGTGACGTCCGAGCAGAAGTAGCTTACGCGCCCATCGCTGTAGTAGCGAGAGCCGATCTTTTGCGTGCGAGCGGGATCTAGCCCCGTCATCTTGCGAGCGCCGCAAAATACGCTACTAGCGTCCATGCCGACGTTTGCGTAGAAGTATCTGCCGGTATCAAGCGCGCGAAAGCTCGCCGCGTCCGCGCCGCCCTCTAGCTCGTAAGGAGCGAGGTTCCAAGAGCGTAGATAAATTTTGCCGCCGATATTATAATAATCACTGCCGCTGATCTTTTGCGCGTCCGCGGGCAGTTCGCGCGAGCTATCATACACCGATAGCTCATAGATAAAAACGAGCGAGACGAAAAGCGGCGCGAAAAGTACCGCAAAGAGAAGCCTTAGCGCCTTTTTATCAAATTTGCTTAAATTATTCGCCTTTTTCATAAGGCAATTATATATCTTGCTAGTTTAAAACGTTAGAAATTTAAAAGCGTTTGCGGGGGAAATTTTAAAATTTAGAGTGCGGTAAATTTGACGGCAAAAGCCGCGGGTAAATTTGGCGCCGAAATTTAAGCTCAAATTTATCCGCAACCGCGCGAAACGACTCACGCTCCGCGCAAATTTTACTTAGTACCCGTCAAAATGCTTGGTCTTCGGTAGCACCAAATTTAGCGTGATGCCGATGAGCGCGCCAAGTCCTACGCCGCTAAAGCTCATCGCGCCAAAATCCAGCACCATGCCGCCGATCGCGCAGACGAAGATGAGCGCGACGATGATCATATTGCGCGGCTCGGCCAAATCCACGCTGTTTTTTATGAGCGTTTCCATGCCCACGCTAGCGATGATACCGAAAAGCAGCAGCATAATGCCGCCGATGACGGGAGCGGGGATTGTAGAGAGCGCGGTGCCGAGCTTACCCACGAAGGCTAGCAGTATCGCCGTAAGTGCCGCAAATGTCATAATAGCGGGATTATAGGCCTTCGTGATGCTAACCGCGCCCGTGACCTCGGAGTAGGTGGTGTTTGGCGGGCCGCCGAAGCAGCCCGCTAGCGATGTCGCGAGCCCGTCGCCAAGTAGCGTGCTTTTAAGCCCCGGATTTTTGAGGAAATTTTCCTTCGTGACGTTGCTGATAGCAAGCATATCACCGATGTGTTCGATCGCGGGCGCGATGGCGATAGGCACCATGTAGATCACCGCTTCGAGTTTGAAAACCGGCGCGGTGAAATGCGGCAGCGCAAACCACGGCGCGTTTAGAATCGGCGTAAAATCCACGATCCCGACAAACAGCGACGCGCAGTATCCCGCCGCGATACCGCAGAGTATCGGCACGAGGCGCAGCATGCCGCGGCCAAACATCATAACGACGATAACTGCCGAGAGCGAGATAAGCGCGATAGTAAGCGACTGCCCCTGCGTATAAAGCGCCTCTTTGCCCTTGCCCATGACCATATTTACGGCTGCGGGTGAGAGGATGAGACCGATCGTCATGATGACGGGCCCCACGACCACGGGCGGTAAAATTTTATGCAAAAAGCCCTCGCCTTTTAGCCTAATGAGCAGGCTCAAAACTACGTAAAAAAGTCCCGCCGCAATCACTCCGCTCATAGTCGCGGCGATGCCCCACTCCTTCACGCCAAAGCTTAGCGGCGCAATGAACGCGAAGCTAGACGCGAGAAAGATCGGCGGGACGTGTTTGCGCGTGATGAGCTGAAACAGCAGCGTGCCGATGCCCGCCGTAAACAGCGCCACGGACGTATCAAGCCCCGTTAAAATCGGCACCAGCACGAGCGCGCCAAACGCGACGAATAAAAACTGCACGCCGACGAGAGCGTCGCGTAGCCTGAGATTGTAGCCTTCGTATTTTTCCATCTTCTCCTCTTTTATCTTTGCGGCTTGCCTCGCGAGCGTCTTTAACGGAGCTAGCAAAAATTTAGCTTGATAGGCTATATGCCTTATCTTCGCTAAATTTTTACGTCGCAACCCTTAAATCCATCTCGCGATCCTTCGCCTTGGCTCCTGTATTAAAATTTATAATACACCGACATTCTGTAAAATTTAACTTGCTGCAGTCGCGGACGAATAACCCGCTCCTTTGCAAGCACTAAAAATTTATCGAAACTACACATCATCTGTATTGAATATTTTCAAAATTTATGCCTTTCCGCCTCGTCTAAAGAAAAAATACTACGCCTTAATTTTTAAATCTGACACATCAAAAATTTTGACCTACCCGGTCGCAGACGAGCAATCTGCTCCACTCTCCACTGCCGACCATCGGCGGCTGCAAGCAGAACGAAGCAGCAGCGCTTCTAAACTACCTGCGATCCATCTTAAATGTTTTAAAATTTTACGACCTCGCTTTAAAATTTCACACTCAAGCTTAAAGCTAAATTTTAAGTCAAAGCCACTACGCCACATCATATACAAGATATACAAGCGCCATTTTGCTGTGATTTTGCGTCGTATCAGATGCGCGAAGCAGCAAAGCGAAAATCAAGCCCATAAAATTATCAGGCAAAGCCGCGTAAACAGATCCAAACGGACACCGACCAAAATCCGCAAACCAGCAACTAAATTCCACAAGCATAGCGGCTAAATCAAAACCTATGTAAGTCGAATCCGCCACTAAAATTTAGCGAGAGAATTCCGTCGTACGGCTATTTTTTGCGCAGCAGATCCTTCAGGCTCGCTCTTACGTCCTTGCCACGCAGAATTTGCGCGACCTCGGTAGCGATCGGAGCGTAGATCTTGTGCTTTACCGCGATATTTACGACCGCTTCGGTCGTAGCTACACCCTCGGCGACCTCGCCCAACTCGCGCAGAATTTCTTCGAGCCCTTTGCCGCGCGCAAGTCCTAACCCCACGCGGTAGTTTCGCGATAGCGCGCTCGAGGCGGTCAAAAACAGATCGCCCACACCACTTAAGCCCAAAAAAGTCTCGTCTCGCGCGCCGAAAAACTTGCCGAAGCGCGCGATCTCTACGATGCCTCGTGCGATCAAGCTCGCTCTAGCGTTATTGCCGAGCCCCAGCCCATCGCAAACGCCGCTAGCGATAGCGATGACGTTTTTATACGCGCCGCACACCTCTGCGCCAATGATATCGCCACTAGTGTAGGTCTTGATGTAGGCAGGGAAGGTGCTTGCGAAAAGTTCGGCTAGATTTTCGTTACACGAGCTTACGACGAGCGCGCAAGGCAGCTTCTGCATGACTTCGGTGGCAAACGACGGACCTGATAGATAAGCGAGATTGCCGCGCGCGACATACGCTTCAAAAATTTCGTTCAAGAACCTACCGCTTGCGGCGTCGATGCCCTTGGAAGCGACTAGAATTTTTTGATTTTTGTAGGTGAAATTTTGATCCAGCCACTGCGCGGTTTGCTGCGCTGCGAGCGCAAACACCAGTGCTTCGCATTCCAGCGCTTCGCTCACGCTTACAAAATGCGGAATTTGCCTTGGCGTGCGAGAAGTGATGACACATTCGTTTTTTGCGCTAAGCGCGTCAAAAAGTGCGCTGCCCCATTTGCCCGCGCCGATAACCGCGATTTTCATTATGTTCCTTTTTAAAAATTTATTCGCAAATTTGCGGTTTTTCAAATTTCATTCTCTTGAAATTCCCGCTTTTTGAAAATTTAGCCCAAAAGCGCCTACATGAGCCTGTGCAAACGCTAGCCGAAGCCACGCTTTAAAATTCGCTTTTTGAAATTTACCTCACTAAAATTTCATACTTTTAAGGTTTTGCTCTTCCGCCAAAAAACACTTTCACAAAAGGCGCGGCAGTGAACGAATGAGGATTTTGAAACTCCATTATACGTTTTAAATTTCACTCGTGCATCGCCGAGGCAAATCAAATTTTTAAAAATTTTACTCAGACGCCCGATCGCAAATCGTGCTTTTAAATCCGCTTAAATCTATCAAGGCGTGCTTTGAGCCTAGATAATCTGCGGTCGCTCGCCACGTTATCGTTTGGCGCAAGGTTTGGGGCACGCGCATCTAACGCGGCGATTGATTAAATTTAGCCTACACATCGACTCGCCGCTCAAATTCGACTCTACGTATTCGATCCTACCCGCCGCCGCACCCGAGCTGCCGCTTTTGCTCTCGCAAGCAAAGCAATTTTACGCATTCCCTACAAGCTTTGCCACGCTTTGACGGTAGCCGTGAGTAAAAATTCCTAACTGACGTGCTTCTTAAACCACTCCGTCGCAGACCGACACTCGCGCAAACGACCCACACGAGAAAAAACGAGCTCAAAAGAACAAAACGTGCGCGAGACAGAACGGGTAGCCACCAAGATCGCGCCGAATAAATTATAATATAACACACAAAAGCCTTCGTCATTGGCGCCTGAAAGCTTTAGCTCGAAGCAAAACGCTACGGGCGGATTTAAAATTTTATCCCAGAGGCTTTATCTATCGTATGCACCCGGCCGCCTTTAATTCGCCGCCGCGCAAGCTGCAAAATCAGCCCAGCTTCTGTTTCAGAAGCTCGTTCACCTTCGCAGGATTAAACGCGCCCTTGCCCTCTTTCATCACTTGGCCTACGAAGAAGCCGAATAGCTTGTCCTTGCCGCCGCGGTAGTCCGCAACCTTCTCCTCGTTCGCGCCCATAACGCGCGCTATGATCTCCAAAATCGCGCCGTCGTCGCTTACCTGCCTCAAACCAAGCTTATCGATGACCGAGCTTACAGCCTCGTCGTGCTCCATTAGATAATCAAGCACCTCTTTGGCGGCCTTTTGAGACACTGCGCCGCCTTCGATCGCGCTTAAAAGCTCGCTCATCTTCGCGCTGTTTACGGGCGAATCCTCAATCGTAACGCCGTTTTTTAGCCTGCCCGCAAGCTCGACGGTAAGCCAGCTCACGCAGAGTTTGGGCTCGTGCCCCGCCGCGATCAGATCCTCAAAAAATCGCGCATTTTCGTAGGTCGAGATTATGATCTCGGCGTCCTTCTCTTTAACGCCTAGCTCGCGGACGTAGCGGGCCTTTTTTTGATCGGGTAGCTCGGGGATTTGCTGCGCAGCAGCCAGCATCTCGTCATCCACGATCACGGTTAGCAGGTCGGGGTCTGGGAAGTAGCGATACTCGGCGCTGTCCTCTTTGCTGCGCATCGGCTTAGTGATAAGCTTAGCGGTATCAAAAAGGCGCGTTTCTTGCACGACCTCTTGCTCATATTTGCCGTCCTGCCACGCTTCGATCTGACGCTCGATCTCAAACTCGATCGCTTTTTGGATAAATTTAAAGGAGTTTAAATTTTTAATCTCCACGCGCGTGTAGAGCTTTTGCTCACCAGCGGGGCGAATGCTGACGTTTACGTCGCAGCGAAACGAGCCTTCCTGCATATTTGCGTCGCTGATATTTAAAAAGCGCAAAATGCTGTGGAGTTTTTTTAGATACGCGACCGCCTCGTCCGCAGAGCGCATATCGGGCTCGCTTACGATCTCCAAAAGCGGCGTGCCGGCGCGATTTAGATCGACCAGGCTGCGCGAGCTTTCGTGATTATTTTTGCCCGCGTCCTCCTCCAGGTGCGCGCGCGTGATGCCGATGCGCTTGCTCTGTCCGTCCGCGGCTATAAAAAGCTCGCCATGCTCAACGATCGGGATCGTCCACTGCGAAATTTGATACGCCTTGGGAAGGTCGGGGTAGAAGTAGTTTTTGCGGTCGAATACCGACTTGCGATTGATCGTCGCATTGACGGCGGTGCCGAAGCTGATGGCTTTTTTAACCGCCTCCTCGTTTAGGACGGGAAGAGCGCCCGGAAGCGCCAAGCAGGTCGGGCATACGTGTGAATTCGCCTCGTCGCCGAAGCTCGTGGGGCAGGAGCAGAAAATTTTAGTTTTGGTATTTAGCTGGCAGTGTACCTCCAGGCCGATCACGGTTTCAAACATTAACTTAACCTTTTAGAATAAAAATTTCGCGTAATTTTACAATTTTTTGCTTTAATACTCGCTTGTAGCGGCACACGGCGTGGCTAAATTTTAAAATTTTGCCCGCAAGATCTTACTCGCCTTCGCGGGTTAGTCGTTCTTTCAGATCGAAAACATCGACCATCAAGCAGGTGATGATGACGCATATCACGCCGGGAGCGGTGCAGATGAAGAGGAATTTTAACCCCAAAAAATAAAATGACGGATAGGCAAAAAAGACGAATGCGCCGACGAAGATCAATCCGAACGACGCACCCACGAGGAAGTATAAGAAATTTCGCTTAAAATTAATGCTCATCGACGATCACGGCGCCCGCCAGATAAACGTAGCTTAAAACCATGAAAATAAAAGTCTGTAAAATCGCCATAAAAGTAAGCAGCGCAAACGGCACCATCGGTATTAGCGCAGGAGCGAGAGTAAGCATAACAAGAAGGAAGGTATCGTCGCCTTTGATATTTCCGAAAAGTCGGAAAGAAAGCGATACGACGCGCGAAAAATGCGAGACGATCTCTATTACGAACATAAACGGAGCTAGGATTTTCACCGGCCCCATAAAGTGCTTTAGATAGTTGATCACGCCATGCTCGCGAACGCCCTCAAAATGGTAATACAACCAAACGCAAAGCGTAAGTGAAAGGGTTAAATTTAGACTCGCGCTCGGCGACTCAAAGCCCGGCACCAAGCCGATAACGTTACTAAAAAATATCACAAATCCCAATGTTGCGATTAGCGGAAGATATTTTTTGGCTTGTTCCTCGCTGCCCATCGCATCCTTACCGATCGTTAGTACGCCGCTTAGGTAGGCTTCGGCGATGTTTTGCATGCCGTGTGGTACAAGCTGAAGCGAGCGAGTGGAGCAAAGCGCGACGGCTACGATGATAGCGACGACCAAAAAGAAGTAAAAAAGGTAGATAAAAGTGTGGTCGTAAGAAATTAAACCGCCGAAAAGGAAGATGTCTTTTAGCATAAAAACCCTTGATCGTTGAAATTTGAGGCGTATTTTACACTTCTATTCGTTAAAGTATATTTAAATTTGCGCTAGCGAATAAAATTTTGAGCTTTGCGAGTTCTTGTACCGCTTTGCTTGCCTAGCACTTTCGTCTAGTTTGCGCACCATTTATGCGGGAATTTTGCGTTTTTTTGGCATTTAGCTCCATATTTACAGCAAATGACAAAATTTTTGCTAGTAAGCACGAAATTTGCGGCTACACTACCAATTCGCTATTTTTGCAAAATAGAATTTAATCTAGCGTATACGACGAAGCTCTAAATCGGTTGTGTAGTAAAATTTATGTTTAAAGATACAAAAAATACGATAAAATTTATCACAACAGCGCCGTGGCAAATTCCAAGAATTCCAAGAATTCCAAGAATTCCAAGAATTCCAAGAATTCCAAGAATTACGCTCACCTCAAAAATCATAGTTAAAATTTAGCAAACTCAGGACCCAATTGCTAAAATTTTATAAAATTTATATAAAAACCTTGACATATTGCCACTCAATGTTGTATAATACTGGCAATCTTACTGAAAGAGTGCTAAAAGTGAAAACGAATAAACGCGATATGATCCTGGAATCCATCATTTCCGCCTATCTCGATAGCAACACCCCGATCGGATCTTCCGAGCTGGGTGAGCGTATGGGCGTAGCGATGTCCGCGTCTAGCATTCGAATTTATTTTAAGCGCTTAAGCGACGAGGGGGCTTTGACGCAGCTTCATGTAAGCGGTGGTAGAATTCCGACGGTTGCGACGATGCAGGATTACTGGCGCGCTAGACTTAGCTTTGACGATGAGTTAAAAATAGACGATGCTCGCGAGCTAGAAGCGGTGCTTGAGGATTTTGAAATTTATTGTATGATTTTCAACGCCGAAAACGAAGCCCTAAGCGAAGTCATCAATCACGATGATCGTTTCATAATCCTTACATTTAGAACGGATGAGATTATCTTAAAATACGATTTTAGAGTTTTTAAATTCCTATCAAATTTAATAGGAATTTCACTCGGAGATTTAGAGCTAGCTTCGATGCAGATCGGTCTGCGCGAGCTTAGCACCAAAATCAAAGAGCTAAAAAATTCTAAAATCGAATTTCTTTGTAACGAGGTCGTAGCGTATAAAATTTTCAAAGACGAGCGGTTTAAAATTTTACTCAACCCCTCGATCGCCGTAAATTTTACGAAAAATTTGATCTTCGCGCCCTACTTCGAGCACGGATTTATGGGGATCAAACGCCCCGTAAAATTCGAAGGTGAGGACGCTACGATGATCTGCGCAGGCAGCGTTTATGAGAATTACGAGAAATTTTTTAACTACGCTAAAGGAGTAGCATGAGCCATAAATTTAAAGAGCACGGCGATAAAAACGCAGCGTGCGATAGTGAAGAAAAAGAGGTTTGCGAGCAGTGCGCGTCAGAGGCGAGCGAGCCGCAAGAGGCGCAGACATGCGACGATACCGATGCGCAGATACAAAAGCTTCAAAACGAGCTAAGTGAGATCACCGATAAATTTTACCGCGCCAATGCGGATTTTGAAAATCTCAAAAAACGTTTGGAAAAAGAAAAAGATAGCGCTGTTGCTTACGCTAGCGAGAGCTTTGCGAAGGATCTGCTGCCGATAATCGACGCGCTTGAGGAGGCCGCCAAAATTGATGTGGAAGGTAATGAGCTTGCAGATAAAATCGAAGTCGGCGTAAAACAATGTCTAAGCCTTTTTACAAAGACTTTTGAAAAATATGGTATCGTGCCAATAGCGACGGATGCGGGATTTGATCCTAGCGTGCATAACGCCATCTCGATGATTGAAGCCGAAGGCGTTAAAAAAGGCGATATAGTTCAGGTCTATCAAAAAGGCTATATGTATAAGCAGCGCGTTTTGCGCGCCGCTATGGTAGTGGTGGCGAAATAATCGCTCAAATTTTAAAATTTTAAATTCAACACAAAGGATAAACAAATGGCAAAAGTCATAGGCATCGACCTAGGAACAACAAACTCGTGCGTAAGCATATTCGAGCGCGGCGAGAGCAAGATCATACCGAATAAAGAGGGTAAAAACACCACTCCGTCGGTAGTCGCTTTCACCGACAAAGGCGAGGTTTTAGTAGGCGACAGCGCCAAGCGCCAAGCAGTTACCAACCCGGAAAAGACGATCTACTCGATCAAGCGCATCATGGGTCTTATGATGAATGAGAAAAACGCGCAGGAAGCCAAAAAGCGCCTACCGTATAAGATTATCGACCGAAATGGCGCGTGCGCGGTAGAGATCGCGGGCAAGGTTTATACGCCGCAAGAAATTTCAGCCAAGGTGCTAATCAAGCTAAAAGAGGACGCCGAGGCGTTTTTGGGCGAGCCGGTTGTCGATGCGGTCATAACCGTGCCTGCATATTTCAACGACAGTCAAAGAAAGGCAACAAAAGAAGCAGGAACGATCGCGGGTCTTAATGTGCTTCGCATCATCAATGAGCCGACCGCAGCGGCGCTTGCGTATGGACTGGATAAAAAAGAATCCGAAAAGATCGTAGTTTACGATCTGGGCGGCGGTACATTCGACGTAACCGTGCTAGAAACCGGCGATAGCGTCGTAGAAGTTTTAGCTACCGGCGGTAATGCATTTTTGGGCGGCGATGATTTCGATAACAAACTGATCGACTTTTTAACCTCGGAATTTCAATCTGAAACAGGTATCGACTTACGCGGCGACGTCATGGCTATGCAACGCCTAAAAGAGGCTGCGGAAAACGCCAAAAAAGAGCTAAGCAGCGCGATGGAAACGACGGTAAATTTACCTTTCATCACTGCTGATGCCACAGGTCCTAAACACCTGATGAAAACCATCACTAGAGCTAAATTTGAAAGTATGATCGATTCTTTAGTGGACGAGACCATAAGCACGCTTAAAAAGGTCGTAAGCGATGCAGGGCTAAGCATGAACGATATAAAAGAGGTCGTCATGGTGGGCGGCTCGACGCGCGTGCCTTTGGTGCAAGAGGAGGTCAAAAAGGCTTTCGGCAAAGAATTAAATAAGAGCGTAAACCCTGATGAAGTCGTAGCAATCGGCGCTGCGATCCAAGGCGCGGTCATCAAAGGCGACGTAAAAGATGTGCTACTGCTCGACGTCACTCCGCTAAGCCTCGGCATAGAAACCCTGGGTGGCGTTATGACCAAGATCA
The DNA here is from genome assembly GCA_963525605.1 of uncultured Campylobacter sp. Classification (GTDB taxonomy): domain Bacteria; phylum Campylobacterota; class Campylobacteria; order Campylobacterales; family Campylobacteraceae; genus Campylobacter_B. Next base: position 35,038 of record CAURKZ010000017.1, read on the forward strand.
TCGAAAAGGGAACTACTATACCTACGAAAAAATCTCAAACCTTCTCGACAGCAGAGGATAATCAAAGCGCCGTTACGATCAACGTCTTGCAGGGCGAGCGCGAGTTTGCAAAGGATAACAAATCGCTAGGAAATTTCAATCTTGAAGGTATCATGCCCGCTCCTCGCGGCGTGCCGCAGATCGAGGTGGAATTCAACATCGATGCGAACGGAATTTTAACCGTTTCGGCAAAAGACAAAGCCACCGGCAAGGCAACCGACATCCGCATCACCGGCTCAAGCGGTTTAAGCGATGCCGAGATTGATAAGATGGTCAAGGATGCCGAGCTTCACAAAGAGGAAGACAACAAGCGCAAAGAGACCGTCGAAGCGCGCAATCAAGCCGACAGCATCGCACATCAAACCGAAAAGAGCCTAAGCGAGATGGGCGAGAAGGTGCCGGGCGATCTACGCGCTAAGATCGAGGGCGCGCTAAATGATCTAAAAGCCGTGCTAAAGGATGAAAACGCGAGCAAGGAAGCGATAAACTCTAAAGTAGAAGCCCTAAGCAAGGTCGCCGAGGATCTATACAAGGCTGCCAGCGCAAATCAAGGTGCGCAAGGCGGATCGCAAAGCTCCGGCTCAAACGGCGGCAAAAAAGACGACGACGTCATCGACGCCGAAGTCGAATAACCCACCGCAAAGTAAAATTTTATAGCCGCGCGCTCGGTAGTTTTGCCTGCGCTTGAAAGGTAGTTTTACCGGCCGCGCGGCAGAAGCGACCCCATAAACCGCACATGAAATTTCATAGCTTCACATGCTCGGGCGTTTTTCATACGCCCGAGCTTAACCGCAACTTCAAATTAAATTCATAACAAACTAAAATTTTTTAGTTACACATAAATACTACTAAATTTTGCGCTGTATAAATCTCGCTAGACATTAGAGCATATCCGAACGCGACTGAAATTTATCCCCACTGATCCCAAATATAGCTGAAATTTTAAGCCTATCACCTACAAACAAAGCTGCGATAAATTTAAACGCATGGCTAGAAAGCAAAAAAATATATCGTAAAAAGACGCAGAAAAACGCCCGCTAAATTTAGAAGCAAAAGAGCTAAATTTAAAGGCGCGCAGATTGATTTATTAAAAAGCAAAAGCCCAAAGGCGACGCTTTGCCTTTGGGCTTTAAATTTAGCCTTATTTAGCTAGAGCTAGTTCTTGCGAGTATTCGCATCAGGGGTGAAAAGCGGCTTATTTAGCAGCTTGAAATCGCCTACGAACTTCTGCCCCTTCTCGCTAGTGATCCATTTGATGAAGCGCTGCGCATTTTCGTAGTCGGCTTTTGGGCAGTGCTTCGGATTGACCGCGATTACGGAGTAAAAATTCTTCAGATCGTTATCGCCTTCGTTGATGATGACCATATCCGGATTTCCCTTTTTATTGTCCTCATATTTGATGTAGGTGCCGCGATCGGTGAAGGTCACGCCCTTTTGCTCGGCGGCTGCGTTGATCGTAGCGATCATACCTTGACCGGTTTGATTATACCACGCCTCATTTTCAGGCACGGCGCCCTCAACCTTTTTCCAAATTCCTTTCTCTTTGTTATCGGTGCCCGATTTATCGCCGCGAGAGAAAAATTTAATCTTCTCCGCCTTGATCAGCTCAAACGAGCCCTTAAGGTCTTTGCCTTTAAATTTAGGCGCGATCGATTTATCGGCGATGAGGATAAAATCGTTATACATAACGGGCGTGCGGTCAACGCCGAAGCCTTTTTCTACAAATTCTTTCTCGACTTTCGGTGAATGCACGAAAAGTATGTCCGCATCGCAGTTCTCGCCAAGCTTTAGAGCAGCACCTGTGCCTACCGCCGTCCATTTGACATCTACGCCGGTTTCCGCTTTATACACAGGATGGATAGCGTCTAATAAGCCCGTATTATCGGTGCTCGTTGTGGTTGCCATCACCAAATCGTTATCGGCGGCAAAAAGGCTCGCACTAAGAGCGAGCGAAACAAAAAATATTTTTTTCATGTTATCTCCTTTAAAAATATGCTATTATAGCATATAAATTTGGTTTATAAATATGCCAAAATAGAATATTTAGGACGCGATCTTGGACTTTATTTTAGAAGGAATTTTAAGCGCATTCGGGCTGCTTCTTAGCGGCGATGCGGAGACCTTTTCGGCGATTAAAGCAACGCTTTATACTTCGAGCATCTCGATACTTTTCGCTATTGTAATCGGCTTTCCGATAGGATTTATTCTCGGATTTTACGAATTTCGCGCTAGCAGAACGCTTAGGCTTTTAAGCGACGTAGCACTTGCGATGCCCACTGTAGCGATAGGACTGATCCTTTACGCTTTCATCTCCAGAAACGGTCCTTTGGGCGAGCTGGGGTTGCTTTTTACGCTCAAGGCCGTGATGCTCGGGCAGTTTGTGCTGGCGCTTCCTATCATCGTCTCGCTAAGCGCCAGCGTCATCGAAAATATGGATAAAAAACACTATCTAAACATTATGAACTACCGCCTAAGCCCGCTAAATTTAATCCTTTGCGTGCTTTACGAGCTGCGTTATGCCCTGCTGGTCGTAATCGCCACCGCTTACGGGCGGATCGTCGCAGAGGTAGGCGTAGCGATGATGATCGGCGGCAATATCAAATATTTCACCCGCACGATCACCACGGCGATCTCGCTTGAGACCAACAAAGGCGAGTTTGCGATGGGTATAGCGCTCGCGCTGGTGCTGATTTTAATAGCGTTTGCGGTAAATTTAGCCATCCACGCGTTAAAAAGGCTAGATCGATGAATGCAGATAAGCAAACGTGCCCGAGCGAGAATTTCACGGACAAAAACCGGGCGGCGCGGGAGCATGAAAATTTTATGAGCGAAAATTTCAAGAGCACAAATTCTACAGGCGAGAATTCTACGAGTAAAAATTTCACTGCGGGAAATTCTAAGAGTAAAAATTCTGCGACTGAGAATTCCATTAGCGCAAATTCTGCGGGTAAAAATTCCGCCGCCGAGAATTCTGCGAGTGAGAATTCTGCGAGAAAGAATTTTGCAAATGAGAATTCCGCCGCCGCGCGAGCTGTACCCGATAGCGAACTGATCTCAGTGCGGGATCTAGTGCTGCGCTACGGACGGAGCGAAATTTTAAATATCCCCAGCCTCGATCTAAATACGAGCGGTATCACGGCGCTTTTGGGCTCCAACGGTAGCGGCAAATCTACGCTGCTGCGGATTTTGGCCTTTTTGCAACGCCCGAGTGGCGGCAGCGTGGAGCTTTGGGGGCAGCAGGCGCCCTCTTTGCAGACGCTACGGCAGATCTGCTTGCTGCTGCCCGAGCCCGTGCTTTTAAAACGCAGCGTGGAGCAAAATTTTAAATTTGCGCTCAAAAGCCGCGGCGCGCTTGCGGAATTTGACGAACGGGTGGACGAAGCGCTCAGCCTAACGGGGCTTGATAGAAGTTTTTTATCAAAGAAGCATTTCGAGCTTAGCTCGGGGCAGACGCAACGCATCGCGTTTGCGCTCGCTCTGGCGCAGCGCGCGAAGCTCTATCTGCTCGACGAGCCGACCAACAGCCTCGATCTTACCGCTTCCAAGCTCTTTGCGCGCGCGATTTTATTTATGCGAAGCCGCTACGGCTGCGGTTTTATCATCGCCAGCCACGATGAGAAATGGCTCAGCGCGATCGCGCAAAGAAGCGTATTTCTGCATCGCGGCAAGATATGCGAGTTTGAATACAAAAACATCTTTGACGTGCAAAACGGGATTTTAAAATTTTCGGATGAAATTTCGCTGCGCCTTGAAGAGAGGCTCGCACGCGCCCGCAAAATCGCGATAAATCCGAGTAAAATTTTATTATCACAACGCCCGTTTGAGCGCTGCTTCGCGGGGATTTTGCACTCGGTTTCGCTTCAGTACGGCTCCTCGCTACTCATCAAGATCAAAGCAGGTGACGTGTTGCTAAAATGCGTCACGGCGCAGGATGAGCGGCGCTGGAGCGCGGGCGAGAGGATCTATTTCGGATTTGAAGACGGCGCGTTTTTAGGGCTGGAGTAATTCTGCGCGAAGTGCGGATAGGCTCTATTTTGCTTTAGAATTTTTATTTGCGCGGCACTAATAAATTTCATTTCTGCCTCAAATTTTCACTGCGAACCATCTAGCGCGGCGTACCCAGTGAAACAGAGCATAAAATTTACGTCTTGAAATTTTGAAATTTACAGGCATGCCTTTACCGAGCAGCATAGCGTGAAATTTTGAAATTCTAAATTTTAACCCTGCAGAGCATGCCGTTTATTTCATCTGCAGTGCAAAGGCGGGAATTATAATAAAGAATTCTGCGGCGCAAAACCCGCGTAAAATTCCAAGCAGACGGCACAGAATTCCGATAAATTTTAAAAACGGCGCGGGATTTATAAAATTTCACGAGCTCAAAAAAGCGGCAAACCCCTAACCTGCGCTACTTAAATTTTCCCGCCGAACATCTCATACATCGCCTTTTCCTCGCCCCAAAGCTCG
>CAURKZ010000018.1:0-37844 GCA_963525605.1 uncultured Campylobacter sp.
CTTTTAGATGCGCCGCGCCGCGATCTAGCGTGATGCTCTCGATCGCGCGGTGAGCCTTTAGCATGATCGTGCCGCCCGGAGTTTCGTAGCAGCCGCGGCTCTTCATGCCGACGTAGCGATTTTCTACTAGATCGAGCCTGCCGATGCCGTTTTTAGCGCCGAGCTCATTAAGCGCAGCTAGCATCTCGTGCGGTTTAAGCGCCTTGCCGTTTAGTTTTACGGGATCACCGTGCTTGTATTCAATCTCGATGATCTCGCTCTTATCGGGCGCATTTTTAGGGCTTACGGTCCATCGCCACATATCCTCTTCAGGCGCATGTGCGGGATCTTCCAGCACTAAGCCCTCGTAGGAGATGTGAAGGATATTCGCGTCCATCGAATACGGCGATTTGCCTGGCTTTGAAGCGATGTCGATGCCGTTTTTCTTAGCATAGGCAAGCAGTTTCTCGCGAGAGTTCAGATCCCATAGCCTCCACGGCGCAATCACCTTGATATCGGGATTTAGCGCGTATGCGCCAAGCTCGAAGCGGACTTGGTCGTTGCCCTTACCGGTCGCGCCGTGGCTTACGGCGTCCGCGCCGGTTTTTTTCGCAATTTCGACTAGTTTTTTGGCAATTAACGGGCGGGCAATCGATGTGCCTAAAAGATACTCGCCCTCATAAACGGCATTTGCGCGAAACATCGGAAATACGTAATCGCGCACGAATTCCTCGCGCAAATCCTCTACGAAGATATTTTCCTTTTTGATGCCCAGTTTCACAGCTTTGTTTTTGATCGGCTCCAAATCCTCGTTCTGACCGATATCTGCGGTGAAAGTCACCACATCGCAGCCGTAAGTATCGCCGAGCCACTTTAAAATAATGCTAGTATCTAGTCCTCCGGAATACGCCAAAACGACCTTTTTTACATCTTTTGCCATCTCAAATCCTTTACGTAAAATTTGGCGAAATTCTACCAAAAATAGTTTAATAGTTGCTTTTAAGGCAAATATCGCTAAACTCACGCCTATGAGAATCGATAAATTTTTAAACGCAGTCAATATCACCAAGCGGCGCGCAATCAGCGAAGATATGTGCAAAAGCGGCGTCGTAGCCGTAAACGGCGCGGTAGCAAAGCCCGCCAAAGAGCTTAAAATCGGCGACGTAATCACGATAAGCTTTTTGGATAGAAAACAAAGCTTTAAAGTCCTAGCCTTTCCTAGCGCGAAAAATACGCCCAAAAGCGAGCAGGCAAAGTATGTCCAAGAGCTTTGAACTCATCTGCGGCGAGGATGAAATTTCGCGCCTCGTGCAAGCGCTGCCAAAAAGCGGCATAATATTGCTAATCGGCGATCTTGCCAGCGGCAAAACGACGCTTGCGCGCGCGATCGTGCGGGCGCACGGATTAGACGAGCACGTGAGTTCGCCGACATTTTCGATCATGCAAAACTATGGCGAAATTTATCATTACGACATCTACAACGGCGGCTGTGAGGGGATTTTAAAAAACGGACTATTTGAAAATTTATTTGAAGAGGGGCTTCATCTGATCGAATGGGCGGATGAAAATTTGATAAATTTACTTAAAAAATATGAGCTTGATTTTTGCGTAGTGAGGATTACGCCGCACGCGCAAGGGCGAAAATACGAGGTAAGCTATGCATAAACTGGAAGTCAGGGGTCTAAAAAAAACCATAAAAGGCACGCCGATCATCAAAGGAATATCGCTAGAGCTTTACAATGGCGAGATCGTGGGGCTGCTAGGACCCAACGGAGCGGGCAAAACCACTACGTTTTATATGATCTGCGGGCTGATAAGCGCTAGCGGTGGCGATATCTTGCTTAATGAAAATAGCATCGCAAAGGTTCCGCTTCATAAGCGCGCTAAGCTCGGTATCGGCTACCTACCGCAAGAAAGCAGCATCTTTAAGGAGCTCAGCGTTGAGGAAAATTTAATGCTCGCTGCAGAGATTACCTATAAAAATAAAGCGGAGGCCTCACGTAAGGTCGATGAGATGCTAAATCTGCTCAATATCGAGCCGATCAGATTGCGCAAAGGCGTGAGCCTAAGCGGCGGCGAGCGCAGGCGCTGTGAGATCGCGCGGAGCCTGATGATAACGCCAAAATTTCTGCTTTTGGACGAGCCATTTGCAGGCGTCGATCCGATCGCTGTTAACGATATCCAAAGCATCGTGCGCGATTTAAGCGATCTTGGCATCGGCGTGCTCATCACCGATCACAATGTCCGCGAAACGCTTGCGATCTGCGACCGCGCATACGTCATCAAAGACGGCGAGCTGTTCGCAGGCGGTACCGCAAAAGAGATAGCCAGTGATCCGAATGTGCGCAAATTCTACCTCGGCGAGGATTTTAGCATCTAAGCTGGCCAGAGCGCTTTAGATTTTCACTTCCTGCTTCGGCGCGCGCGGTTAAATTCTATAATTTAAGTTTTGCGATTTAAAATTCAAGCGAGCGGCTGCGATTAGTCGTACGCGCGACACTTGATTTAAAATTTTGCATATTAAAATTTAAAGCCACTACCACGGCCGTACGATAGAACGATTTAGTTTTGCACTTTAAATCTTTAAAGTAATTATGGTGGCGGAATTTGAACTCAGCGTTTAAAATTTAGCATATTAAATTTTAAAAGCATAGCGTGGATTGGACGGCGCATTCTATTCAAAGTTTAAATTTCGTGTATTAAATTTTTGAAAAGTACCTAGGTTCGTCTTAAAAATTTTTAAATTTCAAAAGGCGTTTTGTACACTGTAAATTTTAAATAATTTTTTTGCTACAGACTCACTTTTACGACCGAAATTTTACACCCGCGGTACATAAAATTTAAATCGCATTTTAATCGCACTTTGTTTAAATTAAATCAAATTTTAAAGCGTGAGGTATCTCTAAACGCGATGCCTCCGTCTGCGCACTAAAATCACGCCCACAGTTTGCAAAAAATATCCATTCGCAGAATTAAATTTCAAAACGAACACAGCCGCAAATGAATTACATATGCAACGGTGCTTGAAATTCCGCGCAATGCTGTCTAATTTCACGGCTAAATTCTGCGAGCGGCGGCGTAAACCAAAGCGCACACAAAACCTACTCGCTTCGGCTTCGACGCATCAAATTAAAAGCGACGCGCGAAGCAAGGCCTTCCGACCCGCTAGAATTTTGCCGATCAAGCCGCCTCGTTTAACTAAAATTACACTTTTATTTGCTCTGCGGGTTTAAATTTCGCTCATCTTAAAGCTCGCTGCGAATTTTAAAATTTTAACCCGGCACTCGTCGCTTCCCTTAAAATTTTAAAATTCTTAAAATTTTGGCGAGATCAAGGAGAAATTATGAAAAAAGTTCTACTTTCGTGCGCCTTGGCGGGCGCGCTTTTTGGCCTAGAGATCGACGGATTTAGCGCACCTAGTGGTTCGCTCATTACCGATGACGCTTTTTATATCGCAAATCGCGGCAGGAGTGAAGATCCACAAGAGTGCGACGGCTTTATCAGCCGCATAGTAAAAAACTCGGGTGTCGTTGAGACAAATTTTATAGACGATCTGGTAAATCCGGGCGGAATGGCACAGATCGCGGACGTGCTTTATGTCTGTGATATCGATACGATCAGGGGTTTTGCCAAAGGCCAGGAGGTTTTCAATCTAAAAATCGAGGGAGCGCAGGCCTTAAACGACGTCGTAGCGCTCGGCAGCGAAGTTTTGCTCGCAAGCGATCCCGCGCGTGGGACGATCTGGCGCATCGACCTACTTTCGCGCACCGCGGATGAGTTTGCGCGCATTGATCCATCGCTAGGCAGCCCAAACGGACTTTTGGCTAAAGGCGATAAGCTTCTGATCACCACCTTCGATCTTAGCGGAAAGATTCCGGGGCGCGTGCTAAGCATGGATCTGAAATCCCGCGAAATTTCGATCTTTGCCGATATGAAGGGAGTTTTCTACGGCATAGCGCGCGGAAAAAACGGCGAAATTTTAGTTAGCGACTGGGGCGAGGATCTTTTAAGCGGCAAAATTTGGCGTATTGATGCAAACGGGCAGATACGCAAAATAAACCTCGGCGCGATGCAAAGACCTGCGGACATCTCAAGCGACGGCAAGGTTTTATTGATCCCAAAATCGCTGGAAAACAAGGTGGAGCTGATAAATTTGCCGTAACCGGCCGTCTTATTGCGCTTCGCAGTTTGCTTAAATTTTACAAAATATATGCAATATCGTGCTTTATAAGCCATCTTTTTGCGCTTCGCCGCTTGCGCAGCAGTATCAGTTACGGACCAGAGCCAATCGCGATATCGAAACTAGGTCAATGCCAAAGTCAGTCACGACACCAAAGCCGCATAAAGCAAAACATTTAATAATGCCTCTTTTAAGCACCGCAGCCGTTCGCTGTGGTGCCGAAACTAATCGCCCTTTTTCGCGCGCACTCAAGAGTCAAGTACGCCCAAAAGCCGCGTGTGCCGTCTTGCGACACGCAAATACTGAGCCTGCCGTAAAATTTGCAAATCCATCTGCCCTCCTTTTAAATTCCATCGCTGCGGATATTTTTGCGGGCCGAGCGGCGCAAAATTTTAGCGTAAATTTTAACGCCCGCTGTGACTCAAAAGCCTTGAAGACTCATAACGCGCGAAATTTCAGCGCGATATTTGACGCCGAAGCGCGTTTTTAACATACCGCGTCGTATCTGTGCACGACCAAATTCTGCGCGGCGGCACGATCTCGACTCCTGAGCGCTGTCGCTGTACGGACGCGTGAAGCTTACCACTCTACGCAGCGCCTATGTCTAGGTCGCTCCTGGCGTCCGCGCGTGGAACCTATCTCTGTATGCACCCCTCCCACACGGCGGGAGCGTCAAGCTCTACGTATGAGTTTAAAATTTCATACGGCTTGTAGCTAAATTTATACACTAGGCTCGGGCACTGCTCAACCGCATAGCCCAAATAAATCCATCGTAGCCCCAGATCTTGGGCGAACTCGATCTGTTTTAAAAGCGAAAATTTACCCAGACTTAGATGCGGCAGATACGGATCGTAGTAGCAATACACCGAGCTGATGCCGTCATCCACGATATCGATGAGATCGACGCAGATAAGTCGCCCGTCCTCGCCGTAGTAAGAGATTTCTTTGCCGAAGTCGCCGTGACCCTGGACGTAAATTTCGTCATATCGCTCAAAATCGATCTCTTGCACAGGCCAGCCCTTTTTTAGATGCATGTAGTCGTGATAGAGCGCGAAAAGCTCCAAACGCGCATCGTTTAAAAGCGGGCGAGGTTGCCATACATAGGCGGTCGTGCGATTATTTTTATAGACGCGGCGGTGCGATCTGCTAAATTTAAAATTTAAAGCATCGACACGCAAACTTTTACACTCCGCGCAGGCTGCGCAAACGGGCTTTTGAAAATACCTGCCGAAGCGGCGGTAGCCATGCTGCACTAAGCTTGAATTATATTCGAAGTCGCAGTCTTTTATGTAGAGATACTCGCTGCGCGCGGCTCTGCCGTCCAGATAGGGGCAGGCAAAATCCAGCGTGCAAAATGGAATTTCAGTCATTCAGCTTTTTGATGTTTGCCGCGTCCACGTATTTTAAAAACTCGTCTTTGAGGCGATTTTCGCGTGCGGCGATGCTCTCTTTGGCTACGTCGAATTCACCATCTGCGACGCCCTCTAAGCCGCTCTCGCTTTGCGAACTCGAATCATCATCTCTGAAAATATCTTTAAACTCGTCGCGATTTGGATTCCTCTTTTTGGGCTTTTTGGGCGTGGAGCTCGCCGCCTTATCCTTAAGCATATCCTTTTTTATATCTTTTAGGCTATCTAAAAAATCCATACTCTTTCCTAAATCCGCGCCGATTTGCGCATCGCAGCGATGATGGCGGCGATCGCTTCGTTTTTATTCGGCTGCATATCGTCCATCGTGTTTTCTAAAATTTTGTCTAAATTTTTCTCTACGTAGCTCGTGTCAAAAAAGCCGAGTCGGAATTCGCGCGATTTGCTGATGCTAAGCAAAAACGGAATGATAGTACGCACTCCCTCGATGCGAAACTCCTTCAGCGCGCGCTCTAGCTTATTGACAGCCAGGTCGTAGTCGGTGGTTTTGATGATGAGCTTGGCTAGAAGCGAGTCGTAAAACGGCGGAATTTTATAACCCTTGTAGATGTGGCTATCGACTCGCACGGAGGGACCTAGAGCGGGATAATAATCACTAACGGTGCCGGGGACCGGGGTGAAATTTTTCCAGACATTTTCGGAAGTGATTCTAGCCTCGATCGCATAGCCGTGCGGTTTGATATCGCTTTGCTCGAGCTCTAAAATTTCGCCGTTTGCGATGCGGATCTGGCGCACGACGAGATCGACGCCCGTGACCTCCTCGGTGATGCCGTGCTCGACCTGGATACGGGTATTCATCTCCATAAAATAGAAGTTGTTATAATCATCAAGCAAAAATTCCACCGTGCCGACGTTGGTATAATTTACCGCCTTTGCCGCAGCTACAGCGGTCGTACCCATAGTCTTACGTAGATGCTCGCTTATAGAGGGGCACGGCGCGATCTCGATGATCTTTTGGTGGCGGCGCTGGATCGAGCAATCGCGCTCGCAAAGATGGATAATGTTGCCGTAATTATCGCCGATGATTTGAAACTCGATATGGCGCGGCTTGACGACGAGTTTTTCCATAAAAATTTCATCGTTGTTAAAAAAGGTCTTCGCCTCTCTCGTGCACGAGTCGTAGGCGCTCTCCATATCTTTCTCTTCCCACACCTCGCGGATACCGCGTCCGCCGCCGCCGCCGCTAGCCTTTAAAATCACGGGGTAGCCGATCTCGCGCGCATATTTTTTGATCGTATCCATGCTCTCGTGATTTAGCTTTTCAGTGCCCGGCACGATCGGAATGCCGTTTTTGCGCATCAGATAGCGAGCAATGTTTTTGTTGCCCATTTTGCGAATAACGTCGGGTTTCGGACCGATGAAGATGATCCCCGCGTCCTCGACTTCTCTTGCAAAGTCAAAATTCTCGCTCAAAAAGCCGTATCCAGGATGTATCGCATCAGCGCCACACTCTTTGGCGACTTCGACGATCTTTTTGGCGTCCAGATAGCCTTTTAGCGCGTCCGCGCTTACTTCGTAGGCCTCATCGGCGATTTTTACGTGCAAGCAATCGATGTCGGGTTTGGTATAGATCGCGACGCTTTTAATATGCAGATCTCTGCAGGCCCTAATGATGCGAACCGCGATCTCGCCGCGATTAGCGATAAGAATTTTACGTATCATAAATAATTGCCTCTTTTAAAGAAATACCGCGGTAATAATAGTATAAAAAATTTTATAGCAAGTTGAAATTTGCAAAAGGCGGTTGAAATTACGGATAAAATTTAAAGAATATTTATGGTGCCCGAGGTCGGAATCGAACCGACACGAGGTCGCCCTCGCCAGATTTTGAGTCTGGTGCGTCTACCAATTTCACCACTCGGGCATTTTGCAAAGTTTTGATTGTATAAATTTAAAAAAGATAAGCCCCGAAGACGGGGCTTGAAGCAAGAAAATTATTTTTTCTTCTTGCCTTTTGCAGCTGCAACAGCTTCTTTTAGCTGTTTGCCGACTTTAAATTTTACTACTTTAGTAGCAGGAGATTTGTAAGTTCTGTTTGTGCCAGGAACTTTACCCTCGCGAGCTGCACGCTCTGCGATGCCGAAAGATCCGAAGCCGATGAAGCTTATGTCATCACCTTTTACCAAAAGCTCTTTGATAGCCTCAAGTGCAGAATCTACTACCTTAACGGTATCTTTTTTAGAAAGACCTGCCTTCTCGGCAACTACTTGGATAAAATCAGCTTTTTTCATGCTAATCCTTTAAAATAAAGTGGTTTCGGCGGTATTCTACAATAGTTTCGCAAAAAATACAATAGTTTTTTAAGAAAAAAACGCAAAAATCGGCAAAATTTAGCCGAATTTAGCCCAAATTCGTCAATTTTTCAGATTTCGCTTCTTTAAATTTCAAAATTCCGCCATATTTTTGGGGCTGATTTTTGAAATTTCGCCCGATTTCAAAAAATTTCAAAATTTCTTCCCTTCCCGCTTCATTTTTATAAAATTTCGCCCCAGCCTGACGCTTTAAAATATATAAACTATATTTTGTTATAATCCGCGAAAAATTTCAAAGGCTTTTTTATGACTAAAATTTTAATGATAGAGGACGATTTAGAGCTCGCCGAAATTTTAAGCGAATATCTGCAGCAATACGATATCGATATCACCGTCGCGGACGATCCGTTTTTAGGGCTTTCTAAGCTAAATTTAGAAAATTTCAACCTCGTGATTTTAGATCTCACGCTTCCTGGGATGGACGGACTTGAGGTCTGCAAAGAGATCCGCAAAAATACCGATATACCGATCATAATCTCAAGCGCCCGCCACGATCTAACCGATAAGATCAACGCTTTTGACTTCGGCGCGGACGATTATCTGCCAAAGCCTTATAATCCGCAAGAGCTTTTAGCTCGCATCAAGCGCCACATCGAGCGCTACGACATAAACTCCATCCAGCGCGCCGCAAAGCCAAAAAAAGACCTCGAAGTGGACGATTTCCGCCACGTTATCAGCTTCAAAGGACAACCCCTGTCGCTCACCATCGCCGAATACGACGTGCTTTCGTATCTCATCAAAAAGGAAGGCGGCGCGATCACCCGCGAGGAGCTCATCTACAACTGCAGCTCCATAAGCGAGGAATCCTCGAGCAAAAGCATCGACGTCATCATCGGCCGCATCCGCCTAAAGCTTGGCGAAACGTCCAAGGCGCCTAGCTACATCCACGCCATCCGCGGCGTAGGCTATAAGCTGATACAATGAGCGCACTTGCGTCGGGCAAGCGGAGCGATAAAATTTAGCCGCACGCGGCTCTAAATTTAATAGGCACCCGTGCGGCGAAATTTAAAGCGCGAATTCCGTGCGATTTTACTATTAAAATTTAAGGCGCTGCAACTGAAGCGTTAAAATTTTACGATAAAATTTTGTAGTTATAGATTTGGCGTGCGATTTTAAATGTACGCGGAATTTTATAGTTATAAATTTCGGCAAAATTCGGCGCTGCGGGCAAGAACGAGCTGTAAAAAGCAGAGCAGAGGGCAGCGAGAAGGGGCAAATTTTAAAATTTAAAGAAGCGCGAATGTTAAATTAAAAGCGCTCTGCTTTGCGGTGAAATTTTAAAATTTACGCGCCGCGCCTTTAAGACGCGCCGTAAATTTAAAGCCGAATGAGCCGCAAGCTGGTCTGCGCATTAAAGCCAAAGCAAGCCCGCGGCTTCAAAGCTTTGAAATTTTAAAAATTTAAGGATCATATAAATTTAATGAAAGTAAGATCGTCGATTTTTTACACCATCACCTTCATCTTCACGCTCGCTGCCGTGGGCGTTTCGCTCGCCCTACTCTGGCTCATCGGCTACGATCAGCAAAACTACACCCGCGAGCTAAACTCCAAATACTCCATCGTTGCGCGCGCGAACCTATATCAGATGAGTAAGCTCATCAGCGATGTCGAATACGAACGGCAGGTCGCAAATTTCGAGTTTTCGACCATCCGCGATGAAGCCAAGCGCGATGAGATCATTAAAGGCGCTGAAATTTTAGACAGCATCTCCGCAGATATCGGCTCTGCAGATATCTTGCTGTTTAAGCGCAAGCACTACTTAAAAATCACTCACGCTGGCGAGACGCGGCTTTTAAACGACAAGGAGTATCAGCCCTACCGCTACGATATTTTCAAAGCGATCTACGGCGTCATTTTGGTAATCATCCTGCTTGCGTATATCTTCATCATCCGTAAAATTCGCCCCCTTCGCAAACTCAAACGCCAGATCGATAAATTTGCTAAAGGCGATCTTCAGATCAAGGACGTAAGCGCGGGAAACGACGAAATTTCCGAGGTTTCGCACGCATTTTACGAGGCGGTCACGCAGATAAAGAAGCTCAACGAATCGCGCCATCTGTTTTTGCGAAACATAATGCACGAGCTCAAAACTCCCATCACAAAGGGTCGCATCGCCGTCGAGATGATCGAGCACGGTAAAAATCAGGAGCGTCTCATCTCCGTCTTTGAGCGGCTGGAGAGCCTAATCAACGAATTTGCGGCGGTCGAGCGCGCAACTGCGGGTACGGCACTAATTGAACGCGGAATTTTTCCCATGGATGAAATTTTAAAAGAAGCGCTCGGCATCGCGATGATCGAGCCCGGCTGCGTCACGCTGCAAAATCCGCTAGAGCTAAGCTTAAACGTCGATCTGAAACTCTTTTGCGTCGCGGTGAAAAATTTAATCGACAACGCCGTCAAATACGCCGCAGACGGTAAAATTTTAATCCGCTTAGATGCCGAGTCGATGGACTTCATAACGCTCGGCGAGCCGCTGCAGAAGGACTTTAGCTACTACAAAGAGGCCTTCGTTAAGGGCACGAACGCTAAGCAAAGCTTCGGCCTAGGGCTTTACATCGTCGATAACATCGCCAAGACGCACGGACTAAAATTCCTCTACCGCAGGCAGGATGAGCTAAACGTCTTTTATTTCGAGGGGATCGAAAAGATAGCTGCGTTATGAAATTTAAGCACATTTTTTATATTATTGCGCCAAAAATTCGAAACGAGAAGATGCGAAATTTCATATTTTTAGCGCTGTTTTTAAACGCGACCATATTTTTTCTACCTCGCAGCGCAGAAGCCGATAGCTTCATCACCGACGAGGAATACGGCGCGATGCTGTATAAAAACCCCCGCGGCGTGGGCTGCGATAAGTGCCACGGCGAAAAGGGCGAGGGCTCGCTGATCGTAAAGTATAAAGAATTTAACCGCACCTCGGGCGCCTACTACGAGCGCGCCCTAAACGCGCCGCCGATCAACGCTCTCTCGCTTCAGGAGCTCGCCGACGGCGTCAGTAGCTCGCGCGACGTGATGCCCAGCTACTTCCTGACGCAAAACGAGATCATCATCATCTACAAATATATAAAATCGATAAATCAACCCAAAAAGAAGGAGAAAAAATGAATAATCACGACGAATTTTTAGCAGCACAAAAACTTATCCCAGGCGGCGTAGATTCGCCGGTACGAGCATTCGGCAACGTAGGCGGCGAGCCTTTTATGGTGGATCGCGGCGAGGGTTCGTACATATACGACGTTGAGGGCAAAAAATATCTCGACTTCGTGCAGAGCTGGGGTCCGCTAATCTTCGGTCACGCCGATGTCGACATTGAGCGCGCCGTCGTGCAGACCGCTAAAAAGGGGCTAAGCTTCGGCGCATCCAGTCCGCTTGAGACTCAGCTTGCCTCGCTGGTGCTAAAAAATTTCGATTTCCTAGATAAGATCCGCTTTACCAGCAGCGGCACCGAAGCTACGATGAGCGCGATCCGTCTTGCGCGCGCCTTTAGCGGACGGGATAAAATTTTAAAATTTGAGGGCTGCTACCACGGTCATAGCGACAGCCTGCTCGTCAAAGCGGGCAGCGGCGCGAGCACCTTCGGTAATGCAAGCAGCGCGGGCGTACCGCAAGATATCGCAAAAAACACCTACCTAGCCAGATACAACGACATACAAAGCGTAAAGGACGTCCTAGCGCAAAACGACATCGGTACGATCATTATCGAGCCGATCGCGGGAAATATGGGCTTGGTACCGGCGGATCCCGAATTTTTGACCGAGCTTCGCGCGCTGTGCGACGAGAAAAAGATTGTACTGATAATCGACGAGGTAATGAGCGGCTTTCGCGCGAGCGAGCTAGGCAGTTACGGCATCTACGGCGTCCGCGGCGATCTGGTAACCTTCGGTAAGGTCATCGGCGGCGGTATGAGCGTAGCGGCGTTTGCGGGCAAGCGCGAAATAATGGATATGATAAGCCCGCTAGGAGCGGTGTATCAAGCAGGCACGCTAAGCGGAAACCCCGTCGCAATGGCTGCGGGCATCGCTAGCCTAAGTAAAATTTACGCTAGCATCGGCCTTTACGAAAGGCTCGGCGAGCTGGCGCGTAGGCTCGCAGACGGGCTTTGCGCCATAGCGCAGCACCGGGGCATCGCGCTGCAAACCGCCTGCGTAGGCTCGATGTTCGGCTACTTTTTTGCAGACGAAGAGGTGCACGACTACGACGGCGCTTTGCGGGCAGACACCGCGCGCTTTGCGAAATTTCACGGCGAGATGATTAAGCGTGGCGTATTTTTGGCGCCTAGTCAGTTTGAGACGGGCTTTATCTGCGCCACGATGAACGAAGCGCAGATCGACTTTGCGCTAAACGCCGCGGATGAAGCGATGGCGGCACTTTAAGGGCTGCGTTTTAAAATTTTACGGATTTTAGATGAGAGTAACGAAAAATTTAAACAAAATCGTAAAGGGCGCCTGCGACATCAGCCTAGGCATCTCGATCGTCGTAGCGATCGGCATCGGCGTAGCGATCGGGCTTGGGCTGCGGCACCTCACGGGTTCGCTGCTTTTATTATGGCTCGGCATCGCCATCGGCATCGCGGCGGCGTTTTTAAACGTTTACCGCGCATGCAAGGCGCTAAATTCGAGCCTAAAAGAGCTCGAGGACGATCCGAAATACAAGGCGGATCCGAAAAATTTTGATGACGACGACGAATTGGATGAGCGAGATTGAATAGGCGGTTTTTGCTCATATACTGCGCGCTAAACGCGGCGTTTGCCCTGCTCGGGCTGGCGCTTTGCGGCGCAGGATTTTTCGGCTCGGGCTCTTTCGGCGTGCGGGCGCTTGCGTGGCTTCTTAGCTTGGAAGCGGGATTTTTGGGCGCATTCGGTGCGGTATATTTTTCGTTTCGCGCTTACCGCAACAAAATAGAAGATGAACTCAGAGCCGGCAAATACGATGAAATTTTACGGCAAAGCTCCAAAAATTCCGCCGGTTTTATAAGCGGCGAAACTTCCGCCTGCGATATAAATTCCGCAAGCTGCGGCGGCGAAAACCGAGGCAGCATAGGCGGCGATAAAATTTTATATAGCAAAATTTGCGACGGCGAGATTTTAAAGAGAGAAAGCTTTAGCGATCTAAATTTAGGCGCCGAAATTTTAAACACTCAAAATTCCGAAGGCGCCGTAAATTTCACAAGCGGCGATAGCTGCGTCGAAAACAATGACAACTACGCCCTGCACGACGAAACCGCCGCCGAGCGTGTCGCAGACTCCGCCGCCGACGAAGATACCGAAAATTTTACCGCCGAGCGCGACATAACCGCCGCTGGAGAGCGCGACGTAAATTCTACGAAGAGCGACGACAAAACCTCCGCTTGCGACGCGACCGCTTTAGGACATGCCGCCGATAAATTTAATATGAATGGCAGCGCGACTTGCGGCAACTCACACGGCGATATAAGCGACGAAGCTAGCGATAGTTTGCAAGGCGACATAGGCGGACGTTGCGACGACTTGAAAAATGCAGCGAGCAGAGATCTGGGCGGCGGCTGGAGCGACGGCGCAGATCGCAGCAATCATAGCGGCGGCGCAGGTAACGGCAATCGTGGCGGCGATGTAGATAGCAGCGAGCGGAGCGACGGTATGAGCGATTTTAGGGGTGGGATTAGCAGCGCGCGCGACGGATCAAATGATGATTTCGACGGCGCAGACGGCAGCATTGATGGTTGGTATGATGAGTACGAGAGGGGCGAGGTTCGGAGCAATTTTGCGGGGGCGTTTTTCTCTCCGTTTAAAATTTTGTCCTACGCGGCGCTCGTGGCGGCGATCTACCTGCTTGCCAAGCTGTCCTTGCTAAACCCGCTAGCGATTATCTTGGGCGTTGCGATCATTCCTCTGGGCACGATGATGGTTGCCTTCGCTGACAAAGACGCGCGCTAAAGTGCAAACAGCGCAAGCAAAACGCTTTAAATTTTAAAATTTAGCTTCAGCGGGATTGAGCGCAGATCGGCGCAGGATAAAATCGCGGCGATGCCTGCCATCGCGAGCTGTGCCACAGACACCGCGCGTTTCTGCACATATCAAGGCAGGCTAAATTTATAAAATTTACGCCGCGCATCTTTGGATTTCTGCATAAATTTAAACCGCTCATTGCAAGCCGTAGAAATTTTACCGGCATTTCTCGCGTAATTCTAAAACTAAATTTAACCGCCGCGAATTGCAATTCAGCGCGAAATCCTTATCTATATTTAATCAAATTTTAGCTACCATTACGCAAAATTTGAGGAAAAATTATGAATTACGATACCTTGAAAAAGATCTTTTTTCGATTCGATCCAGAAACCGCTCACAAGATCGCAGAATTCGGACTTCGCGCGCTCTATGCGACTCCTGGCGGACTTGAGGCTTTGGCAAAATTCGGCGTTTATAAAGATGAAATTTTAACTCAAAATATATGGAATCTCAGCTTCGATAACCCCGTAGGTATCGCGGGCGGCTTCGACAAAAACGCCACGATGATCGCGCCGCTGGCTGCTCTTGGCTTCGGACACATCGATTTTGGCACCTTTACGCCGCGACCTCAAAGCGGCAACGAAAAGCCGCGACTTTTTCGCCTCGTTAGCGAGCAGAGCATCCAAAACGCGATGGGCTTTAACAACGAAGGCGCCGATATTATCGAGCATCGCGTGCGAAAAATTTATCCTTTTAAAATCCCAATCGCCGCAAATATCGGCAAAAATAAAGCCACTTCGAACGAGGATGCGATAAGCGATTACGAAGCCTTGGGCCGTAAATTTAATGGGCTGTGCGATTTTTTCATCATCAACGTAAGCTCGCCGAACACCCCGAATCTGCGCGCTTTGCAAGAAAACAGCTTCATAAGCGAGCTGATCGGAGCGATGAAAAAGATCACAAATAAGCCGCTCGTCTTAAAGCTGGCGCCCGATATGAGCGCGGATCAGGCGATCGCACTGTGCGAGTGCGCGGTGCAAAGCGGCGCAAGCGGCATCATCATAAACAACACGAGCGTCGATTATTCGCTAAGCCCTAACGCTAGGGACTTCGGCGGCTTAAGCGGCAGGCTAATCACCGAAAAATCGCGAAAGCTTTTCGCACAGGTCGCTCGCGAGCTCTTCGGCCGCACGATCCTAATCAGCTGCGGCGGCATAGACAGCGCGCAGGAGGCCTATGAGCGCATCAAATCGGGCGCGAGCCTGGTTCAAATTTTTACCGCCTTTATCTTCAAAGGTCCGTTCGTCGCAAAATCGATCAACGAGGGGCTGGCGGAGCTTTTACGCGCAGACGGCTTCAATAATATAAGCGAGGCGGTCGGAGTAAATTTAAAAGATCGCGCGGGCGAAGGATACGGTATCAGAAATGATCTGGCCGAAAGTCGCGGCGACGGCGCGGATTTACGCGCTTGCGAAGACAAAGAGGCGGATGCCAGAACGGATAAAATTTCAAGTACGAGCAAAAGCGAGGAGACGGATGAAATTTCAAACGTGCCCGAGAGCAAGGATGCGAACGAAATTTTAAACGACGGCGAAAGCAAAATTTTAAGCGCTCAAATGGGTGAAATTCCTGCCGTTCAAACAGATGAAATTCCAACTGCCCAAACAAGCTCAAGCTCCGAAGTGGACGAAAATTCCGACGCTTCGGCAAATTTAAATGCTTTGATAAACACAGATACTGCGACGGGTCAAAGCTCGACCGAGCAAAGCGATGCGGAAAGCGAAAATTCAGAGATTAAAAGCGCAAAACGAAGCAGCGCAAAAAGCGAAAATTTAGAGGCTAAAAGCACAAAGCAAGACGGCACAGATCAGAAGCAGGATCAAATTTCAAAAAGGGCTTCCAAAAGCAATGCGGATCAAAAACAAAGTCAAATTTCAAAAAGCGGCATAAGCTCCAAACGCGGTAAAATTTCAAAAGGTGCTACGCAAAAAGGTACCGCCCAAAAAGATACTGCGCAGTATGATGACGCCTCACGGAAGGACGTCGTACAGGATAACGCCTCGCAGCAAAAGGGCGCCGCAGCTAAATATCTCTCGAAAAGCGGCGCAAAGAGCGAGAATTTAGAGGCCAAAAACGCGAAACAAAGCAGCGCGGCAAGCAAAACCGCCAAAACGAAAACCGAACCAAAAAATAAAGCCGCGAGCAAAGCCGCGCCAAAAAACGACATAGAAAGCAAAAATTCTAAAACTAAAGCCGCGTCAAAAAATAGTGCGGAAAGCAAAAGCTTAAAAGCCAAAAACGCAAAGCAAAGCAGCGCCAAAACTAAAAATTCAGAGACCGAAGAGACCAAAGAGCTTAAAGAGGCCAAAGAAGCGAACGGCGCCCAAGACGCGGAGCAAAACTCAAGCAAAAAACGAAAGGCGAAAAAAGATTAATGTTTCCAAAATTTAAGAAAATCACGCTGCAAAACGGACTTCAAATTTACCATATCCCGATGAATAAGGGCAGCGGCGTCATCAGCGTGGACGTGTTTTACAACGTCGGCTCGCGCGACGAGGTGATGGGCAAAAGCGGCATCGCGCACATGCTGGAGCATCTAAATTTTAAATCCACGAAAAATCGCAAGGCGGGCGAGTTCGACGCAATCGTAAAGGGCTTTGGCGGCGTGAATAACGCAAGTACGGGCTTTGATTACACGCACTACTTCATCAAGTGCGCGAGCTCAAATTTAGAGGTCTGCTTGGATCTTTACGCCGACATCATGCAAAATTTAAGCCTCAAAAACAAAGAATTTCAGCCCGAGCGCAAGGTCGTGCTGGAAGAGCGGCTGTGGCGCACCGATAACGATCCGTTCGGATACCTATTTTTCAGGCTATATAACGCCGCGTTTTTGTACCACCCGTACCACTGGACGCCGATAGGCTTTCGCAAGGACATCGAAAACTGGAGTATCAAAGATATCAAGGAATTTCACGCTAAATTTTATCAGCCGCAAAACGCCGTGCTGCTGATCACCGGCGACATCGGTAAAAAGGCGGCGTTTGATGCGGCTAAAAAACACTTCGCGCCCGTAAAAAACAAGGGCGAAATTCCGCGCCTTCACTGCACCGAGCCTGCGCAAGACGGCGAGAAGCTTAGCGTTATTTACAAAAGCAGCGAAGCGCAGATCGTGGGGGTCGCCTTTAAAATTCCGCCGTTTAACCACCCGGACGCCGCGGCGATCAAAGCGATGGATATATATCTTAGTGGAGGCAAGAGCTCGCTTTTACAGCGCGTGCTGGTCGATGAGAAAAAGCTCGCCAATCAGATCAATATCTACGATATGAGCGGTAAGGACGAGAATTTATTTATAGTCTTTGCCGTTTGTAACCAGGGCGTAAGCGGCGAGACGCTGAGAGATGAAATTTTAGCGCTGATCGAAAAAGCCAAAAAAGCTAAAATAAGCGACGATGATATGCTAAAGATCAAAAACACCCTAAGCAGCGATCTGATCTACTCCCTCGACAGCGCCAGCAAGGTAGCGCAGATGTACGGCAGCTACATCGTCCGCGGCGATCTAGACGCGCTATTTAGGCTGGAGCGCGAAATCAAAAGCCTGGATAAAAACGCGGTTAAAAAAGCGATGAAAACCTATCTAAGCCTTAAAAGCTCCACAAGCATTATCTTACGAAAGGAAAACGATGAATAAAAATGTCATAATCGGCTCTATGACGGCGCTGATCACGCCTTTTAAAGAGGGCAAACTGGACGAGCAGACCTACGCTAGGCTCATCAAAAGACAGATCGCAAACGGCATAAGCGCGGTCGTGCCCGTCGGTACCACGGGTGAGAGCGCGACGCTGACGCACGACGAGCATCGCGTCTGTATCGAGATTGCCGTAGATGCGTGCAAGGGCACGGACGTCAAGGTGCTAGCGGGCGCGGGCAGCAATGCAACTCATGAAGCGATCGGACTCGCGCAGTTTGCGCAGGCTCACGGCGCGGACGGAATTTTATCCGTAGCGCCCTACTACAATAAACCCACCCAAAAGGGGCTGTATCTGCACTACAAGGCGATCGCAAGCTCGGTAGATCTGCCGGTACTGCTATACAACGTGCCAGGGCGCACCGGCTGCGACATCGCCGCAGATACGATCATCAAGCTTTTTAACGACTGCGAGAACATCTACGGCGTCAAAGAAGCTAGCGGCAGCATCGATAAATGCGTCGATCTGCTCGCGCACGAGCCGCGCCTTAGCGTGCTTAGCGGCGAGGATGCGATAAACTATCCGATCCTAAGCAACGGCGGCAAGGGCGTGATCTCCGTCACGGCAAATTTACTGCCTGATTACACGGCGAGACTAACGAAATTTGCGCTGCAAAATGAGTTTTTAAAAGCCAAGCAGATCAACGACGATCTCTACGCGATCAATAAAATTTTATTCTGCGAGAGCAATCCGATCCCGATCAAAGCAGCGATGTATATCGCGGGCCTCGCGCCGAGTTTGGAGTACCGCTTACCGCTTTGCGAGCCGAGCGCGGAAAACCTCAAAAAAATAGAAAACGTAATGAAACAATACGCTATCAAAGGATTTTAATTGACGAACGAATTTAAAGGAAAAACGCTAGTTATCAGCGGCGGCACGAGAGGCATAGGCAGGGCGATAGTTTTAGAATTCGCAGCTGCAGGGGCAAATATCGCTTTTACGTATAATTCCAACGAGGAGCTGGCGACTTCGCAAGCAGCCGATCTTGAGAAGGCTTACGGCATCAAGGCGCGCGCTTATGCGCTAAATATCTTAGAGCCCGAGACCTACAAGGAGCTCTTTGCCAAGATCGACGAGGATTTTGCGCGAGTGGATTTTTTCATCTCAAACGCTATCATCTCGGGTCGCGCAGTCGCTGGTGGATACACTAAATTTATGAGGCTAAAGCCGCGCGGCATCAATAATATCTTTACCGCGACCGTAAATGCCTTCGTCGTGGGCGCGCAAGAAGCCGCAAAACGCATGGAGGCGGTAGGCGGCGGCTCGATCATCTCGCTTAGCTCCACGGGAAATTTAGTCTATATCGAAAACTACGCGGGTCACGGCACGGCAAAAGCCGCCGTCGAAGCGATGGCGCGCTACGCCGCGACCGAGCTTGGAGAGAAAAACATCCGCGTAAACGTAGTAAGCGGCGGCCCGATCGAGACGGACGCGCTTAGGGCTTTTACGAACTACGAAGAGGTGCGCGACAAGACCGCCGAGCTTAGCCCTCTAGGACGTATGGGGCAGCCGCAGGATTTGGCGGGAGCATGTTTATTTCTATGCTCGAGCAAGGCTAGCTGGGTGACGGGGCACACCTTCATCGTCGACGGCGGAACGACTTTTAAATAATGCTAAATTTACCCAATATTTTAGCGAGCTTTCGCGTTGCGCTGGCGCCGCTGTTTTTTTGGCTGATCCTACTAGCAGGCCATGCGAATGGCGGTATGGTGGGCTCGGTGCACGTCAGCTGGATCGATTATTTTGCCGCGCTCGTATTCGTTATCGCCTCCGTCACGGACTTTTTTGACGGATATATCGCGCGCTCTTGGAATCAAAAGACCAAACTAGGCGCCATCATCGATCCGCTCGCCGATAAGATGCTGACGCTTGCGGGCTTTTTGGGGCTTATGTTTATCGGGCGCGCCAGTGCTTGGGCGATCTATCTGATCCTAATCCGCGAGTTTTTTATCACAGGTCTTCGCGTAGCGATGGCGGGCGACGGCGTAGAGGTCGCCGCATCGATGGCGGGCAAAGTAAAAACGGTCTTTCAGATGATCGCTATCGGCTGGCTAACGATGCAGTGGCCCTATGCAAACGCCCTACTCTGGATCGCAGTTGCGCTGACGCTATATTCGGGTTTCGAATACGTCGCGGCGTATGCCAAGGCTACGAAAAAGAGTTAAATTTTAGGCTAGATATAGCTTTCGTAGTTGAAGAAAAAATCGGCGAAGAAAATGCAAGAAAATATAATCTCGACAAAGTTCAAAAGGATATTAGAAATAAAATTTCCAAATGCGATTGTCTCTTTGCCGTAAAAAAACAATGGATAATAGGCTACAGAGCTTCATCACAAGACGCTAGAACCTGCGCTTAAAGTGGGTTTTAGCGATAGAATTTCAGCGTAAAATTTCACCTATTTAGTAGCGCGGAATTTTAAAATTTCACGTTCAAATTTTACCGATAAAATTCTATAGATGCTTGATCTATGCACGCACGGCGGCGTGCTAAGCCTATAAAATTTGAAAGATAAAATTCCGCCGCACAAAAAATTTTACGGCGCATAATTCCGTCTAACCGCTATGCAAAATTTTACAGCAGCGCGGCAGTATTTTAAAACACGACGAAATTTCAAAGCGCAACAAAATTTTAGAGTATGACGACTTGTCAAAACATAATGAAATTTCAAAGCATAGCGGCATTTCAAAGTGCAAAGCCCCGTGCGGCGAAATTTTATAATCCGCTCCGAAAAATCTCGCGGTGAAATTTTGCTTTTAAATTTTAAATTCCTCACGCCATCCATCCGCCGCACACCTTAATTTAGCTAAATTTACAGCCCGAAACGGCGGCGGGCTAAGCTCAAAAAGCCAACCAAGTTTAAAAAGCGAGCCAAGGCTTTAAACGGCAATCTAAGCTTAAAATTTGCAAAATAATAGTAAGCTTAGCCCATTTTTTACAAAGGTCTGAAATTTGAAAAGCATAATTTTAACGCTAGCGATCCTGGCGGTCGGATTTTATTTTTACTCGATAAATTTTATGGTCACGGTGCTGGCGATCAGCTTCCTCATCTTTTTCCACGAGCTGGGGCATTTTTTGGCGGCGCGGGCGCTGGGCGTAGGGGTGAACGTCTTTAGCGTGGGCTTTGGAGAGAAGGTCTTTACCAAGCGCATAGGCGCGACGCAGTACGCCATCAGCGCGATCCCTCTGGGGGGCTACGTGAGCCTTAAGGGGCAGGAGGATTTGGATCCCGCCGCGGCAAGCGCGGACCCCGACAGCTACAACTCCAAAGGCCCGATCGCGCGCATAATCATACTTTTTGCGGGGCCGTTTTTTAACCTGCTGCTTGCGTTTTTGATCTACATCGCGCTGGGCTACATCGGCGTCGAAAAGTTAGCGCCCAAGGTCGGCAAAATCTCGCCAGGCTCTGCCGCAGCAAGCGCAGGACTAATGCTAAACGATGAAATTTTATCGATCGACGGCAAGCAGATCCGCGAGTGGGACGACATCTCAAGGCAGGTAACCGCAGCGCCGCTAAGTTTAGAAATTTCACGCGGCGGCGAGCGGCTGAGCCTACAGCTCACGCCGAAGCTCGGCGAGAAAAAAACCATCTGGCGCGAGAGCATCAGAGTGCCGCTCATCGGCATTTCGCCCGATTACAACGCGACTGTGACGCTATATCACAAGGGCGCAAGTTCGCTTAGTTTCGCGTGGGATCAGACGGTGGAGGCATCAAAGCTCATCTTGATAGGGCTCGAAAAGCTCGCCAGCGGCGTCGTTTCGCCCAAGGAGATGGGCGGCATCGTCGCCATTACGGACATCACCTCAAAGGCGGTAGATTACGGCGCGGCGGTCTTGCTCGCGCTCGTGGCGCTAATATCGGTAAATTTAGGGCTCATCAATCTCTTTCCGATCCCAGCGCTTGACGGTGGTCACATCGCGTTTAATCTATTTGAGCTCATCTTCCGCCGCCCCGTGCCAAAGCGGGTGTTCGTAGGCGCCAGCTACGTAGGCATGGGGATTTTGGCACTTTTGATGATATTTACGGTGCTGAATGATTTCGCTAGAATTTTGGGATTTTACAAATGAGGCTGGATGAAATTTTAAAGCGCATTGAGGCTGCGAAATCAGGCGCAGGCGACGTGCAGCTAGTCGCGGTAAGCAAAAACGTAGGCACGGATGAGGTGCGCGAGCTGTATTCGCAAGGACAGATCGCGTTTGGCGAAAACAGAGTGCAGGAGCTGAAGCGCAAAAGTGAGGCATTGCGCGAACTGCCGCTAAAGTGGCACTTCATCGGCACGCTGCAAAGCAACAAAATCAATCAGCTCATCGCTCTGCGCCCGACGCTGTGGCAGAGCTGCAACAGTTGCGAGCTCGCGCTTGCCGTAAATAAGCGGCTAACGTATCCGCTAGATACGCTGCTGGAGATCAACGCCGCGGGCGAAAGCTCCAAAACGGGGCTTGATAAAAACCGCGCGGTAGAGGAGTTTCTGCGCATCAAGCAGGAGTGCAAAAATCTAAATTTAATCGGCGTGATGAGCATCGGCGCGCACGTGAGCGAGCCCGCGCAGATCGCACGAAGCTTCGAGGCGAGCCGCGAGATCTTTGACGCGCTCGTACCGCACGGCGCACGGATCTGCTCGATGGGGATGAGCGATGATTTTGAGCTCGCGATCAAATGCGGCTCGAACATGATCCGCCTGGGTAGAATTTTATACGCCTAGGCCCCGAAGGACGGGCTTTATCGCGCGAGCAAATTTTATACCGCTTTATTAGGCGGCGCGCTTGATTTGCCGCGCGAGCTAAATCGGGCGCGTAACTTGAATTAGCGCAATGCTTGATTTTACGCGCCGCTTAAAATTTAGCGCGTTATTGAAATTTTACGCAGCGCAACAACACGGCATCAAATTTTAAACCTCAATAAAAATTTATTCGCAACGACGCAAATTTTAAAAACGCGACGATATAAAATTCTAAGCGCGATCCGTATAAAGACGGAATTTTAAAAGATGAAATTTCAAAGTGGCGGCAGCTAGCGTACATCGCGCGCATGCTGGTTTAGGGCGCGAAAGTGATCTTTATGGACGAGCCGACAAACGGACTAGACTTCGGCAATCAGATCAAGCTGCTCGAGATGATAAAAGCCCTAGGGACGAGGGCTATACCTTCGTGCAGACGACGCACTACCCGCGCCACGCGAAGTTCGTTTCAAGCTTGACGCTATTTATAAAAGACGGCGAAATTTTTTAGCCTTTGGGCGCAGCGAGCAGCTCATAAACGCCGAAAATATCGATAAAATTTACAGCATAAACTACGAAAAATACGAGGATAGATTATAAATTTTACAGGCGCATAGCGCCGTTAAATTTAGCCGAATTGGGGTAAAATTGCGCGCATTATATGGTTTTCGGCGGCAAACGGCGCGCATTATAAAATGCCGTGTGGGTCGCGGCTGCGGCAATGTAAGCTGCAAACCGAATTGCTAGCGAACAAAACGATAAATTTAAAAGGAAAATCATGACTCCGCGGGAGATATTTTTAAACGGCTGCAATGAGATCGCGGCAAATTTTGCGTACTTCAAGCCCACGCAAAAGGGGCAAAAACTAACGAAGCTTACAAGCGACAAGGAGATTTTATTTGAAATTTATTTTGGCTCCAGCATGCGCAATTACTCGGGCAGCGTGAGCATCCTGCCGCAGATCGCGATCTACTGCAAGCGCCTAAAAAAGCTGATGCAAGAGGAGCTGTCCTACTCGACCGATCTTGTTTTCGTATCGCACCTGGGCTATCTCACGCCGCGCAAACAGTTTCGCGACTGGCAGCTCGCGGGCGCTAGCTTTGAGCTCAGCGTGCGGGAGATTAGTGCGGCTATCAAGGACTACGCGCTGCCTATTTTTGAGCTTTTTGAGGATAAACAAAAGGCGGTGGAGTTTATGATGCGGCATGGGGCTAAATTTAATAAAAATCTAAGCGCTTTCGATCTGCGCCCGATCTACTTTGTATATTATTTCGGCGGCAAGGACGCGGCAGAGGCGTTTTTCAACGTCTGCCTAAGCGATTGCACCTACAAAGGGCGATTTTATAAGCTTTACGAGGAGCTTGCAAACGGCGCGGAGGCGGATTTTAGCAGAAGTTCGTTTTGGAGCGATACGGAGGCGAAATTTGCATTTTTAAAAGGACTTAGAATTTTAAATGGCTGAAATTTTAATTCAAATTTTAATCGTTATTTTTAGCGTCTTGCTTCTGGGCGGGATTGTTTGGACGCTCCTTCGGCGCAATCCTCGCAAGCTTAGCCCACTCGAGCTTGCCGCGATAGATGGGATAAGCGAAGCAGACGCGGTAAAAAGGCTTTCCGTGCGGCCGTTTTTGTTCTGGCTGGAGCGGTTTTTTATCTCGTGCGAGAGCCTTTGGTTCGATCAGGATTTCATCTACGTTTTTGACGGACAGAAGCTCGCGGCGAAGTATAAATTTGAGCAAATTTTAGCGCTTGAAGTCACAAAAATTCGGATAAATCATGCTAGGATTTGGCGGATCCGCTTTGCGAGCGGCGCGAGCGAGCTTGAACGCGGCAGCACGAACAAGCCCGAGCAAGACGGCGCGAGCGAGTATAAATTTGTGCCCGCCGCTTCGATTTTTACGCCGAGCTTTAAAGAATTTTTGCAAATTTTACGCGAGAAAAACCGAGAAGCGATCAAGACAGAGTCTAGATTTTGGGAGAGCGTTTAGCGCGGCAGAATTTTACAAAGCGGATTTGCAAAAAAAGTATAAAAGGTGCGGAGCTTTCGGGCGCGATCGTCGCAAAGGGTGGCAAAAGCTACGCGCGAAACCGCAAGAGGCGATAAATAGATAATGGGGGGGGGGGCAAAATGAAACGTTGAAGCAAGCTTGCAAAACGGCTTTACGAGCTCGTGGATGAAAGCATTGATTTTAAGCTCCACTGCACGGTTTATAGGATGCAAAGCAGACGCGGCAGCACGGATTTGCCGCGATATTTTATCACGCTTGCGGGCGAGATTATTTTTGACTATCCGAAGGATTTCGCGCTAAAAAGCGGCGGCGTAAAAAGCCTAGCACAGGGCGCTCTAACGAAAATTTATCCGTATGGTAACGACATAAGCGACATCGGCGAGCTTATCCGCGAATATATCGATACGCCCAAAGAGGAGTTGTTTGCAAAGCACTTTGGTGCCGATGAATGGGGGCTCGCAAATATCCTAAAGGCTGCCGACAAACGCATCGGCAAAAGGAGGCTACAAATTTTAGCCAAAAACAAGAAAAATCAAGCGATGCAAAAGGTGATAGCGGCTAGATTGGAAGCTTTACAATAAATCCAAAGCGGCGATTTAAATGCAGAGCGAACAAGTGCGGACGACAGACTAAAAATTTTGATTTATGAGCGGACTTTTTAAAATTTAGCTACGATCGTTCGGTGAAAATTTAAAGGATCGCGAGCGAATAAAATATATAAAAACGAGCATGTATCGCTGCTTTTGCTTGACGGTTTAAAATTCCAAGTAGCTTGAGTACGATATGAAAATTTACGCTAAAATTTAACGAAAAAATCGGTGCAATCTGCCCGCAAAATTTTAGAAAGGATAATTATGATTTTAGCTTCAAACTACGATGAAATCGACCTTGACGCGCTTTATAAGGCGCAAAAAGCAAAAAGCTCATTCGGTAAAAAGCTGGCTGAGCATTGGGACAAAAAGGCGCCCAGCTTCAACGAGGGCGTGATGAAAAGCGTCTATGCGCGCGAGTTTATAGACAAGGTCGATTTTGCTGGCGTTTCCACGCTACTTGATTTCGCATGCGGCGCGGGCGCGTTAAGCGTGCTGGCGGCGGAAAAGGTAGATAAAATTTACGGCTACGATTTTTCGCCCAAAATGCTGGAATTCGCCCGCGAGAACGCTCAAGCTTACGGCGCGAAAAACATTAAATTTGCACAAAAGGCCTTTGAGGACGACTGGTCGGACGTGCCTGAGTGCGACGTCGTTTTCGCCTCGCGCTGCCTTGAGGTGGACGATCTAAAAGCCGCGCTTAAAAAGCTTCTTTCAAAGACTAAAAAATCGCTTTACATCACGTTTAAGGTGGGAGGCAGCTTCGTGGACGGGGATATTTTGGACGCGATAGGACGCGAAGTGGAGCAAAAGCACGACTTCGTCTATCTTTTAAACATCTTGTTTCAAATGGGCTATCTGCCGAGCCTAAGCTACATCAAAGCCTGGTGTCACGGCGGCGGAGCGAAAAGTGCGGAGGAGTTTATGCAAAAGACGCGCTGGATGCTCGGCGGCGAGCTAAGCGGCACGGAGGAAGCGCGGCTAGCGGAGTATTTTAACAACGGCAAATACGAGCCAAAGCGGGATTTTATGCACTGGGAGTTCGTGCGGGTGGACGTTTAGCGCAACGCTCCGCTCTCACAATGCTGGAATTACATATTCGAGCCGGCTTATCATCTTGAAAATAACCAACCGTATCTGCTCTGGCGATCGCTCGTGGTATATAGAATGCAAGTTACGTATAATATTAAATTTATCGCGTAAAAATATGAGTTAAATTTTTGTAGCTTATCACATAAAATAAAAATTGAAAATTTTTATACGCTGCGCTTTGAAATTTTAAAGCACAAATCGAATTAAGGGCTGCGGTCTTAGAATTTTATTCTCTTCTAAATTTAAAAAGGGGCGAGAAATCGGGATCGCTTGTCCGCTAAAAAAGAAGCAAGCCAAAAAGCTCGCTTCATTAAATTTAAAACGCTACGGAGTAAAAAAGCAAAATTTGAGCTAAAATAACCGAGAAAGGCGGTAAAAATGCAAACGCAAAAAGACAAAATCCCCGCGGACATCAGCCAAATTCCGCAAGAAATTTTAAAAAGCTACGATAGATTTCGCTTTTGTAGATATCTGTTTTTTGGGACACTTTTGACCTTCCTGATTTATATCATCGTGTTTCTTACGTTTGTACATGATGCGCCCATAATGTCGTTTTTATGCATGCTCGCGCTATCTGCGATAAATATACTCGTCTGCCTAAACAGGCTGAAGTATAAAAAATACGCCCTGCTTTTATTTAGCGATGCAGATAAGGCCTTTATGCTTATATGGATACATGTGGCTGCGATATTTTACGTCCTTTATGCTTTAATCGGATTTTATTTACAGATAAAATATCACATAGACTGGGATACACGTCAGATTATACCCGCTATTTTTATAGCTATTTTGGTGGCGATAATAACATAACGCAAATCCGGAATTTGACGCCGATGAGACCGTGTATCTACCGGCACTAAAATCGCAGACAAAAATCGGCGGAGCGGTCGCTGATAAAATTTCCGGCGAGCAAAATTTTAACAAAACAAACGGCGAGGCGCAAGGCGCCCAAGATGAAGCCGCTAAATTTGAGCAAAAATTTAATGACGCGAGCCTTGAAACAGAATCTATCCAAAGCAAAGAGGAAGCGCTGGAATGCGGCAAAGCTCTAACAAGAATTGCAAAAAATTTAAAGCAAAAATATCAACTTCACCGTTTGATCAGATTTGCTTTCGTGAGTTTTGCGACAACGGTTTTTTTGATTTTATTTTTATCGGATTCGTACGAATTACACTGGGCGTTTATAGTTAGCGCCGTTTGCACGATTATATTTTTCTTTTCAAAGCGCAGATACAGCAAACTTTTCGTAGAAAATCCCAAAAAAAGCAATACGATTTTCGCGATAGAAAATTTTGCGATTGTGACATTGTTTTTGTATTATCCCATTATGGCTATAGTGTTATGGCTTGCCGGCGGCGGTAGTGAATCTAGCGATATAGGGCTATTTTTTTGGCTTATTTTATCTTCTAGCAGTGACGCCTGTGTCCGTTATTACTACTCTTGTTTGCCTAGCACGCAACTTAAGCGTTTATAAAGAGATAAAAGAGTGAAATTAGTAAAATTTAAACGAATTTTTAAATAACTTTATCGCTCAAATATATTTCATCAGCTCCTTGTCGGAGTATCCCTTTTGCTGTGGAATGACAGCTTAAATTTAGAATTTAAATCAATTCAAAGCAGCACTTTGCGTCTTTAAATTTGCAAGCCCGCCATTTAAATATATCTTATTTATCTGCGTTCATTAAAACGCTTTAAATTAGCTGAGTATAGAAGTAAGAAAATAAAGAGCGTGGAGATTTTAGGCGTAGCAAATGCGTTTAAATTTGATCTTAAACGCTCAAGGCTACTGCGTTAGCTTGCATTTCAGCGCCTCTTGCAAAAGCGCATTGGCTACTACTCTCTCCTTTTTTACAAAGATAAAATTTTCGCCGTATTCGCTCTGCAGCTCACTTTGCGGATCGGCGCCCGTATGCATCACTATGATATTTGCTTTTAAATTAGAGCCGTTTAGCATCTTAGCGACGATGTCGAGCTTTTGCTGATTTGCGATCGTTAGAATGATTACCGACGCTTCGCGCGCATGCAGCTCGTCGATTGCGGTTTTTTGCATTATATTTACAAAGTATATGTTCTCTCCGCGCGATTTGCCCAGATCCACGAGCTCTAAATCGCTCTCAGCGACTACGTATAGCAGCCCCTGATCTTTAAGGCGCAGCACCACTTCCTGCCCTATCCTGCCGTAGCCTGCTACAATGATGTGATTTTTCATCGGCGGGATTTGAGTTTTATGCTCCTCATCCTCGAGCTTTTCAACCTTGGACTCGAAACGGTTGGCGATTTTGTTTAAATTTTTAAGAATAAACGGCGTTAAAATCATCGTCGCGGTTACGACTGTAATTAAAATTTGCCCGTTTTCCTTACTTAGCATATCGCGGCTCATCAACAGCGAAAAGATCGCAAGCGCAAACTCACCTATCTGGCATAGCGACAGCGCCGCTTTTAGCGCTATTCTTTTACCAGTAGAGAGAAATAAGATCGCATAAATCACAACCGTTTTAAGCGCCATTATAACGATAATAGCGAGCAGGATCAGCCCATAGTGCGAGACGATGACTTCAAAATTTATCTGCATGCCAATCGTGATGAAAAAAAGCCCCAGCAGTATGTCTCGAAACGGCGTCAGATCAGCCTCTATCTCGTGTTTATACTCAGTTTCTGCGATGAGCATGCCCGCGATGAACGCGCCCAGCGTGTACGAAAAGCCAAAAACATGCGCCAAAAAGCTAGCCCCCACGACGGTAAAAAGGATGGTCGCGATGAAAATTTCTTTAGAATTTGTCCTGACGACGTAGTAGAGGAAGCGGTTAAAAGCAAATTTGCCGAGCACGAAAAGGATCACTACCACTATGGCGGCGCTTACGGCGGTTTTTAAGATAAGATAATTAACGGGGGTATTGTCAGTCGAGCCGAATATGTCTATCATCAGCAAAATGGGAATGACGGCGAGGTCTTGAAATAGCAGGATGCCAAGCACCTTGCGCCCGTAGTTTTGGTTGATTTCGCCTGTTTCGTTGAGCGTTTTTAGCACGATCGCCGTAGAGCTAAGCGCGAGCGCAAGCCCGATAATCATCACGGTTTTTATGTTTCCGCCGAAAGCTTGATCGATGATGAGCGCTAGAATAATACCGGTGCCGAGTACTTGGAGTATGCCGTTAAAAAATACGTCCTTTTTCATACTCATCAGGTGATGGAAGCTAAACTCAAGCCCGATGGTAAACATCAAAAAGACGATGCCAAATTCTGCCAGCTCGGACATATGGGCGTTTTCGACACTGCTTAGACTATAGATCTGCGAAAAGCACACGCCCGCAACGATATAGCCGATGATAGTGGGAATTTCAAAAATTTTAAAGACGATATTTAGCACTATCGCAAGCGCAGTGATCGCAAGAAATAGCTCTATAACAAGCTCCATTAACTCCCTTTTTTGTAAGATTATGCATAAAATTTAGCGCTAAATTTATTGTCAAATTTTACATTATCCGCGACCATTTACCGGAGGCGATAATTGATGAAATTTTATCTTTTCATATAAATTTACGGGTAAATTTTATAATGTGATTTTACTAAAATCCCGCTTAAAAATAGAGAAATTATGTCGCACTTTATCGCTAAATTTAGAGGTTCGCGACAAAATTTTAAAGCCTAGCACGACTTGGAATTTTAAATTTTAAAGCCAAATTATATCAAGGCGACTTTTAAATTTGATTGTAAGAAAATTTACCTGGGTTTGTTTGGCGCGACTTTAAATTTGACGCGAAATTTGACGCGCTCACAAATCCGCACTGAAAATCAAAATTTATCGCTTGAATCTACGCTTGCGAGGCGATCTTGCTTTTTGATAGCATTAAAATTTTAGCTTGTAGCACCAGGATCTGTTTTTTTGCTGAGCTTTAAAATTTTTATTTCGCAGACCTTAGTCTGTCTCTCCGCCAAGCTCTAAAATTTTAGCCCGCAGCTCCTCGATCTCGCGCTCATACTCGGCGATCCTTTCTTGCAGGCGAAAGATCACATCCACGCCCGCAAGATTGACGCCAAGCTCCTTTGTAAGGTTTAAAATCATACGTATGCGGTCCATATCATGCGCCGAGTACAGGCGCATCTTGCCCTCCGTGCGCCCCGGACTCACGAGCCCTTCGCGCTCATATTGCCGCAATGTCTGCGGATGGATATCTAGGACCTTCGAGACTATCGATATGAGATAAACCGGCTCATCGTAATCATGCATTTTAATGCCTCCTTATAGCTTTTGCAGCGCGGCTTTGACGTCCTCATCCAGCGAATCGACGTCGGGTAAAATGACATTTACCACCGCGTATAAATCGCCTAAAATTTTACTTTTGCGGTTTTGCACGCCGTAGCCTTTTAGGCGGTATTTTTGCCCGTTTTTGGTATTTTTTGCGATCTTTATTGTTGCGCTTTTGCTCGGCGTCGAAATTTCTACCTTTCCACCAAACATCGCCGTTTTCAAGGGCACGTCAATCTTTTTGAAAAGATCGTCGCCTTCGCGCGTGTACTCGGCGCTTGGCGCGATTTTTATTTCCAAAATTAGATCGCCGCTTTGAGCGCCTGATTTTTGTCCTTTACCCCTGATGCGCAGCTTTTCGCCCGCATTTATACCCGCGGGCACTTTAAATTTAACCGTCTCGCCACCTATGCGTACGCTCATCTCGCCACCTTGTATCGCGGTTTGAAAAGGAATTTCAATCGAGCTGTGCGTATCTAGGCTCTGCGCGCCGCCAAATCCGCCGCCAAAACCGCTGCCGCTAAAGCCACTAAAACCTTCGCCACCGCCGAAAGAGCTGAAACTAAATCCACCGCGCGAGCCCGCGCTTTTTGCGCCGAAGGAGCCGCCGAAAATGCTGTTTAGGATGTCGTTTAGATCGCCCATGTTCGCCGAGCCCTGCGCGAAATCGTGAAAATTCTGTCCGCCGAACATCTCGTCGCCATGGCGGTCATACTGCGCGCGCTTTTTCTCGTCGCTTAAAATTTCATACGCAGCGTTAATCTCTTTAAATTTATCCTCCGCTCCGGGCTCTTTATTGATATCCGGGTGATACTTGCGAGCTAGCCTGCGATAAGCTTTTTTAATCTCCTCGGCGCTTGCTGATTTATCCACGCCTAAGGTTTCGTATAAACTGCTTGTGCTTGCCATTTTAATCCTTAAAATCTTAAAATTTATGTAGATTATATCATAAAACTTTAGTGAGTGTCAATCAAGTTTGCTAAATTCTATTTATAAATTTTAATTTTGCGTTAAGAATATATTAGCGGACAAAATTTATAATTCCGCCAAAATTTCATTATCACAAAGGAAGCAAAAATGAAAAAATCGATCATCATATCGATAGCTTTAGCAGGTGCGCTTTTTGGCGCCAGTATCGACATTAAAGAAGCTCCAAGCAATTATGAGCGCGTAAATCCGGGCTTTAATCAAGACGTGGTGCTTTCGTATCACAGCTCGCTTACGGACGTAAAAAAATCCGTCGTCAATATCGCAACTAAAACCAAGATCAAAGCAGGCAATAGCCCGATGTCGCAGATGTTTGACGATCCGTTTTTTAAGCAATTTTTCGACTTTGACATTCCGCAACAACAAGAGCGCGAGGGAAGCTCGCTAGGCTCTGGCGTCATCATCTCTGAAGACGGCTATATCGTAACGAATAATCACGTAATAGAAAATGCCGACGAGATCGTAGTTACACTACTAGAAGGCGATAAGGAATATAAAGCCAAGGTAATCGGCACCGACCCTAAAACCGACCTTGCAATTATTAAAATCGACGAAAAAAATCTCTCTGCGGTTAAATTTGCCGACTCGTCCAAGGCTATGGAGGGCGACATTGTATTTGCTATCGGAAATCCTTTCGGCGTGGGCGGTACCATCACTCAAGGCATAATCTCGGCGCTAAATAAAAACAATATCGGGTTAAATCAATATGAAAATTTCATCCAAACCGACGCTTCGATCAATCCTGGCAACTCAGGCGGTGCGCTAGTGGATAGCCGCGGCGCGCTTTTGGGGATAAATTCCGCTATTTTAAGTCGCGGCGGCGGAAATAATGGCGTAGGCTTTGCGATCCCTTCAAATATGGTAAAAGAGATCGCTGAAAAGCTCATCACAAACGGCAAGATCGAGCGTGGCTTTATAGGCGTTACGATCTCGGATATGTCTAAAGACCAAAAAGAGCTCTATGAAAGCAAAGAAGGCGCGCTAATCTCAAGCGTCGAAAAAGACATGCCTGCCGATAAAGCAGGCATCAAGCGCGGCGATTTAATTACCAAAATAAACGGCAAATCTATCAAAAACGCCAACGAGCTAAAAAATTTAATCGGCTCAATGGCTCCGGGAAGCTCAGTGGATGTAGAATTTGAGCGCGACGGCAAAAGCAAGAGCACGACTATCAAGCTAGACGCGATGAAATCCGACTCCACCACCTTAGGCTCAGCCGGCGAAAACTCACAAAGCGCGATAGAGGGGCTAAAGCTAAGGACGTTGAATGATAGCTTACGCCGCAAATATAACCTCGACGACGATGTCTCGGGCGCCCTCGTCTTAAGTGTAAAAGATGGCTCAAAGGCCGATGATTACGGCTTTGAGGTAGGCGACGTGATCATCCAAGTGGGTCAAAATGATGTTAAAAGCTCAGACGACTTTGATCGTTATATCAAAGATTACAAGGGCAAGAAAACCCTAGTCTGGGTTATCAGACGCGGGATTCCGCAAGGTCTTGTAATCCGCTAAGCTTGATCGCCAAGCTTTAGCGGCAAGAAACGCGCAAACGTTAAAATTTAACCGCGGCAAGCCCAGCTCAAAGCATTAGCGGAGCTTACAAATAAGTTAGCAGAAGCTTTTGAGATTTTGGGCTTTTTGACAAGCGGAATTCCTAGCTTTCGAGCGTAAGAGATACATAAACTATAAAAATGGGCTTTTGGCGAGCATTAAAAGCTGCCGAAAGCCCTTTGTTATTTTAAAGCACCTCCGCCGAAAGCCCAGATTTTTCGCTTGAAATTCTTAGAATTTTACTTTTTTGCTTTTGTTTTCACTTAGAATTTTTAAAATTTAACCCTCCACGCCGCTACTTTATCGTTTTTATCGCCTCGTCTGGAACTTGCTTTAAAATTTTAATCTCTTTGCTAATGACATACCGCAAAAGTATGCGCTTCTAGCCTGGACTTCAAATTTTAATCCCTCTCATACATATTGCTTCGCTTTAAATTCCACAAAATCCAAATTTA
Organism: uncultured Campylobacter sp.; assembly: GCA_963525605.1. Classification (GTDB taxonomy): domain Bacteria; phylum Campylobacterota; class Campylobacteria; order Campylobacterales; family Campylobacteraceae; genus Campylobacter_B. Next base: position 33,214 of record CAURKZ010000018.1, read on the forward strand.
TAAAATTTATGCCCTACCATATTTATGCTACCAGAAACTGCTGCCTCTTGATTCTAATGCTTTTCTCGCAGCGACGCTTATTGGGAATCCCGCCGGCTAAATTTTAAAGTCGGAATTTTAAAATTCTGCTATTTTGTAATCGTAATTTTTCGTTTAAGCTTCGATAACAAAAATAAGCTGAAATTTTACTTTATTATCGAAAACGTTACATTACGATACCGATTTTTTCGCATTAAGCTACCTTTTATTAGAAATTGTATTAAATTTATTGTAAATAGGTATTTTTATAGTATAATGGATAGTTTTTATTTTTTACAAAGGATTACAACTATGAAAGAGATCAAAATCCCAATTATCTCATGTTTGAGCATTGCTGCTACGTTAGCATTGATGCCTATACAGGTCTTAGCGGTAAATGATACTGTCGCTACAGACGAATCTGGAAATAATGTCTATGTCAAAGGTTTCTCCAGCGGCGACCCCGCTACAGCACAAAATTACTCGGGTGGCTTTATTGGAAACGTTAACGGAGGTAGTACCAGCCCGAGCAATCACATCGTCACTATCAAAGGCGTTAATCCAGGTACGCCGAATTCTAAAGATTCTACGAAATTTATCGTTTACGGCGGTGGCATAGGCGATGGCTCTAGAGTCACTTATCCCGGCGGAGCGTTTAAATTCCAACAAAATCAAGTAGCAAAAAATAATAAATTAGTACTTCAAAACAAGGCGTATATTTGGATCGGCGTAGGTGGCGAAGGTAAAGGTGCAGAAGGTAATTCCGTAAGCGTTACTAATTCCACCGTTCGCGGTGCGGTGTTAGGCGGTAACGGAACGTGGTATAACCAAGAAAGAGACAGCGGAGACGCCATACACAATGTCGTAAATATAAGCGGCAATAGCCAAGTATTATTTCAAGGCTACAACGGCTTTAACAATACATCGGTAGCAGGCGGTAGAGCTACGGGTAACCATAGCGCCGACGGCAACGAAGTAAATATCAGCGGAACTCCTACTATCGAGGGTAGAATCGCAGGCGCATTAGTAGATAAAGGCGGCGCAGACGGCAATAAAGTGGATATTACCGGTGTAATAAATTCGTTAAATATAAATGGAGTAATAGCCTCAAAAGACAGCACCGCCACTTTACAAAATAATATCGTCACTATCAATAACGATGGTGCTGTAGTTACCGATGTTTTAGTCGCTAATGGTACTGGCGGTGGTATTGAAGGTCCTGGCGGCAAAGCAACAGCTATAAATAATCATGGTAAGCTGATAAAAGGTACAGTAGGAAATATCAACGGCGCGTATATGGTTAGCAAAACCGAAAAAAATCACTCTACTATCGAGGGCGGTCATGTAACTAATTACGCATACGGAAGTTATTATAGAAACGACGCCCATGATCTTAAATCTAATAGCAAAGGCGATTATGTTACCATTAGCGGCGGTAAAGTAGATAAGGCAATTTATGGTGCTTTTACATATTACGGCGATATAGATGGAGCTCATGTAGATATGAGCAATGGTAAAGTCGTGGGCACCAATATCGCTGGCGATGACGGAGTATTTGGTGGGCTTAGCTACGACGGCACTGTTAATAATAGCTATTTAGATCTAACAGGCGGTGAGATAAGCGGTGATGCAATCGGCGGAAGAAGCAACAATAAAGATGTCGCGAATAACTACGCAAAAATTAATGGTGGCGCAAAAATAGGCGGAAGATTGATCGGTGGAGAAAGTCGCGGTAAAACGGCTACTAATAGTTATTTAGATCTGACCGGCGGCGAGATCGGTGGAGATTCAATCGGCAGCTTAGGCTCTACAGGTGCAGTTCAAGGCAGGATAACAGCCAGCGGAACAAAATTTAATGGAAACGTAATAGGTGGCAAAAGCTCTAGCGGCAACGTAACTAAAAGTAGAGTCACGCTAACCAATGTCACAGCCAGTAAGAATGTAATCGGAGGCGAAGCCCAAAGCGGCAATACCGATGATAATCAAGTAAGCCTAATAAACGGTAGCGTCAGTGGCGATGTATACGGCTCAAAAGCTAGCGGCTCTGCGACAAATAGCGTCGTAAATCTAAGTGGTGCACAAGTCGCCGGTAATGTCTACGCAGCACACGCAGCTAGCGGTAGCAACAATACCGTAAATTTCTATGGTGGTAAAGTCGGTAAAACTATCTACGGTCTATCTAGCGCAGGCGGCACAAATAACACCTTAAACGTCTATAACGCTCACACTCAAAAAACCGCAGGCGATATAGCAAATCTAAACGTATTAAACTTCGACGGAATTTCAAGCGCTAACGGCAGCGCTGCAACTGCAGCTTTAAATTTAAATGCAGGCTCAACTACCGATATAAATAACGCTAAATTTAAATTAGACAACGCTGATTATAATGTAGATACTTATGCGATAGGCGACGGCGAGAAGCGCTATTTGATCCATAATGAAAAGGGATTTACCGGTTTTGACGAAAGGCAAACGACTAAGCGCACTGATAACGTATTTACGATCAAAAATGCCACTACCTACTCGATGAATTTAAAGGGTCTGATGAAAGATGATGACGGAAAATCCATCGTAATCCAAGGTAAAAAGAAAACCGACCGCACTATCGATGGAGCATTCGATAACGGCGAGGTCGGCAAATATAACGGTCCTGCGGGCGATCCTACTATCGACGTAGGCGAAGATCCAAATGCACCGCAGAATTTCGGCGGGCTAGATATCGATACGAATAACGTTCCTAACGCCACGATAAATCTAGTAAGCGGTGATGATATCGGCGAGATAAGAGCCAATGACGACGATACGATAAACGTAGGTAAAGATAGCAACAATCCACTTGTACCTGGTAAAATTACAGCTAAAAATATATCTGGTGCAGGTAAGCTAAATTTCAACGTTCCAGACGGTTTTTCAGGCAGCGATACTGCGTTAACTTTAACAGATGGTAATCCTACCGATCTAAGCGGTACTAAAATTAGCGTAAATTCTGATAAATTAGCCGATAATACGCAATATACGCTAATCAATAAAACAAATGGAACGATCAATCAGCTTGATCGCACTATCCAAAAAGATCAAATCTATACTATCAAGAACGCAAACGAATATAGCTTCGTAGGAGAAAGCTATAAAACCGATGCAAGCCACAAAAAGCTACAATATTCGAAAGGCACACAGACTAGAAACTGGGATGGGGAATTCGACTATGGCGAAACTGAACTCAATAAACAAAATAATGCAGATAATAACGGTCACTCACTTGATAGGAATAAAAACAATACTGTCATCATTGATGCCAATGCAGGCGATCTAAATGGTAAGAAAATTTACGGCGGAAGCACTGCAGCGAGCGATACCTTAGATATCCACGACAATACGGTAGAGATCAATGGCGGAACAAATATCGGCGATGTCATCGCAGGTAATAACGCTAGCTCAAGCGGCAAAGTCAGCAATAACTTTATAAATTTCAATGCAGGCGCATTATCAGGCAAGCTCTATGGCTCTGACGATGCATCTAACGCAAGAGGCAATAACAGTGGCAACACCCTAAACGTAAATAACGCTTCCACCCAAAAAACCGCAGGCGATATTAAGAATTTCAATGCTCTTAACTTCGACGGAGTTACCGCAGCTACTAACGGAACTATCGATAAGGCTGCTTTAAATTTAACTACTAATGCCGATACGGACATTAATAACGCTAAGTTTAAACTTGGCGGCGAAGAGTACGACGTAAATAAAGATACCTACGGCTCGCTTAATATCGAAGAGGGTAAAGAGTATCACCTTATCCGCAATGCGGGCAATACCTTTACGAATTTTACCGAGAAGGCTAAGCAAACGACCAGTGAGTTTACGCTTAAAAACTCTACCACCTACGATATAATGCTAAAAGGCTTAATTAAGAGCAGTGACGATCAATCTATATTAATTCAAGGAAGCAAGCTTACGTCTAGAAATATCACCGGCGGCGAGTTTGGAAACGATGAGATCAATAGATACAATCCGATCCCAAATCCTGTAATAAACGTAGTTAACGAAAATCCAAACAGTCCTACGAATTTCAACGGCTTAAATATCAACGGCGGCAATAACTCTACCGTAAATTTAACCGGCGGCAATAATATCGGAAATATTACCGGCGGAGCTGGAAGCACTCTAAATGTAGGTAAAGATACTACCAATCCGGCAGCGCCTAATTCAATCACCGCCAAGAATATCGGAGGGTTTGACGACATCAATATCTTTATGCCACCTACCGTTAAAGACGGTGATTCGATGATTAAGCTTACCGATCCTGCGGCTAATACCGATCTAAGCAATATGGGAGGCAAGATCACCGCTTACGTTAGTGGCAATACCGATGTAGGAGATACCAGCACGATCCATCTGATAGATAAGCAAGGAAGCGGACGATTACTTCTTCCTAACGCAGATCACTTGCAAACCAAAGTACAACAAGGAGCTACCATAGAGTATGAGACCTACGGTATGGTAGATGCAAACGGAAGAGCTTTAGATCTTAGATTTAGTGGCAAAAGAAGGGTAAAAGAGGATACCAAATCCTTCGCCGAAACCAGAGCAGCAAGCTTAGCTAGCCTAAAGAGCGG
>CAURKZ010000019.1:0-31664 GCA_963525605.1 uncultured Campylobacter sp.
CAAAATTTTAACTGCAAAGCCCCAAAAATCATCTCAAAATCCTTCGCAATTTGACTTAAAATTCTATCAAATTAAAATTTGCAAAATTTCGCAAAACGCCAAATTTTAAATGCAATTCGATAGCGGCAGTATCGCGAGACGGATTTTAATGTTGTGTAGAAATTTAAGTAAAGACTAGGCACATAGCCTATCGCAGACTTAAAATTTCAAACTCATTAAAAGACACTCACGAGACGACGCGTATAAGTTCCAAAAAGCCAGAGGCGTCCCAGCTCGCCGTACCCACTAGCACCCCGTCGCAACCTCTTATCGCGCAAATTTTTGCGATATTTTCCGCATTTACGCTGCCGCCGTAAAGTAGCGGCGCGGAGCTTTCGGCGCGCAAGAAATTTAGCATTCTTTCGATCTGCTCGCACTGCGCGCTTCTGCCCGTACCGATCGCCCAGACAGGCTCGTAGGCCAGTACTAAGCTCGGATATTTTAGATCGATACCCTCAAGCTGTGCCGCTACAAACTCCTCGCTGCGATCTTGTGCAAATGCCGCCTCATCCTCGCCGATGCAAAAGACGATGCGCCAGCCCTGCGCTGCGGCAAAACCGAATTTCTCTCTTATCAGCTCTGCGCTCTCGCCCAAAATAGCGCGCCGCTCGCTATGTCCGATAAGAACGGTTTTGATGTCAAATTCCGCAAGCATATCGCCGCCGATCTCGCCTGTAAAGCTGCCGTGCGCGGCAGGATAGAAATTTTGCGCGCCTTGGGTAAAATTTTTTACCTTCGCGCAAAATGCGCTAGCGGGAGGAAAAACCAAAATTTCATCCTCACGCGAAATTCCGCCCGCTAAGCCCTCATCTAAAGCTTTAGCGTACCGCTCAAAGCTAGCACGGGTATGGTTGCATTTAAGATTCGCTGCTAATATCATCGCAGCTCCGTTTTAGCGGTAAGCACTCTCACGCCCGGCAGCTCCTTGCCCTCGATGAGTTCTAAGCTCGCACCGCCTCCGGTAGAAATAAAAGTCATATCGTCGGCGTTGCCCGCGCGTTCGACGACATCTGCGGTATCGCCGCCGCCCACTACGGTCGTGGCGTCACTATCTGCGATCGCATGCGATATATGCAGGCTGCCGCGAGCGAATTTATCGATCTCAAAAACCCCCATCGGCCCGTTCCACCAGATCGTTTGCGCATCGTCTAGGGCTTCTTTAAAAAGCGCTACAGTTGCAGGTCCGATATCTAGCCCCATCCAATCGCTTGGAATTTCTTGCACGGTAACCTTTTTTGTAACGGCATCTTGCGAGCATTGTGGAGCTGCAACAGCATCGACGGGGATATAAATTTTAACCCCAAGCTCGCGAGCATTGCGGAGAATATTTTTTGCTTCCTCGATTAGATCCTCTTCGAGCAAAGATTTGCCGATGTCATATCCAACGGCTTTTAAAAACGTAAACGCCATGCCGCCTCCGATGATGAGCTTATCGACTTTAGGAAGTAAATTTTTAAGCGCCTGAAGCTTGCCGCTTACTTTGCTGCCACCCGTTACGGCTACAAAAGGACGTGCAGGATCTTTAATAAGGTCTTTGGCGAATTTTATCTCTTTTAGCAATAAAAATCCCGCCGCCTTATGCGCCTCATCGTAGAATTTCGTAATCGCCTCTACCGAAGCATGCGCGCGGTGGCATACGCCAAAAGCGTCGTTGATATAAAATTCCGCGTAGCTCGCAAGCCTCTTAGCTAATGCTTCGTCATTTTTGCTCTCGCCCTTTTCAAAGCGCAGATTATCTAGCAAAAGCACTTCGCCTTTTTTAAGCGAATTTACCTCAGCTCCAGCTTCCTCGCCCGCGACATCGGAGACAAATTTTATCTCACGCTCCAAAAGCCTAGATAGCCTCTTTACCACAGGCTTTAGGCTAAGTCTTTCTTCGTATCCGTTTTTCGGGCGCCCTAAATGACTGGCTAAAATTACCGCGCAACCCTCGTCTAAGCAATATTTAATCGTAGGGATAGACGAACGGATGCGACGATCGTCCGTAATATTGCAAAACTCATCCATCGGTACGTTAAAATCGCACCTGATAAAAACGCGCGCGCCGTCTTTAAATTTCAAATCTTTAATCGAAAGAATTTCACCCATCTTATTTCCTTCTTTTTGCCGCATATAAGGCTAAATCGATGAGGCGCTCGCTATATCCCCACTCGTTGTCATACCAGCTCATCACTTTTATTAGATTGCCGTCAATTACCTGCGTGCAGTCGCTAGCTACGATGCTGGAGTATTCTGAAGTACAAAAATCGCTGCTGACGCGACTATCGTCGTCTACGAGCAAAATTCCTTTCATCTCTTTAGAGGCATAGCGGCGGAAAATTTCATTTAGCTCCTCAGCACTCGTCTGCTTGCGCGTTAGCACCGTTAGATCAACCATTGATACGTTAGCCACCGGCACGCGCACAGATTGTCCGTGCATCTTACCGCTTAGCTGAGGAAGTACCTTACTAATCGCTTTTGCCGCGCCCGTCGTAGTCGGAGCGATATTAAGAGCTGCAGCGCGTGAACGGCGGAAGTCCTTAGCTTTTACATCAACTAGGCTCTGTCCATGTGTATAGGCATGAATCGTCGTCATAAGACCCTTTTCGATACCAAGCTCATCGTCTAGAATTTTTGCAATCGGAGCTAGACCGTTAGTGGTGCAGCTAGCGTTTGAGATGACGCGCTGTCCTGCATAAGCGCCCTCATTAACGCCGATTACGAAAGTAGGCGTATCATCCTTGGCAGGCGCGCTCATTACGACTACGCCGATACCGTTATCTATGAACGGCTTACATTTTTCGCTCGTTAAAAACGCACCAGTACATTCAAGCACAGCTTCTGCACCATCGCCTGCAAAATCAAGCTCCGCAGGCTCTCTGGTGGAATAGACGCGGATCTTTTTGCCGTCTACGGCTATGCATTCGTCGCTTAGAATTTCTACTTTTTTACGAAATTCGCCGTGAACCGTGTCGTATTGAAGCAGGTATCTCGTAAGCTCGCGCTTAGCGGTATCGTTGATCGCCACAAGCTCCACATCGTCCCTGCTTAGCGCAATTCTAGCCGCGCACCTACCGATCCTTCCAAAGCCGTTAATTGCGATTTTTACTGCCATAAGGTTCTCCTTATTTGGGATGTTTTCAGCTGGAATTTTACTAAATTTGGGTTAATCTTTGATTAAATAAAAAGTCGCGAAATCTAGGATTTACTTTTTGGCTATATAATTCGCGAACTTTTTTTAAAGGAGAAAAAATGAGACGAATTGTATTATCGTCATTAGCGGCAATCGCGATTTTAAGCGGATGCAACCAACCTAAGGCCGATACGGCTCCGCAGCAAAAGCAAGAGTCCGTAGCGCACACGATCGTATTTCTACTCGGAGATACCGGAGATAAGCGCATCAGCCTTAGCTCGAACGATATGTTCGCAACGGGCGTGTTAACCGATGAAAAGGGTAAAAAGCATAATCTCAAACGCGCGGCTTCCGCAAGCGGTATAATGCTTACGAACGCCGAAGGCATCGAGCTTCTTTTCAAACGCGGAGAGGGAGTGTATACACCGGGAAAAGGCAAGAAGGATATTCCGGTAACCTATACCGAGCACGAGCACAAAAGCGGCGAAATGATGTAGCCGCGGCGGGGTTAAATTTAAGCGCCCGCAAAAGCGAATTAAATTTACCCCTCGTTTCTAATTTCGACTTCTTTATCCATAGCAAAAATTTAGCCCTCGTTTCAACCTCTTTGATCTGCGATGAAATTCAACCTTCTGTTTTCGCTTCTTTCATCTACACAAATTGAGCTTTTTTGCGAATTTAAGTTTGTGCTCACTGAAAGCAAGCTCCGCAAGCCCGAAATCCCTAAATTTTACAAAATACCCATTTGATCTGCGCTTTACCAGCGAATTTTTTTGATTTTCAACCGAATTTCACTTCAAATTCGCTAAACTGCGCTGAAATTTTAGCAGGCCGGTGCAAATACGGCACAAAATAGATCATTTAGCGAGATTGCCGCATGGATAGCGTTAAATTTTACCTAAACGATTACGAAATTGAGGGTGAAAGCTTTACCGAAGTCGTCGTTGCGATAAACGATGAGCCCCTGCTTGAGCTGATTAGGCAGTGCGAGCAAAGCTTTGCGGCAAAAGAGGGGCAAGCTAGCATCGCGGGAGGCTACGCCTACTTAAGCTTGATCGATTTTGAGGAGCTATTTTTACGCGCGGCGCTTGAGGCTGATTTGGCGCAAGATGAGCGGGATGTCGTCCTACTAGGCTGTCCATGCGGGATCTGGGACTGCTGGTATCTCGCGCTTAGGGTTAAATTTGAAACGGAGACGGTTAAGCTTTACGAGTTTAAAAACCCGCGCCGCAAAGATTGGCAGTATGGGCTTGAGTTTAAATTTGACCGCGTGAGCTTTGTGAGTGAAATTTCCAAAATCGCCTCTTTTGATAAGCTCGAAAATTTAGATCTAAATTTAGGAAATTTTAACGGCGCGATCGAAACTGCGGCGAAATAAACTCGTCTTAGTCTCGGCAAAATTTAGCTTTAAAGCGGAATGGCTGCCGCGCGAGCTCATAAGATTAAAATTTTCACCTCGCCGCTGCGCAAAACTTCGAGCAAAATATCATAAAATTTGCCCAGCCTTAGTTTTAAAATTCCGCCCCTTTTGATGACGACTAAGATCCATCCGCCTCGCTCGCCCAGCGCGTCGTAGAGCGCGTCTAAATTTGCGATGTATTCGGGCTTGAAATTTAGCGCCGCGGCAAACAGCGCGAAAATTTGATCTTTGCGCCTAATCTTTGCGCCGTCGATGATGATCTTTGCGGTGCTGCGCGTTTTAAAATTTAAACTCATTGCACGCGCTCGAAGCTTTCATAATGATCGGCGGTGTAAAAGATCAGTCCGTCGTTTGAAAATATCAGCCGTTTCGCGCCGCGCGGACCGCCGCGATACTCGATGTCGCATTCGCGCCAGATCCGCCCCTTTTTGTCAGGTAGCCTGCGCTCGAAATTGCCGAAACGATCGCCGCCTATGCTCTTGCCGCGCGCGTATTTCCACAGATCGCCGCCCTGCCAGCCAAGCTCGCCGGCCTGCTTTTTCGTGATAAAATTTTGCGGCAAAGTGCCCGTACGGCGGATATGAGCGCTCACGCACTCCCTGCTTATGCAGGACTCGTCCGCGAGCTGATTTTTAAAATTTTCGGCGGGATTTTGCGAGTGCGAAGCTTTGTAATCTGCGCTGCTCCGCCTGTGGACGTCCGCCTCATCTTTAGGATTTGCCGCGGCGCGCTCGTTTGCTTGCGAATGAGATTTTAAATCTCCTAGATCTGCTCCGCTGTCTGCACTTTTTGCGCCGCGCTCATCTTTTGTGCCGGCGCTGCTTACGGGATTTTGTGAGCTTGAAATTTTGCGATCGGTGCCGCTTGCAGAATTTTGCACGCCGCTTTTGCGCGACGCAGCATCCAAGGTTTTGGAGGTAAAAATCCGCTCATCTTTAGTCTTAGGACTGCGCGAATTGGAGATGAAATTTAGCGCCAAAAGAAGTGCTGCGAAAATTGCGAGCGGGATCAGCTTTTTTGCCACCGCTAGCCTCTTTTGCGGGTCGCGAAGCGAAAATAGAGCACGATAGCCGCTACTATCGCGCTTAGAGCCAGCGGAGCGATCCACGGCGCGTCCTTGACATGTGCATAGAGCTCACGCACGAAATCGCCCGCATAGTAGCTCAGTAGCCCCACCACAAGCGCCCAAATAAGCGAGCTTACGGCATTGATGACGCTAAATTTTAAAAATGAATATTTTGTGATACCGATCGCGATCGGCACGAGGGTTTTGAGGCCGTAGATAAATTTTTTAATCAAAATGATGCGGTCGCCGTATTTACGAAACAAGATCTGTGCCAGAGCGAGATTGCGGCGCTGTTTGCGCAGATATGGCATGATCTCTTTTTTATTGTAGCGGCTTACTAAAAATAACCCCGAATCGCCTATGTAGTTCGATATGCAGGCGATTACGATGCATAAGACGATATTGAGCTCGCCGGCCGAGCTTAGCACGCCCGCTGCCGCAAGCGCCAAAAATCCTCCGCCCAGCGAATACAAAAACAGTATCAAATACCCCCATGTATGGAGGTTTGCAAACATCGACTCCATCAAATCCTTTCATTAGATCGTATAAAATTCTATAAATTTTGACTAAAGCAGCTTTAAAATTCGGCGCGAAAGCTTTACTCTAACGCCCCACGACGCCACTTGATTTTGTTGCGACATTAAATTTAAAATTCCGCACGGCTGTCGCAAAATACAAAATTTCGCCGCAAAATATCAAGTGAAATTTTAAAATAAAATTTCTAGACATCAAGCAAAATCACCGCAAAATTTAACGGTAAAATTTTGCAATTCTAAATTTAATGACAAAATTTCGACTTCTTTAGAATTCAAAGCAACTTGCGAATTACGCAGGATTTACGCGATATCCTCAAATGCCTCCTACCCCGCGAATTGCAATAAAATTACACACCCAAGTCTATTATTCTGCAGAAATCACGCGAGCAAAATTCCAAGCCGCTAATAAAACGCCCATAAAGCAAAATTTTTCGCTAAGCTATGCGCCTTAGCATTTCTTCTAGCTAAATTTTACTCATCTGCGCCGATTATACGCATCAAAAATGCGTAGCCGTCGCTGTTCGGATCAAAAGCGCGATCGTTTTTAGTCTCCAGCACTGAGCCGCCCAGGCTCACGCCAGCGAACAGCCCGCCCTTGTTCGTAAAGACATACATATCCTGATTTAGCACGTCCAGTGCGCCCGAATCCGCGCTGTAATTGCCCGCGACCGCCGTCGCATCGCCCGAGAGCGTGATTTGGGATTTTCGCATCTTTTCGATCACGTCGTCGTTCATCACGAAAATCACTAGGTAGTTATCCTCGTAGCCGATCTGAAGCCCGATGCTGGCGCTGCTGATCTCTGCGCCGCTTACGCTGCGCGCGCCGTCATTATTGTAGATGATGATCCCCTCGCCGTACATTCCGCCTATGATGAAGCCCAGCTTTTTGACGCTCGGAAAGATCACGATCGCGCGGGCTTGTTGTGCTAGATATTTGTACTGCGAGTTTGTGCGCATTACCGACGAATAGGCGCTTGCGCTGTTGATGATGAGCTCATCATCGGCAAATGCCGCGTTAAAAAGCAAAAATAAAGCGATTATAAATTTTTTCATTTCATACTCCTTATTTGGCTATCTCGACCGCGCGAAGCTCGCGTATGACGTTAACTTTGATCTCGCCCGGGAATTGAACCTTATCTTGGATCTCCGAAGCGATCTCTTTAGCGACCAAAACCGCCTCATCGTCGTTCATAAGCTTAGCGTTTGCGATGACGCGGATTTCACGACCTGCGTTGATCGCGTAGGCTTGCTTGACGCCGGTTTTACTCATCGCGATCGCTTCGATGTCGCTAACGCGTTTTAGATAGCTCTCTAGTACCTCTCGTCTGGCGCCCGGGCGCGCGGCACTTAGCGCGTCTGCGGCACAGACTGCGGCGCTTTCTACGCTGGTGGCCTCCTCGTGGCCGTGGTGGGCGTAGATCGCGTTTATAACTACCGGATGCTCTTTGTAGCGGCGGCAAACTTCGGCGCCCAGATCTACGTGCGAGCCCTCGTATTCGTGAGTTAGCGCCTTGCCGATGTCGTGAAGCAGGCCCGCCCGCTTGGCTAGTTTCTGGTCTCCGCCCGTTTCTGCGGCGATGATACCCGCAAGATGTGCCACCTCAAGGCTGTGCGCAAGGGCGTTTTGTCCGTAGCTCGCGCGAAATTTAAGTTTACCGATGAGTTTTAAAATTTCGGGGTGAATTTTGCTAAGGCCTAGATCCATTACGATATTTTCGCCCTCTTCGGCGATACTAGCTTCAAATTCATCGCTCACTTTTTTGTAGATATCCTCGATGCGCGCAGGCTGAATTCTGCCGTCCTCAATAAGCGTTTCGATAACGCGAACGGCGATGGCGCGACGGTATAGATTGTGCGAGCTTACGATGATCGCATTCGGGGTATCGTCGATGATGACGTCCACGCCCAAGGTCATCTCAAGCGCCTTTATGTTGCGCCCCTCTTTGCCGATGATGCGGCCTTTAAGCTCGTCATTTTTGATATTTACGACATTGATAAGTCGCTCGGCGGCAAACTCGCCCGCGAAGCGCGACGTAGCCTGCGCCAAAATATAATTCGCCTTTTTTCGCGCCTCTTTTTTGGCTTCCTCTTCATATTTTCGCACGATGTGAGCAATGTCGGTGCGGCTTTGCTCCTCGACCTTTTTAAGCACCTGCGCGCGCGCCTCGTCCTGCGTAAAGCCCGCCACGCGCTCCAAAACCTTAAGCGCTTCGGCTAGCTTCTCTTCATAGCTTTTCTTTAAATTTGAGCCCTCTTCATAGAGGAATTTCGCCTCTTTTTTGGCACTTTCGAGCTCTTTCTTGCTGTCTTTTAAAATTTCTTGCTCTGTTAGAAGCGCGTGCTCCTTTTTGCCGAGCTCGTCAAATTTAACGTTAAATTCTTTCTGTAGTTTGCTTGCTTTATCTTCGTATTTTTTCTTAGCTTCGAACTCCGCTTCCTGCACCGAAATTTTAGAATTTCGCAAGATGCCCTCGGCTTCAAATTCTATAGCTTTGGCTTTAGCTTTAGCTTGTTCTACGAAAAAATCGTAATTGGCGTTATTGATTTTTCTAGCTACTAAGTATCCTATGCCAGCGCCCACCGCAAGAGCGCACAAGGCGATTAAAATCTCTATCATACTTTCCTCTTTTTAGGTAATTTTGGCTCGGAGTTATGTAAAAATCGCCCTTTACGTCGTGATCAAGCGATAAAATTTCGCTGCAAAAGCAGTCTTTTATACTCACGAACGCGATTGCGGGCTTAAGCTTCAGACCTGAAAAAAACATATCGTAAAATCCTTTCCCATGTCCTATTCTAGCCATTGCGCCATCCACTCCGATAGCTGGAACCACGGCTAGATCGATCTTTTTAAAATACCCGTTTTGCGGAAGCGTCTGCCGCAGCCCAAAGCGTGAAATTTTAAAAGGCTGGCGCAATCTTACCATTTTTAAGCTAATATCCACCATAAACGGAACGTAAAATTCGCAGCTTTTTGATAGCTTTTTTCTTAAAATCAAAACGTTCGGCTCGTAGCTCATCGGCAAAAATATCAAAATTTTACGCGCTTTTAAAAATTTTATCAGCCGCTCCAGCCGCCATAATATCTCATAATGCTCGCATCTGGCCGCGCGCGCGGCGTGAGATTTTAAGCGCGATTTGCAAATTTTTCTAAATTCATTCTTTTGCATAGCTTAAGCCTTTTATAAAATTTTAACGCTTATTTTAGCTAGTTTTTGTATAATCTTGCGATTAAATTTTAAGGTTTATTATGAAATTTCGTTTTTTTCTAGCGCTTTTTACGGCTGTTTTGTTTCTTGCGGGTTGCGGCGATGATGAGGATAAAAAATCAAGCGATACCCCGACCGAGACCAACGCCACGCAGCCGCAGTCCGAAACCGAAGCCGTGATCCAGGTCGATTATACCGCTCCTTTTACACTTCAGCTTAATAACGGAAAAATTTTAAATATGCAAAAGACAAAGCAAGGCTTTCGAATCGATAATAACTCCACCGTGACGCTATTTGCATTTTTTACGCCGTGGTGCGACGCCTGCGCCGTGCAGGTAAGCGCACTAAATGCCGCCAAACAAGCCTACTCTGGCAAGCTTGATATCATCGGCGTGATGATCGGTGATGCAAATTTAGACGATGCAAAAACCTATGCAAGCGCGCACGAGGTAAACTACGCGATCGCTTACGGCGAAGGAACGGACTTTTTTACAAAGGCGCTAGGCGGCATAAACGAAGTGCCGTATATGGCGATATACGACGAAAAGGGCGAGTTTAGCGCGCAGTATTTCGGGCTGATGCCGGAAGAAATTTTAATGACCGAATTGGAGAAAATTTTCTGATGTTCGAATTTTTTAAAAAAGGGCTTAGCAAGACCATAGACGCGATGCGAGGTGCAAAGGGCGAAGATAAAATTTCAAAAGAAATTTTAGAAGAGATGCTGCTTGAAGCCGACGTAGGCTACGAGCTTGTGGAGGAAATTTTAGAAAAACTGCCCGCAAAAAAGCTAGTCGCTAAAGACGATCTCAAGAGCGTTTTGAAGAACTATTTCGATTACGAGATCGCTAAAGCCGCAGATGAGAAGCCGTTCGTAGAGCTCATTATCGGCGTAAACGGCGCGGGCAAGACCACGACGACCGCAAAGCTTGCAAATTTATATAAAAATAGCGGCCAGAGCGTGATTTTAGGCGCATGCGATACTTTTCGTGCGGGCGCGGTCGAGCAGCTGCGCAGATGGGCGCAGATTCTAAATTTACCGATCGTAGCGACCGCGCAGGGGCACGATCCCGCTGCCGTGGCGTTTGACACCGTAAGCTCGGCAAGTGCCAAAAACATCAATCGCGTCCTGATCGACACCGCCGGGCGCCTGCAAAATCAGAAAAATTTAGCCGCGGAGTTAGAGAAGATCGTGCGCGTCTGCGACCGCGCAAAAAGCGGCGCTCCGCACCGCAAGATCATCGTGCTCGACGCCACTCAGGGCAATCACAGCGTCGCGCAAGCCAGGGCGTTCAACGAGATCGTAAGGCTCGACGGCATCATCATCACGAAGCTCGACGGCACGCCCAAGGGCGGCGCACTTTTCGCTATAGCGCGCGAACTGCGGCTGCCGATACTTTTCGTCGGCGTGGGCGAGCGGATGGAGGATTTGGCGGAATTTAACTCGGACGAGTTCGTAGAGACGCTTGTGGAGGGAATTTACACTTAAGCTCTGCGTAAATTTACATATTCTCGCCGAACTGGCTCAAATTTTACGCGCCGAAATGCTCGGCAAATTTTGCTCGGTCGATTATCTTAGAATAGATTTTACTTAAAATTTTGCGATTTTCATTTAGAATTTTAGAAAATTTTCACTCACGTGCACTGCATAAAAAACGCGCTCACCCGCGTCCGCTCGCACCAAAACACGTACAAAATCCCGCCGCCCGCAACGCGGTGCGCTTACAAGAATTCTTCAATGATCTCAAGCCGCTTAAATTTTACGGTTATCCTCTGCCCGCTCGCAAAGATAAAATCATACTCGCAAACGCCTCTAGGCTTTAGCGAAAATTGATGAACTATCAGATCGTTATTTTTAAAGCTCTTATCATCCGTTTTGAAGCGGACGGCTAGGACGTTTTTGAAAACAAATTTAAAATTTCTATCCCCATATGGCGATAAAAATTTCATTGCTAGTCTATCTTCGTTTTTTAAAATGGCGAATTTAAATTCAGTCAAAACGGCGTCGTGAAGGGTCTCTTTCGTACTGAACAGATACCTTTTTCGGATCCGAGACAAACTGTCTGATAGGCTTTGCTATTTCGTTTTTATTCTTGCGAAGCGACTTAAAATAATCGTCAAAATGCCAAACATTGCCCCTTCTTTTTATTTTCGCCGTGATCATCCGTCCGTCCATTTGCGCGTTTTTCTTAAATTTTACTCACGTGCACTGCATGAAAAACCCGCTCACCCGCGTCCGCTCGCACCAAAACACGTACAAGATCCCGCCGCTGCCGAACATCACCTCGCCGCCTTGCTCGCAACTTGGAAGCTCGCTGTCAAGCTGCATCAAAAACTCCATCTTTTCGCCGCATATCGGACACATCGGCACCGAGGCACCCTGTATCCACGAAGGCTCGCCGCCGATGCGCGCGAGGTTTTGCCTGCTGTTTGACATCCCCCAGTCCTGAGCCGCCCAGCGCGCCGGCGTAGGCGCTAGCGCGACCTCGCACTCCTTTATCGGTTCGTCAAAGGCGTATTCCACCTGCGTCCTTTCGCCGATACGTCGCGGCATACCCTGCGCGTCGTGCTCGTAAAAGACTATCTCGCCTTCGTTTATCTCTCTAACGTGCGCGGCGAGGATTAGGCGCGGCAGCGAGCGCACGGGCAAGTCACGGGGCAGCGGATCAAGCGTGATGAGATGAAAAAGCGGATTTTGCGCATCGCCGTCCGCCTCGTCCAAAACCCCGCCGAGCTTATATCCTGCCTCGCCGCCCTCAAACCGCCAGGTCGGATGGTGTTTCGCCAGATGCGGCGCATAGGGCGTGCCGAAGTAGCCGTGCGGAAAGATTATGTGATACACGCGCTGGCCGCAGTATCTTTTGAGCATAAATTTCTCGCCGCCAAAGCAAATTTCATCGTTCGGCGCTTTTTGTGCTTTATCAGTGCTGTGTTCGTTTGAGTTAAATTTAGAGTCATAGTCGACTGCGCCCGCTTTGAAATTTTCGCTCGCTTGAGCTTGCTTGGCGTCGCCGTGTTTGAGCGCATCCATTTTTAAAATTTCATCCGCTGCCGCTTGAGCTTCGCCGTCTGCGTCAAATTTAACCCGCTCAAAGGTAAATCCGACAGCCTCTAGCCAGTAGCCAATATAATCTAACAGGTCGCACGGACGGTCGAAGAAGTCCTCTGCAAGCGCGAACTCGCAGGCAAATTTTACGTTTCGCGGATCGCGGGTCTGAAGCAGGCAGCTAAAAATTTTTTGCTTATCATCTTCGCTCGTCTGCGGATCCGCAAGCTTCTCGCGCCATATTTGCGAGCTCTCGTAGCTAAGCTCGCGCCACGGATACTCCGCGTAATACGCGCTCTCGTTCGGCTGCAATTTAAAAAGCTCGCCCAGATACTGGTGCAAAAACGGCGCGAACTCGAGACTTGCCATGGCGATGACCTCTTCGGCGCTTTTCCAGCGTGCGCTTTTTTCATCTCTGCCGCGTTGCCGTGCACTTTTGCCTGCGCTTTCGTCCGCCCGAGCCGAGCGCGCATTCTCTCCCGTCTGTGCCGCGCTTTCGTCCTGCTGCGTTTCGCGACCCTCTGCCGCCTCTTCGCGTAAAATTTCAACCGCCGTAGCGATCAAAGCTTTAAAATCCTCCTCGCCCACGTAGCCCATAGCGTCCTTTAGCAGCGTGCCGCCCTCTTGCCGCCCGCACAGCAGGCCGTCTGCTAGCGTAAAATACGCCGCCGCATCACCTTGCAGCCGCCAAAACTGTTCGTATAAACCGGGCACCCTAAAGCCGTCGCGCTCAAAATCTCGCGCCAAGCTTAGCGCTTCGTCGTTCGCAGCCATTTTGCCATCCTCACTTTTGAAATTTCATTTTGATAATTCTAGCGTAAATTTAGGTTAAATTTTGAAGGCGGTTTATTTTATATGTCGAAATTCTATGGAAAAATATGTGAGATTAAATTCGGCGGCGAATTAAAATTTAGAAGCGTGCCGAGCCCCGTAGAGCCCGGCTAAATTTTAAAATAGCTCTTAAATTTAGAAGCTATCGTCTCTTTTTTCAAAGATTAGATGCAGCACGTAGGTCACGGCGAAGGTCACTGTGCTAGGCACGATCCAGCCAAGCATCGAGTCGTAAAACGGCATTTTCTTTACGATAAACGTAACAAGCGGCACCGAAATCCCCAAAATATCAAGCCCGTTTATAACGCCCTCGACTACGCAGACATAGACGCAGGCGCGATAAATCAGCTTGCTTGAATCGATCCATGGATTTATGAGCGAGAGGATTATCAGCATGATCGAGATCGGATAGATGGCGACGAGGACCGGGATGGAGCCTTTGATGATGGTCGTAAGGCCGAAATTTGCGACTCCAAAGCCGATCACGCACCAAGCGATCGCCCAGGTTTTGTATTTAACCCTGCCTCTGGTAAGCTCCTCGAAGTATTCGCTAGCCGAGCTTATAAGACCCAGCGTCGTGGTGATGCAGGCTAGGAAAAATGCGCTGCCTAGGATCACTACGCCCACTCTTCCGAAGTAATGATCGCTTACTCGCGACAGAAGCTCCGCCCCGTTGATATTCGGCGTATCTTTGAAAAGCTCCGCAGAAGTCGCGCCCAGATAGCCCAGCATAAAATATATCGTCATCAGTATGACGCCCGACATCATTCCCGCTTTTATCGTAGAGGTGACGAGGTGCTTCTCGTCGCTAACGCCGGTTGCTTTAATGGCGTTAATTACGATGATGCCGAATGCTAGCGACGCAAGCGCGTCCATCGTTTGATAGCCCTCTACGAAGCCCTTTGCTGCGGCGTGATCAACATACTCGCCGCTAGGGGCGACGAAGCTTCCGATCGGAAATAAAAATCCCGCGCCGAAAAGTAGCAAAATAAGCGCCAAAAGTATCGGCGTAAGGTATTTTCCGAGCAGATCGACGAGCTTTGAAGGGTTCATACAGATGTAATAGTTCAGCGCAAAATATGCTGCGGAATAAACAAATAGCCAAATTTGAAGGCGATCTTCCGCAATAAAAGGCTTAATCGCGATATCAAAAGGCATATTTGCCGCGCGCGGTATCGCAAAAAGCGGTCCGATAGTAAGATACAAAAGCGCGGTAAAAACGATCGCAAACACGGGATCTATGCGGCGTACCAGGCTCTGAAGTCCCTTTGCGCGCGCGATGCCTGCGACGCCTAGTACCGGCAGAAGCACCGCCGTAGCGCAAAAAAACATTATCGCGATATAAAAATTCTGCCCGGATTCCCTGCCGAGACCCGGCGGAAAAATAAAATTTCCCGCACCGAAAAACATCGCAAATAGCGTAAGCGATATCGTCAGAAACTGGCTTCTACTAAGCTTGCCCTTCATCTTAAACCTTCTTTAAATAAAGTGAAATTTGTATTATAGTTATAAATGTTTAAAACATATTTAAATTTAGCTCAAATTTAGCCGCAAATCCTCCCTCTCGTGATTTTTAATCCCGCAAGCAGCGCACGAGGCGGCTAAAATTTTAAAAATTTTAAGTATAATTTCGCGAAATTCAAGGCTAAATTTAGACAAAATGAGCGAGGGATAAAGATGGCGAAGATTAAAACCACGATTTTTGAGTGCCAGCACTGCGGCAATCAGCAAAGCAGATGGCTCGGTAGATGCCCCGACTGCGGCGCATTCGATAGCTTCGTCGAGCTCAAGCCCTCTCAGATCAAAGCGCTAAAAGAGATCGAGGGCGAGATTGCCCGCGCCTCGTCCGCAAGCGCCAAAGCGATCAGCGAGATAGAAATCGAGCAAATTTCACGCATCGATACCAAAGATAGCGAGCTAAATTTAGTCCTCGGAGGCGGCGTCGTAGAGGGCTCGCTCGTGCTAATCGGCGGTAGCCCCGGCATCGGAAAATCCACGCTGCTGCTTAAGATCGCGGCAAATTTAGCAAGCGGCGGCCGCGCCGTGCTTTACGTGAGCGGCGAGGAGAGCGCCAGCCAGATCAAAATGCGTGCGCAGCGGCTAGGCGCGATAAGCGAGCAGCTGTTTTTGCTCACCGAGATCAATCTGGGCGCCGTGCTTGAAGAGGTCGAGCGCAGGGATTATAAGTTTATCGTCATCGACAGCATCCAGACGCTTTTTAGCGACAAAGCCCCCTCTGCGCCTGGCTCGATCACGCAGGTGCGCGAGATCACGTTTGAGCTGATGCGACTTGCCAAAGCGCGCGGGATTTCGATCTTCATCATCGGCCACATCACCAAAGAGGGCTCGATCGCGGGCCCGCGCATATTAGAGCATATGGTGGACGTAGTGCTGTATTTCGAGGGCGATGCGAGCAAGCAGCTTAGAATTTTACGCGGTTTTAAGAACCGCTTCGGGGCTACGAGCGAGGTGGGGATTTTTGAGATGGGGCCGCACGGGCTCGTAAGCGCCAAGGACGTCGCAAGTAAATTTTTCACGCGCGGCAAGGCGGTAAGCGGCTCGGCGATCACAATCACGATGGAGGGCACGCGCGCGCTCGTCGTGGAGATCCAAGCACTCGTGTGCGAGAGCGGCTACCCCAAGCGCAGCGCTACGGGCTTTGATAAAAACCGCCTCGATATGCTTCTGGCGCTGCTTGATCGCAAGCTTGAGATCGGGCTTGGCGGATACGACGTCTTCGTAAACGTCAGCGGCGGCGTAAAAATCACCGAAACGGCGTGCGATCTAGCCGTCGTCGCGGCGATCGTAAGCAGCTTCAAAAACCGCCCAATCAGCAAAGAAAGCGTCTTCATCGGCGAGGTGAGCCTAAATGGCGAGATCAGAGAGATCTTCAACCTCGATGCGCGCCTGAAAGAAGCCGCGATGCAGAAATTTAAAAACGCGATCGTCCCGATGAAGCCGCAAAACGCGCAGGGGCTTAAAATTTTTCACGCTACGGAGATCACGCAAATTTTAGATTGGATGTGAAGGAAGAGATATGGATAATATACTTAATTGGCTTTGGGAATACCGATCATTTATCTCATTTGTCTCATTTATCATATTAAGCATACCGTTGATAGCATATCAACATAATGATAAAATATCTGAAAAAATCGAATCTCCAGCGACAATATTTGGATTTTTTATAATAATTTACTCTATAGTATTTGAATGCATGGCTCAAGATGCTATAAGGGTTCTTCTTAATAACCCTAATAACCCTACCTTTACAACACTAGTTATATCATCTACTTGTATACTCACAATTATACTATGCCCATTTAGTAAATACACGAAATGTGCTCTATCACTATCTATAGCTCTATTCTTTATAGCGTTATTTCTTGCATCCACCAAAAATTTATTATATTGGATGAATATAGGAATTGTGGGGCTTATTCTTCCTGTGATTTTCTTCTTTGTAATAGAACCTTTCGATGAGTTAAAAAAAATATTATTTGGAAAAGAATATAGAAAATGTAACTTGGCGCTTGGAGTATCTAAGTTTATTATAGGCATTGAACTTGCCTTAATAACTCTTTATTTTGGAGCACAAAACATAAAAGGAACTACAAAAAATTTTAAACTACTAGGAGAATTAATCGATGAATTTCCAGATCTATGTTTGATAATAAGTCTTAGCTCTATTTGGGCTATAATATCTTGGAATTTTAAAGATAAAGCAGCCGCGGATATTGTAAATAAAGCCGTGCTTAGATTATCAACTGCGATAAGCTTATTATTTGTTATCGTACACCAAGATATAGCATCTAATATAATTAGATTCATGACTATCCCATCAGGAATATCGTTGATCTGGTTTGAAATTAAAAAATATTTAGAGGATAAAAAATGAAATATACTAAATTTCAGGAACTATTTTGAGCCCAAACGTAATCGTCAAATTCGTCATTTTGTTTTTCATCAGAGCGCAAAACTTAAACGTCAAATTTAGCAGACTCGACGCCGTCGTGTCGCGCGCTTACGCCAAATACGGGGTGCTGTTTAAGCTAAGCGTGCCGCTACTTGCAGCAGCATCGGCGTTTGCGCTGTTTAACCTATACGATTTTGCCAAATCCAACTACGCGCTCACGATCTTTTTGCTCGCTTTAGGCGCGCCTCTGCTTGCGTATGGCTTTTTTAAGGCGATAAAATCGGCAATGACTTTCGCGCTATTTGTGATCCCTTTTGCGGCGGTGTTTGCGATCATCGCGGTGACGGGCGCACAAAAGCTTGATAACTCGCTAAATTTTAACATCGTCTTTCCGCTGTTTTTCACCCTCGTGTGGTTTGCGATGTCGGTGATCGCCGACGAGGACGTAGCGCAGATCATGAATAAGATCGTATCGAAGCTCTCGACGCTTTTCGTGACGATTTTCATCCTTTACAACTACGAGACGCTGCACGGGATTTTAACCGCGGGCGCGGGAGGGTATCGCGCGGACAGCGACGAACTAAACGCGCTTGATCTGGTATTTATGACGATTAGATTTTTTACGCTGCCTTCGATTTTTACGTTGATGATTTTTGAGATCAAGGATTATCTTTTTACGAGATACAGCGCGTTCGTGCAGGCTCAGCAGGAGCGCATGGGGGATTTAAAAAATTCCAAGGGCTTGGAGTAAAAATTTAAAGCCTAGCCGAACATAATTTCAAGGCTTTGCCGCGCGGAATTCTAAAGTTTAGCTGCGCGAAAACCGCCACGCGATCAAAGCTCAACCGCACAAAAACCGCCGTCACGCAATCTTGGCAAATCGCGAGGCTCACCGCATAGAAGCTACCGCCAAGCAATTGTCAAAAAGTTCAAAGAAAGACCCGCCAACTCAAAAGGAAATTTAGAAGTGCTGCAGGCTGGAAATGACCTCATGGCATATCAAATTGATGAAAACAAGAAAGCCTAGAGTTACCTTAATGACGCAGGCTAATGCCATAACCAATTATCTTTCGGCCCAAAATAACAAAGAAATTTTACAAGACGCCAAAAGCAAAAAAATGAAAGAAGGGGAAAACGATTGGGAAGGGAAGTCGGATTTAAATGCAATCAAATTTTAATTTATTATAATTGCTTATTTTCAATTTTATGCAAAGGAGAATTGCAATGAAAAAAGTAATTGTCAGTATGTTGGCCGTAGGTGCTTTTATTTTTCTAACAGGTTGTGAGGAAAAGCCAAAAACAAGGGATTATTACAAACAACATGTCGAAGAAGCTAAAATTAAAGCTCAAGAATGTGCAAAAAAAGAAAGAATGAGTAAAAATGAGCAAGAAGACTGTTCTAATGCCAAATTTGTTACAGAAGCCGGCACAAATACGTGGGAAGGAAAATCCGACCCTAACGCGCTCAAATACGAATAGCTTTTTATTAAGATCGTCCGCGCAGTGAAATTTAAAAGCTGCGCGAGCCGATATCTACGATGCGACGGCGGCGATCCGTCGCGATCACAAAAAGCGGCACTACCTGCTTTTGCGCACGATGCCTGCTAAAAACTCCTGCGTGGAGGACATTTTTAAATTTCATCTGCAAAAGCCCGCTTTCCGCACAGGGCGCGGCGCTCGCTTCGCAATTAAGCGAGCGTTTAAATTCCGAAGCTTGACGCAGAGAAATCGCGCAGCAAGAATTAGGACGGAATTTTGTTTTTGAAATTTTACCTTTAAAATTCCAAGACGGCGCACTACCTAGATTTTAGAGGTGCGCCGTCATATCAGCGCCTTTTGTTTTGCGCCTAAAGGGGCGTTTAAAAATTTGCTTTGAGAGCGAAATAAAATTTAGACTTGAGTGGTCGAATTTCGCTTCACAATTTCAGAGAAATTTTAAAATTTATAACGCGCAAATTTCGCCCGAAATTTTCAAATTTAAACGCCTAATTTTAGAGACGAAATTTTAATACTATGCGGGATTAAAATTTAAATCCGTAGAGCGAATGGAGGGTTTTAAGCGCGTAGCCCTCGAGCATAAGGTGTTTAAATGCACGCAAGCTTGCAGATTTAAAATTTTAATTTGCCTTTTTTCAAAAACATACGCGCGGTCTGCGACGTAGGCATGATATCTAGATTTAAATTTATAATAAAAAGACCCCCCTAAAATCCATAGATGAACTGCTGACATCAAAAACGGAATTTCAATCACGCCGAGCGGCTTGAATTCCAATCGATATCGATGAGCTTTTAACTCGATGGATCGGAATTTTAAATCGCTGAAGCATCCAAAATTCCGATCCACAATTGAATTTAAAATTTTAAAAGAAGCTGTATATGTCGTCTAAAAGGAAGTATTTTTTATCGACGGTGCCTTTATAGAAAGGCTCGAAGGTATCATTATACGCCTTTTTGAAAAAGCCCTCTTTACTAAGCGAGATGAGCGCTTGATTGACGGCTTCTGCGAGATCTGCGTTGCCTTTTTGCATCGCGATGCCTAAAAATACGTTCTCGCCAAGACTTTTGATATTAACCTCGACGCTAGGATCTGCGACCGGATAGACCATCACAAATAGATTATCGTCGCACGCGCCGTCGATCTCGCCGCTCTTTAACCGCTTGTAGCAATCGGAGGAATTTTTGCAATACACTAGATTGTAGCCGCCATCCTTTTGCATAAACGCTTCGCCCGTCGAGCCGCGAATGACGCCTACTTTTTTACCTCGTAGATCGCTCATTTTTTGGATATTGTCGCTTTTTCTGGTTAAAACTCCGGAATTTACCGAAAGATAGGGCATCGAAAACTCATAATTTTTCTTTCTCTCCTCAGTAACGCTTGCAGCCGCGATAAGCATATCTGCCTGATTATTTTGAATGGACGGAAAGCGAGCTTGCGCCGATACCGGTATGAGCTCGATCCTGCCGCCGGTATCGCCTAAAATTTTGCCTCCGATTGCATTAGCAAGCTCTACGTCAAAGCCCTCAAAGCCGTTATCCGTAACCCTACTAAACGGAGGCTCGTTTTCATAAACAGCGATACGAATGACTTTACTCTGCTTTATTTGGCTCAAAGAATTCGCAAGCGCAAAGATGCAAGATAGAAGAATTAAAAGCAGTGATTTTTTCATTTCAAATTCCTTTTTTTATTAAAAAAAGCTGTAAAGATCGTCGAGTAGGAAATATTTTTTATCGACGGTGCCTTTATAGAAAGATTCGAAAGTATCCTCATAGGCCTTTTTGAAAAAGCCCTCTTTGCTGAGCGCAATCAAGCCTTTATTGATCGCTTCTAGCAGCTCCGCATTGCCTTTTTGCACCGCGACGCCTAAGAATACATTATCGCCTAAATTTTTTATATTGACCTCGACCGCAGGATCTACGATCGGATAGACCATTACAAAAAGGTTGTTGTTGCAATACCCGTCGATCTCGCCACTTTTTAATCTCCTATAGCAATCGACCGAATCGTTGCAATAAGAAACATTATAACCGCCGTCCTTTTTGATATACGCCTCGCCGGTAGTCTTGCGGATGATGCCGATCTTTTTGCCCATCAGATCGCCTATTTTGTGAATATTTGAGTCTTTTTTCGTTAAAATTCCCAAATTTACCGTAAAATACGGCATCGAAAAATCCACGCTGCCTTTACGCTCTTCAGTGATGCTTGCAGCCGCAATTATCATATCTGCCTGATTGTTTTGCAGCATCGGAAAGCGCACTTCGTTCGTTACCGGTATGAGCTCGATACGACCGCCGCTGTTACCGAAAATTTTACCGGCTAGCGCATTGGCAAGCTCGACCTCAAATCCCTCAAAGCCTTTCTCGCTCGACTTACTAAAAGGCGGCTCGTTTTCATAGACGCCCACTCTGATAACCTTGCTTTGCTTGATTTCGCTTAAGGAATTCGCAAAAACAAAGATCGCCGACAATAGAATAAGAAAAAATGACTTTTTCATAATTTCCTCCTTGAATTTTAAACTTTTCGTAATTGTAATGTAAATTTTCTTAAAATTTCATTTTACCAAAACTGAAATTATTCCCTAAATTACGAGCTTAGCGATAAAATTTCGCAACTAAAATTTCTAAGCATAATGATAGAGGCTTTTTAAATTTTGCTGCCTTGCGCCAAGCTCCGCCTGCTCTCATTAAATTTTAGCGCTTCGCTATAAAATTCTGCGCGTCTATTAGCGCCGCAAAAATAGCATGCCGCTGCGAAATTCTATGGAATTTTATAAATTCTGCAACGGCGCGTTAGTAGAATTTTATAATCCAAACCCAAGCTCGCAAAGTCGGACAAAATAGCAAGGCTATGCGAGCCTTTTAAATTTTACCTGGCGAGAGCACATAGCTATGCTTACTACAAGCATGCAGGCGAGCTGTACCACTACGACCGCCTAAAATAAGCTATAAAGATCATCCAGCAAGAAATATTTTTTCTCCGCAGTGCCCTTGTAATACGGCTCAATCGTCTCGTCATAGGTCTTTTTCATAAAGCCGTTCTTACTTAGCTTGACTAGCTCGCCGTTTAAGAACTCAAGCAGATCCTTATTGCCTTTAGAAACCGCAATGCCTAAGAAATCCGAAACGCCTAAATTCTTGATATTTACCTCGGTGTCGCTGTCGATTACAGCATAAGCTAAAACTATCAGATTGTCTGTCGCATATCCGATGCCCTTACCGTCCTTTAGCATTTTATAGCATTCATTTGCAGTGGCGCAATTTACAATTTCAAAGCCCTCTTTTCTAAAATACGCTTCGCCCGTAGTTCCGGTTTCTGCGATGATCGGCTTGCCGTGCAGATCCGATACAGTCTTGATTCTATCGCCAACGCGGGTTAGCACGCCGATATTTACTGCAAAATACGGCGTCGTAAAATCAACTAGCTGCTTACGCTCATTTGTGATAGTAAAGGTCGCAAGCACCATATCTACTTTATTTTCTTCCAACGCTTTTAAACGCTCGCTAGCCTTTACGGGCACGAATTCCACCTTGCCCGCTTTGCCACCGAATATATCTTTTGATAGCGCCTCAGCTAGAGTAACCTCAAATCCTTGGAATTTGCCGTCTTCAAATTTACTAAAAGGTGGTTGCGCCTCAAATACGCCCACTCTAATCGTGCCCGATTGCCTAATCTCAGATAGGGTATTTGCCACTACACTACTTGTAAATAGCAAGAAAATTCCCAAAATTATCTTTTTCATATCGTTCCTTTAATTACAATGATTAGCCTAGCCGCGCATCTGCGTCGCTTCGGCAAGCCCTCTTAAGCCGGTCGTATATTATTCGCTCACTTCTCCTTTCGACATTTTTTAAAATTTCTTTACCTTTGAAATTTTGCGGCGCATTTTACGCAAATTTCATTTAAAATACATTTAATCTGCGCCGTGATTTAGATCCCAATCGATCTCTCCCAGACCGTGCGCGCGCAGATATTCGTTGCATCTGCTAAAATGCCTGCAGCCAAAAAACGCCCCTCCTGCAAGCGGACTGGGGTGCGCGGCGGTTAAAATGAGATGCTTCTGCGCATCGATCAGCGCCGATTTGGCTTTGGCAAAATTTCCCCACAGCATAAAGACCAAATTTTGCCGCCTCGCGCTTAAAATTTTAATCACGGCGTCGGTGAAAATTTGCCAGCCGAAGCCGCTGTGTGAGTTCGCGCGGTTCGCGCCCACGCTAAGGCTCGCATTAAGCAGCAGCACGCCCTGCTTTGCCCAGTAGCTCAGATCGCCGCTTTCAGGCTCGCTGATACCCAGATCGCTCTTAATCTCTTTGTAGATGTTTACGAGGCTGGGCGGAATTCGCACGCCGTGCGGCACCGAAAAGCTAAGCCCCATCGCCTGATGCGCGCCGTGGTAGGGATCCTGCCCCAAAATCACCGCGCGCACCCGCTCAAACGGGGTGAGATTGAAGGCGTTAAAGATCAAATTTCCCGGCGGATAGACGATCTCGCGCGCCTTTGCGGCGAGCAGGTTTTCTTTGATCTTCGCAAAATACTCGCTTAAAAATTCCTCTCTAAGCGCCTCTTTCCAACCGCTCTCAATCCTCACGTCGTCTAAATTTATCTGCATGCTAGCCCTTTAAGCTTTAATGAATTAACGCCATAATTTTACAATAAATTTTAAAATAGTATCGCTCGCATGCGCCGCTACAATCAAAGGCAGATCGCCCGTGCTCTCGCGCTGCAACCGATCTCGCCGATTTATGGGCGCCGCTACACGATCACGATCAAAAGCGCCATAAAAAACAGCATGGCGATCGTCTTTTTATTATTGTTAAGCAAGCTCTGCGGATAAAAAGCAAACAAAATCACGTAGGCAAAAAGCGCGATTGCGAACTCCCACGGGTTATTATCTCTAAATTTCAACCTATAAGCGACCCGAAAGATATATGCGAAAGCAGCGATAAAATTTGAGCCGGTTTCATTATGTCTTTGCGATCTCCTATTTTATGAAAAACCCACTATATCGTTATTTTATCTACTTTGATAAATGTCCGCAAGACCAAAGTCTAAATTTTTAAATTTTATCCCAAAAGCTTTTAAATTTAGTTCGCAACGTTATATTAAATCGACCATAAGTAAATTTAACGCACACTATAATATCCTAAAGTATTTATTTGAACTATATTGAGTTCTGGATAAAAAATAACCTCGTGATCATAATCTATCGGCTGTCCCCATTCGTGCTCTTTTTTGTACCATATTCGTCTTTTATCGTTCACTATTGCCGTTATATTTAAATCTTTGATCGAACCATATATCAAATACTCCCGACTGCCGGCATAGTGATAAAACGGCGCTGCCCACGATAGTTTAAATTCGTGCAAATTTGTAGTTTCAGCTATGCAATCGGACTTGGAAACAAACTCGTAGCCCTCTTGCAACATTTTTTGTTGCGTCAAAGTAAAAGGCTTATCCGCCTTTATAAAATGCGCGTAACAGATGCAAGTTTGCAATTTGTCTCTACAATGATAAGGAATGGCTTTTTTGCGATAAATGAGCAAAGTTTCTCCCTTCGTATTTGTCAAGGCTTCAAATTTAGCCAAATCTCGATCTTTTACGTATGGAAATTTAGATAACGGCGAAATTTGAATAGCCAAATATATATACGCTATCAATAAGAAAAACAATATAGCAATTACAAGCATGGCGATCTTGATGACTTTCCACAATGTTTTTAATATCTTTACTGCTTGCATTAAGATTTGCCTCCTCTCTATTTTAAAATTTACTGCGGTATTTATAAACTTGCGCCGCCGATCTTAGCCGCTTTAAAATTTCATCGCACGAGCTTGCCTCTAAGGCCGTAATACGGATAATCCATCGCCGCAGCGGCAGCCTCTCGCGTAGAGGCGCCTGCAAATTTTTCAATCACGCAAAGTCCAAGCTCTATAGAGCTGCTCACGCCGCCTGCGGTGATGATCTCGCCTCCTTCGGGCAGGCTTTCGCGCACGAGCCGCTCATGCACCACATCCGCGCAGTAAGGCGCCAGCAGATCATAGCAAAACGGATGCGTAGTCGCGCGTCTACCTCGCAAAAACCCCGCCGCGCCCAGAAGCAGCGAACCGGTGCAAACGCTAAACTTATACTTCGCATCGCGCGCGGTTGCGAGCCACGAGATGAAGCCCGCATCGTCCCTCAGGCGGCGCGTCGCCATACCGCCGGGCACAAAAACCGCATCAAAGCCGCCCAGATCCGTCGTGATCTCGCCCGCATCGATCGTAAGGCCGCCGCTGTCCGAAACTTGCCGCTCGCGCGAGCAAAACCTCATCTCAAACTGCGGGCGGACGGCTTTGAGCCTTAGCATACAATCGTAAAATCCCACAAAATCGAGATGCGTCTGTCCGCTAAACATCACAAGCGCTAGATTTTTCATAATCCGTCCTTTAAATTTATCGCTCGCCTATGAGCTTTCGCTTGCCGCTGCTACAATTTTCAGCGCGGTGCCGTAAGCCGCAAAATGCGCGGCGGCTAAATTTTGATACCGCAGGCCGCTAAGAACTCGCTCAAACGAATTTTAAATTTTACCCGCATTGAAACTTGCAGAAATTTTACCGCCCGTGAATGAAATTTCAGAAGCGATTTAAAATTTGCGCGCCTTTTATTCCGCTTTATTTAAATTAGAAAAAGCTCGCAAGCCCGCATAGTGCAGCCTTTTTGAAATATTCTCAAATTCTAAATTCCAAATCCCCTCGTCGTATTTCCATTCAAACGGCGTTTTGTAGTTTTCGTAAATTTTACGAGCCTGATTATTGACCTCTTTGGTGAGCTCCGCGATATTCAAAGCCTTGCCAGCCTCGCTCATCATCAAATGCCAGTTGTCCAAATCGGCGGGGTCGTCGGTGTGGATGGATTTTTCACGCGGCAGATAATACACAAAATCGCCCGTATCGAAAGGAAAGAGGGTGTGGCATAGCGCAATGCCGTAAATTTTTTGGGCAAATACGGTCGGAAGCTGCTCGTCCGAATAGCCAAAAGTTGAAATGTATAAAAAGCTGCGTAAAATGCTTGCCAAATTTCTACAGACGGGCGCAAAGGCGTATCTGCATGCCTGCTGCGTTAAGGCACCGTTTCGAATAAAACTTATGGCGCTATCGATCTCTCTTCTTCTTGCCTGCACGTATTTTATCTTTTTAAACCGCCAAGCTTGCATCAGTTCTAAAGAATTGTCGATTGAGCGCAGATGCTTATCTCTTTTTTCATCCGCCGTGCCGTTTAGCTCCGCGATCCTCGCAGCAGCCTGCTTCCAAAACGGAATCAGGGTTTGTACCCATCCCAGGTAGCTCAGATAAAGCGCGTCCGGATCCTCCTTTTCAAAAGCCGCTCTCATCTGCGTAAGTTTTATCATCGCAGCCCTTTTGTATCTAAATTTATCCCGCTCGCTACTACTCGTCCTGCGTCTTCTCGCCGCCCGCCATGCAGCTTTGGAATATAAATTTATGCTCCTGCGGCAGCGCTTCGTAAATTTTACCCGCAAGCTCGCGGATCTCCCAAAGTGCGACTTTGCTAGAGCGCAGAGCGAGAAAATTTTGCAGGCTGCGAGCGTTTATACTCCAGCTAAGCTCGCTCTTGTAGCACTCGGGCAGGCAGTATTTGGCAATATCAAGGCTGATTGGAATTTGTAAGATTACGCGCAGATTTTCAAGAGCCGCGATACTTGCGTTATCGACCGCTTCGTTGCCGGTAAGCACGATGTATCGCGCGGCGTTTTCGAAATCGCCTTGCGCGAAGCTACCCTCGCCGCGCAATTCTTTGAGAGTGTAGCGAGTGGATTTTACGCTAAGGCTTGCTAGGCGGTGGCGCGCCAGCTCCTGAAGCAGCGCGCGGGAGATGCCGCTGATGTAGAAGTTGTAGTAGAGGTGTTCGAGCGTGCTTGAGTGCTTGAGCTGATTGCCAACGCGGTCTATTAGCGCTAGGTCTTTGGCGCCGCCGCAATCGCCACGCTCAAAGCTCTGCCAGCAGGTGCGGATCGCATTTGAGCAGACCCAAAGCGGAGTGAAATTTAGAAGTTTGACTTGCATGTTTATCCTTTGAAATTTTAAGCGCATTTTAACGCTATCGCACTTTTAAACCGATAAAATTTCGCAAAACGACGCTTTTAATAAACGAAGCTTGCGCCTAGCTTTGCGAGCAGAAATGCTTCATTTTATCTTTTTTCGCTGCCGCCGCGAGAGATTAAAATTTCATCCAGCTTGTAGCGCGTGTGTGGATATTTGCTAGGCTCACCGCGCCCCAAAGCCACGACGATTGCAGGACGAAATTTCGCCTCTAAAGCGCAGAATTTTTCCAAAGCCGCGGCGTCAAAGCCGGTCATTATACACGAGCGCACGTCAAAGCCCTCGGCGATATTAGCGATATTTGCCGCTAAGATATAAAGCTGCTTGGTCGCGTAGTTCATCAGCGCTTCGTCGTCTAAGCCCGCAAATTTCTCGCGGAAATAATTAATCGCAGCTTCATATTTTTGCGGAGTGTTTGCGCGACGGCGGACGGTGCGCTCTAAATACTCCTCACCCACGCGCAGATCGTTACGCGCGATTAAAATCACGGCGTGCGAGCACTCGGCTACTTGTGGCTGGCTGTTGCAGGCTACGGAAAGCTCTTTTAGCTCGCAAGGATCCGAGACTATCATCATCCTCCAAGGCTCTAATCCGCATGAGCTAGGACTTAAGCGCGCAAGATCAAGTATCTCGCGCACGAGCTCGCTATTTAGCTTGTCGCTGCAAAATTTACGGCAGCTGTGGCGAGAGAGCATCACTTCTTTTATCGATTTCATTTTATCTCCTTTAAAATTCGCGGCATTATAGCGGGTTTGCCTAAATTCCACCCAGCCAGCTTGGCGAGTTAAGCTAGATTTTGCTAATATTGCCCTTTTAAATTCCGCTACAAGGCATAATATGAATGATAAATTCAGCAAAATCGGCTTCATTCTCGCGGTCGCAGGCAGCGCCGTTGGGCTCGGTAATGCGTGGAAATTCCCCACTTTAGTGGGCACCAACGGCGGCAGCGCCTTTATCTTGCTATATCTTTTGCTGACGCTTTTGGTTAGCTTCGTGATTTTTTTAGCCGAGATCGTCATCGGCAGGCTAAGCGAAAGTGATCCGGTGCGCGCATTTGAAAAGCTCGCGCCCTCATACAAAGGCGCATGGAAATACGCGGGATTTTTTATGATTAGTGCGCTTTTGATCTATGCTTTTTACAGCGTCGTAATGGGCTGGATCCTAAAATACGTGGTCTCAAGCGCTTTTTATCTGCCAAAAAGTATAGATGAAAGCGGCGCAGCGTTTAACGCACTTTTAGGCAGCGATTTTTTAAGCGTAGCGGTGTGCTTTACCGTAGCGTCGGCATTTTGCTTTTTTATCGTATCTAAAGGCGTTAAAAGCGGCATCGAGCGGCTTAATGTCTGGATGATGCCTGCGCTATTTATTTTGCTGGTTTTAATGCTAATTTACGCCGCGAGTTTCGATGGATTCGGACGTAGCGCGAAATTCTTGCTAGTGCCAGATTTTTCCAAGCTTAATAAAGATAGCGTTCTTTCGGCGCTAGGACTTGCGTTTTTTACGCTTTCGCTTGGCGTTACTACGATTATGACCTATGCCGCGAGCCTGCCTGCGCGCACTAACATCCTAACCTCAAGCATAAATATCGTCTGTATTAATGTCCTAATCGGCGTGATGATGGGACTTATCGTCTTTACTTTCATCTTTGAATTCGGCGGCGATCCCAAAGCGCAAGGTCCGGGGCTAGTATTTGTCTCGCTGGTGGTGCTTTTTTCAAAGCTTGGTGCGATCGGAAACATCCTAGCCTTTTTATTTTTCACCTCGCTATTATTTGCGGCGATTACTTCTGCAATTTCGATGCTGGAGCCTGCGATTTATTATCTCGTAAACTCCCGCAAGCTAAGCCGCAAGCGCGCTTCACTTTTAGTTTTTGCCGTGACGTATGTTTTAGGAATATGCTGCATTTTGGGTTATTACGGGGGCACGAGCGAGTATTTTAGCCTAGGTGGCAAGAGCTTTTTTGACGTGCTTGATTACCTGACCTCGAATATCTTAATGCCTCTTAGCGGCATAATCGTGGCGATTTTTGTAGGATTCGTGATCAAAAAACGAGCCGTCGAAATTCTACTGCGTCCATATATGGGACGAATGGGCTTTAAGCTGTGGTATTTCGTGCTGCTGCGCTTCGTGGCGCCAGTCGCGATCGTAGTGATCGCGCTCAATCAGCTAAAAATTTTAAATTTTTAAAATTTGCAAAGCGGATGGATAGCATGGAAGTTAAAATTTTGCGCTGAAGCAGCCTAAAAACGACGCGCCAAATTTCATAGCGAGCCTCGCGGCGATCCGCGAGCGGTCATGGCGGCTGTCAAAAAATTGCGCCTGGAATTTTATGTCTAGATAAGAGTATGCGGCGACCGCAATCAGCCTTCGGCGTAACTGCGCTAACCCGCACGGCAACCTGTGCAAGACCGCGGCAAAGACGCCGTAGCGCAGCCGCGCCTGATCACGCTGCGGAATTTTAAAATTCCGCGGCTTTAAAATTTAAAAAATCGGAGCGAAAATGAACGATAAATTTAGCAAAATCGGCTTCATACTTGCCGTCGCAGGCGGCGCGGTGGGGCTTGGCAACGCATGGAAATTCCCCACCCTCGTGGGCCAAAACGGCGGCAGCGCCTTCGTGCTTTTATACCTCGCGCTCACGCTAGGCGTGGGCTTTAGCATATTCCTAGCCGAGATGGCGCTAGGCAGGCTGAGCGGGAGGGATCTGCCGAGCGCTTACGAGACGCTGGCACCGCGCGGCGGACGCAAATGGCGCGCGGGAGGTGTTTTCATCGCGGGCGGCATGCTGGTGCTGTCATTTTACCTCGTCATCCTCGGCTGGGTGATCCGCTACATATTTTTGGGCTTTTCTCCGCTGCCCGCAACCGCCGAGGAAGCCGGCGCCGTCTTTGACGATCTCATCTCGCATTCGCTAGTCACGAGTCTGGGCTTTTACGCGCTTGCGCTCGTGCTGACGCTCTCTGTCGTCGCGCGCGGCATCAAAAGCGGTATCGAGCGGCTAAACGTCGTGATGATGCCGCTTCTTTTCGTGCTGCTGCTTGCGATGCTTGCGTATGCGTGCACGATGCAGGGCTTCGGCGCGGCGGCGAAATTTCTTTTCTACCCCGACTTCGGCAAAATCACCGTTAACTCCGTCCTCTCCGCGCTCGGACTCGCGCTCTTTACCCTGTGCGTGGGCGTCGGCTGTATCGCGGCATATGCGGCATCGCTTAGCGAGGAAGTGCGGCTGGTACGCAGCTCGGTAAACATCGTATTTATCAACATCGCGATCGGGCTGATGATGGGGCTCATCGTCTTTACCTTCATCTTCGAATTCCGTGCCGATCCCGCGCAGGGTGCGGGGCTTGTCTTCGTCTCGCTCACTACGATGTTTGCAAAAATGGGGCTAGCGGGGCAGGTGCTTGAAGTCGCGTTTTTCGTCTCGCTCTTTTTCGCGGGGATCACGAGCGCGGTTTCGATGATCGAGCCCTTCGTCTTCTATCTCATCGGCAGATTTAAAATTTCGCGCCTGCGCGCAGTCTGCGTCTCGGGGTGCGTCATAGCGGTGCTAGGCGCATGCTCGCTGCTATCGATGCACGCGGATTATGCGAGCAAGTTTAAGCTTTTCGGCGCGAGCTTTTTTGACTGCTTGGACTTCGTAAGCTCAAACGTCATGCTGCCTCTAGGCGCGCTAACCTCGGCGATCTTCGTGGGCTTCGTGATGGATACACAGCGCCTACGCGGGCTTTTTAGCGCCGATATGGGCGAGCTTGGATTTAAAATTTGGTACTTTTCGCTGCGCTTCGTAGCGCCCGTCGCGATCGTGATCATAATGGCAAATCTGCTGTTTTTCGGCGGGAAGTAGAGGGCGAACGGAATAGATAGGAGCGAGCGAAATTTTACGCGATAAATCGCGCGGCAGATTTGCGCGGCGAAGCGGAACGCGGGGATCGCGAGACAATTTGCGACGTCTAAACTCGGCCAGATCGCGTGCTGCGATCCGCGAAGCGCCGAAGCAAAGGACTTTGCGTAATGAAATTTCATGCGGTAAATCTTGCGCAGTAAAATTAAAGCGTAAAATTTTACGCCACGTTTCGTAACGAAAAGAGTCCAAACGCGGCTCTAGATTTAAAATTTACGCGTTAAAATTTCGCAATCCTCTCGGCAAAGCTTAAAAGCATTAAAATTTTACTACCCGCTAACATAACGAGCATCGAAATGCGCCGTAAAGCAGCGGGCTTACTTTTCAGGCGCGATGAAGATTTTGCGGGTGCGGCCCAAACGGCTAGCGGCGCGCATTTGGGCCGAATGAACCGTTTTAAAGCCGCACGATTTAGCCGTCTTTAGCGCGCTAGCACTTGCCTGCTTTTTTAAGCAGAGCGTTGCAGTTACCGCCTTTGCTGCTTCCTGTACTACCCGCTGCTCCGACGATTTTCGTGCAAAGCACGTCAGAATCAACTACTATAACGGATGAAAAATAGCAACGATACAAATCACCGTTTTTGCTTCTGACCTTATAATGTACTGAGTCAATCTCACTTTTTACTGAATCAGGCACAACCGTTAGATTTGATTTATCTATACCAGTTGCCATTTCAGCGCGATCTAAGAGTGTCGCTTCACTAGTCATCGGCTTTTTTATAAAACCACAACCACCTAAGACGGAAGCGGCTGCAAAAGACACGGCTAAAGTAAAAAGGCTTTTTGAAACCAGATATTTCATCGTTTTTCCTTTTAATTAAAATATAGATAAATTATAACGCCGTCCCAATTTAAATCTCCTTAAAATATGGATTAAACTACTATTTTAAAATTTTAGGCTAAGATAAGTTAAAAACTTTCAAAGGAGTTTTTAACTATAGTTTTGTCGATGAAAAATAAGTATATAGTCCGTTCAAGAATTTCTGAAGCTAAATTTAGAGAAA
>CAURKZ010000020.1:0-27560 GCA_963525605.1 uncultured Campylobacter sp.
CCCCACAGCCCCCCCACCCCCCACCAACAACCCCCCGGGGCCGCCTGTAGAATTAGCCAAATTTTACCCGGAAAGGATACTAAATGAAAAAATCACTATTTGCGTTAACATTTATCGCTTGCTTTGCGTTCGGCGCGCCTGATCTTGCGACTGCGGAAAAAGAGTGCGATGGTGGGAATATGAAGTCTTGCACTCAAGCGGGAGCATTACATATTATTAAGAACGACAATCCCGACAAAGGAGTTAAAATGCTTAAAGAAACTTGCGATAAAGGAGATACGTATAGTTGCTGGTTTTTAGGAAGCCAATATATAGGAAAAGGATTTTTAGAAAAAGATAAAGATATAGAAAAAGCAAAAATTTATTTTGAAAAAGCTTGCGACGGCGGATATTATATGGGCTGCATGAGTTTAGCCGTTGATATATATGGCACAGATGATATGGAAAAGGCGGCGATTTATTACAGAAAGAGTTGCGATTTAGGAAATTCTTTGGGTAGCGAAAATGCCTTGGGTAGCTTCGACTCTTGCTATAGATTTGCCATTTATAGTCAGCTTGCTATGAACGATACAAAAAAAGCGGCACAATATTATAAAAAAGCTTGCGATCTAGGCAAAGATGATCCGTCCGCCGGACTTTTCAATACTTGGCAAAAATCCTGCGATATGTATGAGCTGCTAAAATAGCGCGCTGAGTTGCGGCTGGTACGATGCGCGTCGGCTGCGGCTTAAAATCCCG
The DNA here is from genome assembly GCA_963525605.1 of uncultured Campylobacter sp. Lineage (GTDB taxonomy): Bacteria > Campylobacterota > Campylobacteria > Campylobacterales > Campylobacteraceae > Campylobacter_B. The sequence goes on from CAURKZ010000020.1 coordinate 739, forward strand.
CCGCGTCTAAATTTAAAACGCAAGTAAATTCAAAGCGACGATAAAATTTTAAATTGATCGGGCGATCTTATAGCAGAATTTGGCGTAAATTTACACGGATCCTGCACAGATTTTGGCGCGAGCAAAGCGCTAAAATAAAGAAGCAGATTTGTCATAAGCAAACGCGTGCTAAAAACATAGATTGGCACGCAGCAAAATTTTAAGTTAGAATTTATGAAATCTTATGCGCTTCGCCTCTGCACGGATCGGACGAAAGTAGAATTGCAAGATTGGAATTTACGCAGTCGCGCGTATAAAGCTTCGCGCGAATTTTTTGATGTGGAATTTAGAATTTTAAAATTCCTAGAGCTTCGAATTTGACGCTGAGCCTTAAAATCTCGTAGCGATAGAATTTTAAAATTTGCCGCCGCATCGCTTTAAAAATCTTGCTTGAAAATTTTAATTATGCGGCGTAAAATTTTTCATTTCTGCCGCGACGCTGTGTTTTTCTATAAAAATTTTGCTCTTTTGCTATGACGATGTGTTTTTAGTCGTAGAATTTCGTGCCTTTTTACGGCGCAGGATTTTTAGCGCGAAGTTCCTCATTATTTTTGCTTGTTAAAATTTAAGTGATAAATCCCACGATGTTAAATTAGCACGGCATAAAGGCTCTTATCGCTCCACGCCACTTTGAAGCGAAATGAGATAAATTCTACGTGGCGCAAAAGGCGCCCGATTAGGCTTTGCGGCGTCCTTGCATACTGCGCAAAAGTGCGATCTCCTCCGCCCAGAGGCTATCGTCGATGGTTTCCAAAATCAGCGGGATCTCGTCGATGTTCGGGTCGTTCATGATGTTTTCAAACGCCGCGAGCCCCAAAAATCCGCGTCCGAGGCTCTCGTGTCGATCCTTACGTACGCCAAGCTCGTTTTTCGTGTCGTTTAGGTGCATGCCGCTTAAAAATTTATAGCCGATCGCGCGGTCAAACTCGCTCATCGTGCGCTCGTAGGCCTGCGGGCTGCGCAGATCGTATCCTGCGGCGAACGCGTGACAGGTATCGATGCAGACGCCGATGCGATCTTTGTTTGAAATTTTATCGATCACGTAAGCAAGCTGAGCGAAATCATAGCCGAGGTTGGAGCCCTGACCGGCGGTATTTTCGAGCACAAGCTTGACGCCTGCGGTGTTTGCGATAGCGAAATTTAGCGATCCTGCGATATTATCCAGGCACTCTTGAGCTGAAATTTCATTTAGATGCGAGCCCGGATGAAAGTTCAAAAGCTTAAGCCCGAGCGCTTCGCAACGGCGTATCTCGTCCACGAAGGCGTTTAAGGACTTCTCGCGCTCCGCCTCGCGCGGATGGCCCAAATTTATGAGGTAGCTGTCGTGCACCAAGACATGCTCCGCGCGGATGCCGCTTTGTTTCAGCGCGTCTTTAAACGCGGCGATCTCCTCCGCGCTAAGCGGCGGCGCGTCCCATCTGCGCTGATTTTTGACGAACATCGCAAACGCGTCCGCCCCGATCTTTGCGGCGTTTAACGGCGCGTTAAAAACCCCGCCGCTAGCACTCACGTGCGCTCCGATCCGCTTCATTTTACCTCCTAAATTTTATTTTACGCCGCGTGCGGCAAATTTCATCAACCCTAGCTGCGCGCGAATTTTTAAATTTAAATGCGCGCTTTTTCTTTCGCACATACGCGCTGCTTGGTTAAATTTCATCGCAAAGAGTAGGCGCAGAGCGTCAATAAAACCGCGCCGTTTGTGCAGCTTAGGCGGCTACCCCGCCGAGTAATGGAATTTTGACCGCTCGCGCCGTGTTTTGGGCGACTGCTAGAGAGCAGTATTCCCGCGCGTTTATATACACCCGCCGCGCGAAATTTTATTCGTTCGCAATTTATTCGCGCCGCCCTGCGGAGTAGTATTTCACGTGCTACGAATACTCGCCGCGCGAGATTTACTGCAACTCGCGGATTCTGATCTTTACGCCGCGCTTTGCGTCGGCGAAGCTTATGGATTTTCCGCCGCTGTCCTTGTCGCGGCAAACCTTATAATCGATAGAGCCAGCTTGCAGGCTTTGCGCGAGGCAACGGCGCTCGCCTGCGTCGCTGCCGCCGAAGATCGGTTTGCCGTCTAGGATTTGGCCGAGAAGCCCGCGGTAGTGCTCGGCGCCGAAGAATTTTTTATTGAAAACGAGCTCGTCGTCGCACGCGCCGTTCATGCAAATTTTATCGCCTTTTAAAACCAGGCTCAGCACGCTGATGCCGCTTGCGTAAATTTGAACCTCGGTTTGATTTTTAAATTTACGCATAAAGCCCGCGTCGCTGGTGCGAGTAAGCGGCGAAATGACGGTGAAATTTACGGCTTGCGTATAAGCGGGCTTGAGCGCGGTGGTAGCGCAGCCTGCGAGCAGAAGCGAAAGTGTAAGCGGCGCCAGAAAAGAGCATTTCATAAATAATCCTTAATTTAAGTTGGGTTTAAGTGCGTCTTGAGTAGAATACCGCCTTTAATCTTAATACCAGATTAAGTGGCCCCTTCGTCTAACGGTTAGGACATCGCCCTTTCACGGCGGTAAAACGAGTTCGAATCTCGTAGGGGTCGCCACTTCTAGTTTTAAAATTTTTTGACGCAAATCTTAGCTTTATAAAATTCTAAAATTTTATCTAACTTCTAAATTTTAAAATTATGCACTTTTGCTGCTTCCTGCGTTACGAAATTCCAAGACTGCAAAATTCTATCTGATAGTTTTAAAATTTAGCTCCGCCAAATTTACGTAATAAATTTTATGCAAACAAATAAAACTCGTAAATTTAGCTCTTTCTAAAAAAAATTCGCTAAATTTATCGAATGCAAAATTTTAAAGAATACGTAAATGAAATTCTAAAAAATCATCCTGGCGAGCGCATCACGAGCTTTAGTTTTGAGGGCGAGAAATACTGGCTAAAGCAGCCGGAGTTGCGCATCCGCGGCGGATTGCTTACGAAAATATTCAAAGCAAATCCGAAAGTCGCTTTCGATTACGAAGCGCTAAAATGCGAGAGCCTGTACGCAGCCGGCGCGCCTGTGCCGCAGCCGGTGCTGCGAGACGAGAGCTTTTTCGTACTCAAAGACGGCGGCACGCCGGTGGACGAGGTGCTAAAAAGCTCGGATGAGGCGGCTTGTGTGGCGCTTATTGAGGGCTATGCTGCGGCGTTAGCACATCTACATTCGCGCGGCTTCATACACGGCAGACCCGCACTGCGCGACGTTTTAGTAAAAAACGGCGAGATGAAATTTATAGATTTTGAAAATCGCGGCGAGCGCGTTGATCTGCAAAAAGCCAAAATGCGAGATTTTTTGCTGTTTGTCTATGATCTTTGTCGCGAAGGGTTGAGCGAAGGCTTGGTGCGCGCAGGCATTTGCGCCTACGCCTCAAGCGGCGGGCAGGATGTAGTACAAAGTGCGTGGGCTACGGTACTTGCGCTGCGTCCGATATATTTTATTGCTAAGCTTTTGCCGCAAAAATTTAAAGATCTAAACGCGCTCGTGCGCACGTTTGAGCTCTGCCTAAAAATAATTGAGAAAAACGATGGTCAAACAAAGTAAATTCGCTAAATTTAAGCTGGTGATTATACTTGCCTATATGTCGGCTCTGGCGCCCTTGTCTACCGATATGTATCTGCCCGCGCTGGAAAAGGTAAAGGCAAGCTTTGCTACGAGCGAGTTTTACACTCAGCTATCGGTTGCGAGTTTTTTCATCGCTTTTGCGCTAGGACAGCTCGTTTATGGGCCGCTAAGCGATAAATTTGGTCGTAAAAAGCCGTTATACGCGGGCATTTTGCTTTTTATATGTGCGTCGCTTGCTTGCGTGAGCTTTGATAGCGTTTACGCGTTTATATTTTTTAGATTTTTGCAAGCTTTGGGTGGGTGCGCGGGAGTGGTACTTGCGCGAGCCGTAATTAATGATAAATTCGAACTGCACGAGGCTGCGGCGATGTTTGCGCTGATGATGGTCGTGGGCTCGCTAGCGCCGATGCTAGCACCAACTCTAGGTGGATTTGTGCTAGATTTTTTCTCGTGGCAAGCGATTTTTGCGATTTTGTTCGCACTTGGAATTTTGCTTTTTGCATTTATATTTTTCGGACTTGACGAGAGCGCGCAGATAGACAAGACTGTTACACTTAGCGTAAAAGGCGTGCTTGGCGAATACGGCATAATCTTGCGAAATAAAGAATTTATGCGCTATACGTTAGGATTTGCAGTTGCGATGAGCGCGCTTTTCGCTTATATCACGGGCTCTAGCTTTATATTTTTGGGCTATTATGGGTTGGGCGAGCATGCCTTTGGTGTAATATTTGGCATCAACGCTCTTGGAATGACCCTTGTTTCGGCACTAAATGCCAAACTCGTGCAAAATCGCGAACCTGCAGCTTTATTAAATTTCGGCCTAATCGCGATGCTTGCGACGAGCCTAATTTTGCTCGCATGCTCTATGCTTGACCTTCCTTTCATCTGCTTTGAGGCTTCGCTTTTCATATTGCTTTCGTCTCTTGGCTTTGTTGCGCCTAACGCCACGACGCTTGCGATGGCGCTGTATAAGGACGGCAACTCTGGCGCAGCTTCGGCGGTACTGGGGACTGCGCAATTTGCTATCGCCGGGGCTATTTCGTTTATCGTAGGTGCAGTGGGAGCGAATAAGCCGTTTTTGCTCGCAAGTGTGATGGCGATTTGTGCTCTTTGCGCGAACGCCGTGTATTTTTTATTGCGAGAAAAGAATCAAAAATTTTAATTTTAATATTTTTTAAATTTATCGTTAAGGATTGATTAGCTAAAATTAGCTTTCGTTCTTTCAGTGTAAGAAAGACAATTCGGTAAAAAAGGAAACAAGCCAATGAGCGATATTATCGCGTATAAATTTAACGGTGAAATTTACGATACTCAAAGTATCGGCGAGCACGCAAGCGAGGCGCAGCCGATATATTTCGATAACTCCGAGGACGCGCTAAAGGTGATCCGTCACTCCTGTGCGCATCTTTTGGCGCAGGCGGTGCGCGAGCTTTATCCGAGCGCAAAATTTTTCGTAGGGCCTGCGATCGAAGATGGGTTTTACTATGATATGCGCGTCGGCAAAGATAACGGCGAGAAGCTCGGCGAAGAGGATTTAAAAGCGATTGAAAAAAAGATGCGCGCACTCGCCGAGGTAAATTTAGAGATTAAAAAGATAGCCTCCACCAAAGAGGCGGTTGCGAAAAAATATGCAAACGACGATCTTAAGCAGGAGGTTTTAAAGCGCATCCCCGAAGGCCCCGTAAGCTTATACGCGCAGGGCGAGTTTGAGGACATCTGTCGCGGCCCGCACGTGCAAAATACGAAATTTTTGAAAAATTTCGCCCTTACACGCATCGCGGGGGCGTATCTCGGCGGCGATGAAAAGCGCGAGATGCTAACTCGCATCTACGGCGTCGTATTTGCCGATAAAGATAGCCTTAAAAAGCACCTTACGATGCTAGAGGAAGCCAAGAAGCGCGATCACCGAAAGCTCGGAGCCGAGATGAAATTTTTCACCTTCGACGAGCAGATCGGCGCGGGACTTCCGATCTGGCTTCCTGCGGGCACTAGGATGCGCATAAAGCTCGAGGAGCGCCTTTATAGGCAGCTTCGCAAGCGCGGCTACGAGCCGGTGCGCGGCCCTGAAATTTTAAAATCCGACGCGTGGAAGATCAGCGGGCACTACAGTAACTACAAAGAAAATATGTATTTTACGACGATCGAGGAGCAAGAATACGGCATTAAGCCGATGAACTGCGTCGGTCACATCAAGGTTTATCAAAGTGAAATCCGCTCATATCGCGATCTGCCGCTTAAATTTTGCGAGTACGGCGTCGTACATCGCCACGAAAAAAGCGGCGTCTTGCACGGGCTTTTCCGCGTGCGCGAGTTTACGCAGGACGACGCGCATCTGTTTGTGATGCCGAGCCAGATTAAAGAAAACGTCTATGAAATTTTAGATTTCGTGGGGCTTCTGATGAAGGCTTTCGGATTTGAATACGAGCTTGAAATTTCGACCAAACCCCAAAAGGCGGTCGGCGACGACGAGGTTTGGGATATCGCGACGAAGGCCTTAAAAGACGCGCTTGACGAAAAGGGCTTAAAATACGGCCTAGACGAGGGCGGCGGCGCATTCTACGGGCCTAAGATCGACATCAAAATCACCGACGCGCTCGGCCGAAAATGGCAGTGCGGCACGGTGCAGGTCGATTTTAACCTGCCTGCGCGCTTCGAGCTTGGCTACATCGACGAAAATAATGAAAAAAGGCAGCCCGTGATGCTGCATCGCGCGATTTTGGGAAGCTTCGAGCGGTTCGTGGGGATTTTGCTCGAGCACACCGCGGGCGAACTTCCGTTTTGGATCTGTCCTACGCAAGTATCGATCGTGCCGATTGGCGAGGCGCACGCAAGCTATGCGAAAGAAATTTTAAATTTGCTGCGCGAAGCAGACATTGACGGCGAAATTTTAGATAAAAACGAGACGTTAAATAAACGAATCAGAACGGCTGAGAAGCAGAAGGTGCCGCTCATCATCGTCCTAGGCGATAATGAAGTTTCGGCTCGCAGCGTGGCCTTGCGCGATCGCAGGGCGCGCGAACAGCGAAATTTGGGGCTGGATGAGTTTTTAAATTTCGTAAAAGCTAAATTAAACGAGGTGAATTTTTGAGCAGAGAAAAAGAGGTTTTTCTAAACGAGGACATTCCGGCTAGCGAAGTCAGGTGCATAGGCGACAACGGCGAGGTTTACGGCATAATTTCAAAGGCGCAGGCGCTGCAAATCGCCGAGCGAGAGGGCGTGGATCTGGTTTTGATAGCGCCCGATGCAAAGCCGCCCGTTTGCAAGGTCATGAACTACAGCAAATTTCGCTATCAGCAGGAAAAAAAACTCAAAGAGGCGAAAAAAAAGCAAAAAATCATCGAGGTTAAAGAGATCAAGCTGTCCGCCAAAATCGCTCAAAACGACATTAATTACAAAGTAAAACACGCGAAAGAATTCCTTAGTAGCGGCAAACACGTCAAGCTTCGCGTATTTTTAAAAGGGCGCGAGATGTCAAGCCCGGAAATCGGCGTAAATTTGCTCAATAAAATTTGGGACGAATTTTTCGCAGAAGTTGCCGATCGCGATAAGGCGCCCGCGCTGGAGGGTCGCTACGTAAATATGCTGATCACGCCGAAAAAGGCGTAGCGTAAATTTAGCAGTATTTTGCGCCGCATGCGGCAAAATTTTAAAATTTACGCGCTGTTTCTTTGCGGTACAGCGCGTGAATTTAAGCTAAATACCCTAGTTTTAAAATTTAATGCGGGCTAAGTTTATCTCTAAATTTAACCCTTTAAATTTGTATAAATTTTTTGGATCCAGCTAAACCGAATCTTAAGCGGGCGGCAAAATTTAACTTTAAATTTATCTTGCGTTAATTTAAGCTATAAAATTCCTTAAATTCAAATTTTTCAAAGAAACTTTATTATATACTTCCCGTTCACTTTAAAAAAAGGACGACCATGCCAAAGATGAAAAGCGTGCGCGGTGCCGTCAAGCGTTTTAAAGCGGGCAAAAACAAGATCAAAAGAGGCTCGGCGTTTCGCAGCCACATTTTGACGAAGATGTCTCAAAAACGCAAGAGGAATTTGCGCGAGGCCCAATACGTCGATTCTACGAACGTATCTGCGGTTAAAAGAATGCTTTGCAAATAGTGCGAAGTTAGTTTTTGACGAAAGTCATTCAAACTCCCCTAAATTTATGGATTTTAGGGCAAGATCCCCAAAGGGACGCCGATTAAGAAAGGATTAATATGGCAAGAGTAAAAACGGGCATCGTTAGACGCCGCCGTCACAACAAGGTGCTAAAGCTTGCGCGCGGATTTTATAGTGCAAGACGCAAACATTTCAGAAAGGCCAAAGAGCAGCTAGAAAGAAGCCTCGTTTACGCCTTCCGTGACAGACGCGCGAAAAAACGCGATTTCCGCAGACTTTGGATAGTGCGCATCAATGCAGCTTGCAGGCTAAACGATATCAGCTATTCTAAATTTATAAACGGACTTAGAAAAGCGGGCATCGAGCTTGATAGAAAAATTTTAGCAAATATGGCTATGAACGATGCCGAAGCTTTTGCAACCGTCGCAAAGAAGGCAAAAGCGGCATTAAAATAAGCTTTAAAATTTGGCCGTCTTAAGGCGGCTAAATTTTTAAATTTCGATAAAGCTTTTAATTTTAAAAGCGCGCCCGCAAATTTGTCGAAATTTAAGAATTTGGGTAATTTTATTTGAGGCGGTGCAGAATGCTAAAGTCTTTGAAAAAAATCGTATCTCTTGCGCTTATCGGTGCAGCAGGGTTCGGCTATGCGAGCGAGCAGAATTCCTGGGGCTATGCAAACGCGCAAAAATCACCTTCCAACAACACTTCCCGTTCCGATGTAATGAGCGCTGCGGATAGCTTGGGCGCGAAATTAAGCAGGCGCGACGCGGCTAGCGATAGCTCCGCGAGCGACGAGTATGAAAACTCATTTTGTATCAAGCTCGAGTACGTAAGGGGCTTTGCCAAAAAGGGCTCATATTCGGGCAGGCTTAATAATCAGCGCGTTATGATGCCTGCGTTTCGCTGGACGGGCAATAGCGGCGTAAATGCCGAGTTTTGGAACGGTATCACGGACGTAGGCGGTGCGCTGGTTCCTTACGTGGCTTTCGGATCTTACGAGGCGGCTACGCCTGGCGATCAAACTACGCAATATCTGGTCAGAAGAGAAGAAGACGCGATTCAGATGAAGCGAAATATCGCGGCGGGAATATCAAATTTAGGCTATACCTATACCAAAAATTCTACTAGAAATCTAAATTTAATCTATGCCGATATCGATAATTTCGTAAATTTCTACGGCAGAGAAAATATCGCAGGATACTTTATCGACGAGGTTAATACCGAAAACAATCCCGCAACTATCGCCTATATGGAGAGTATCTACAATTATATCAAGACTAAATACCCCGGAATGCTCGTTTTGGCGAACAACGGCTGGGGCGTGCGCGACGCCATAGCTCCCTATGCGGACGTTTGGATGCTGCAAGAGGTGAGCGCGGACGACTACATAAACCACTATCGTCCTAGAACCTCTGAGTTTGAAAAAGACCCGGCAAATTCCTCTAAAATTTTGCACGTCATATATGGCGCCAGACCCGATCAATACGACGAGATCATAAGGCTATCTCGCGAGCGCAACGCGGCAAATCTATTTATCACCTCCGATACGAATGCCTATCCTAGCGGATACGATGATCTGCCTACCTATTTTGAAGCGCTGATGCTGGCGATCAATAACTTCACGCCTAAAAACGGTAGCCTGTTTTCGCAGGTCGCAAGAGGCGGCAACCGCATAGGCATCGAGATGCCGCGCTCGAAGGTCGATCTGGATCTTACTAAGCTTGCAAGGAATTCCGCTTATAAAAATTTAACCGACACTGACGGGCAGGAGTTCAACGTAAACGTAAGCGCGATCGGAAACTATGGCGGGGATTACAAAGACCGCTCGGGTGGCGTCAAATACGATCACAAGAGCGACGGAATTTTACTCGGAGCCTCCAAGAGGGTGGATGATCTTACGCTGGGCGTGATCTTTGGGTACCAAAAATCAGACGCTTGGTACGAGGGTAAATTCGACGGTGTCAAAGAAAACATCAAATCCTACGAGCTCGGTCTGGCGGGCAGATACGATTTTAACGAGAACGTGGATTTGGCGGTAGGCTTAACATATTCGACGAACGATCATAAATTTGAAACCAACAACGGATTCGGCGCTATCCACGGCGCGAAATACAAGTCGCAAATTTGGGATCTTAGCACGAGAGCAGGGTATAAATTTTTATTTGAAAACGGCTATATTAAGCCATATTTGGGGCTTGGAGCGATTAGGGTGAACGAGGATGCGATCTCTAAGCTTAAATTTAGCTCCGCTTCAAAAACCGCGCCGAACGGCACAGCGGGAATTTACGCGATCAAGGCTTTCGGCGATCTGCAGATATTCGCAAATGCTGAGTACGAGCATCGATTTAGCGGCGATTCGTATCATGCGAGCAGAAAGTATTCGGATAGATACGACGTCGAGGGGCTTGATTATTCTAGCGGCGTATTTAACGGCGCGATCGGGCTGAAATATAAGATTTTTCAAAGCGTCGGACTCAGCGCATCGTACGAGCTAAGCGAGAGCAAAAATAGCCTGGCAAGAGCCGCTTTTGACGTGGAGTTTTGATTTTAATCGGAGTAGTCCAAGATAGGCAGCTTGAAGCACGATTGCAAATTCCTCTTTGCCGCAAAGCGAAAATTTTATGAAATTTGCGGCTAAATTTTACCTGGGCTTTGCTGCGAAATTTTAAAATTTCGGCTGCAAGATATTCACTCGTATAATTTCTGCTTTGAAATTCCATGTAACACTATTTTTGCGCCGCTTCGGATGCGAAGCCACGAGATATAATCGCTGCCGTAGAATTTTGCGCGAATGCTTGAGGATTTTTAAAATTCTAAAATTTTGCCCGTTTAAAACTTTGCGGATCGCGTTTCATACGTAAGAGATTTTAAAATTCTATGCGCGGCGCAACTACGAAATTTTTTAAAAGCAGCGGAATTGTAAGAACTCCAAAAGGGCAGCATTCATAAATTCGAGGTAAAATTTAGATTGATTGAAAGCTGCCAAAATTGGGTGAAAGAAGCGAAATTTTGCGGATCGTTCCGCAAAATTTAAGAGAGATTATTTTAGCTTGTCTAGTTCGATGATGTAAGGCACTGAGTTTACTCCCGCACCGAAATATTTGGCAGCTAGGGCTTTTACAGCATTTAGCTCGGCAGCGCTTACGTCTTTGGCACCTGCTTTGTTATCTTCGGCGTAGTATTTTCTAAAAACCGCTATCTTTTGCTCGTCGGTTTTAGCATTTTTGATCTCTTTGTAGATGAGTGCGGATTTTGCGTGGCCGTCATCGCCGTGAACGGAGGTCATGACGATATCGACATTATTATTTTTTAGTGTTTCTTCGATCCTTGCCATCTCTTTGCGGCAGAATGGGCACAAAGCGTCCGTCAGCATCAAAATCGTAGGTTTTTTTGGATCGTTTCCTAGCTTGATGATATTGTCTTTGCTCTCTGCTTTGAAGACCTTACTTAGCTGTCCTGCGATGCGGTCTTGTTTGATCTGCTCCTTATAGACTACGCGTTTTTTAGGATCGATGATATCGGTAAAGATCAGATCGCCTTGGGTGAAAATGATCTCCTCTTGCGACATATTGCCTTGAGAGATTTTTAAAACGACCGCCTCGACGCCCTTTGGCTCGCTAAGTGGGATGCGCTCGGCGACCTTTATTTCGATGCCTTGTGGCGCGCCGCCGTAGATGGATAGAATTTCGCTGTCGCTTAAAGCCGCGTTTAGGCTCGCTGCGAGCGCAACTGAAGTTAAAATAGCTTTTTTCATTTTTTTCCTTTGCAAAAAATTCCGCGCATTGTAGTGCAAAATTTTAAATTTTTACTTTTTCAAATAGCGTTTATTGTCGATCGTCACGATATTTCCCATCTTATCGAGGTATTCTAGATAGCAGATGACGAATTTTCTGCTAAGTCCTAGCTCCTCTTTGGCGTTCGTGACGTTTACGAAGCCCTCTTTTTCGATGATCGCGTAGAGGCGTTTGATCGCCAGGGCTAAATTTTCAGCCTCTACGAAGAGATTGTGCGCGAGACGGACTACCTTTTTGGCGTAGGTCAGCTTCTTTAGCGCGTCATCGCCGCTTTCGCGGTCGATCTCCAGCTCGTCATATACGTTATAGGGCGCTAATGGCGCTATGCCGCCCTTTTTGATGAGATCAAAAATTTTACTCTCCAGACTCTGTTTGAGCGCGTCAAAATCCACCCCCGATTTTACGTAAACTCCGCCCTTTTTGGAGACAATGCCGCCTCGCTCAAGCTCGCTAAGCGCGCGTGCGGCGAGCTCTTCGCTAGCCCACGAGAGCTTTAGAGCGATCGAGGCGGGCGAAAAGATCGCGTAGTCGTTTTTTGAGACGATAAATTTTATGAGGCTTTTTACGTCCTCGATCGCGCTTAGATCGTAAACGCATAGATTTGCTTCGTCAAAATACGTCCCCTCTAAGCCGCGCGCGATCTTTACCGCTTCGTCGTATTCCATACCGAAGCGCTGATACGCCGAAAATAGCCCGAATCCATGCTTGTGAAAGAGACTTAAAATTTTAAACGCTTCGGTGAAATTTCGCTTCAAAAGCGCGGTTAGAAGCACGGCTTTGCTATGCTTTTTTAGCGGCTCGATCACGGCGTTTAGCACGCGCCCGCCGCCGATTACGCGCGAGTTTGCCAGGCAGACGAAGGGCTCATCGAATTTTAAAAACATCGTTTTGTCAAATTTAAAGCTTACGAGCTTCTCGCCGCTTTCAAGTTCTTTTAAAATGAGCGCTTTTGCCGCGCTTTGTTTGCTTCCGACGCAAAACAGCACGTCTTGATTATGCGAAATTTCGCCGCTAAAGGTGCAGTCGGCTTCGTTAAAGCCGCGGAAAAAGCCCTTTTTGCTTAGGATTTGCCCCTTCTCAAGCTCGCTCGTTTTGGCGTCCAAGCTCAGCGCGACGCGGTTTGGAGCCTGCGCTAGCGGCGTGTCCTCGTCGTGGATCTGCACGCTTTTGACGCTAAAAGCTTTACCCAGATCGCAGTTATAAAGCTTCTCGCCCTTTGAAATCGCGCCGTTAATGAGGCTGCCCGTTACGATGGTACCGAGCCCCTTGAGCGAAAAGACGCGGTCGATGTAGTAGTGCACCACGCCACCTCCTTGGCGCTGCGCGGGCTTGATATTGAAGAGATAGTTTTTCAGCTCGGCGATGCTTGCGGGATCTTTGATACTGATAAAAAAGGTGTTTAAAATTTGCAAATTTTTAAATTTGCAGATGTATTCCCTGCACTGCGCCGCAACCTCCGCCTTGCGCGCGTCGCCCACCAGATCGCACTTGCTGATACACAGGATCACGCTTTTTACCCCGAGCAGCGATAAAATTTGAATATGCTCTTTGCTTTGCGGCATTAGCCCGTCGTCCGCAGCGACTACTAGCATCGCAGCGTCGAAGGCATACGCGCCGCTAATCATCGTCTTTACTAGATTTTCATGCCCAGGAACATCGATGAAAGCAACATTGGTATCCCCCGAGCGCAGATGCGAAAAGCTAAGATCGATGGTGATGCCGCGCTGCTTTTCACTCGGCATTCGGTCCCCTTCAAAGCCGTTTAGCGCCTTGATTAATGCGGTTTTTCCGTGATCGATGTGGCCTGCGGTGCCGATGATTACGCTATTCATAAATTTCTCCGATCTTTTTTATTAAATCTTGCAAGTCGCTTTTTAAAATCGATCTGAAATCGAGCAAAAATTTATCATCCTCGATCCGCCCGATTATGCCCGCAGTGCGAAATTTTGCCTGCATGCTCTGCGGATCTGAGCCATCTAAGATCGCAAGCGCGACGCTAGGGTAGGAGGCGCCGGGCATCGTGCCGCCGCCTACGAAGGTGGTAGTAGGCACGATCTGCGATTTTACGCCGATGCGCGATCGCACTAGCTCCGCCCGCTCGCGCAGCTCATCTAGGCTTAGATGGATCTGATCTATCGTCGTGATGAGGTGAAATTCTTTATTTATATACGCCTTGATGGTCTCGGCAAGCAGGCTTAGCGTGATCTTGTCCACGCGCAGCATTCGCAGTAGCTGGTTTTTACGCAGGCGCGCGATGAGCTCGCGATCTCCTAGGATAATGCCGCACTGCACGGAGCCGAAAAGCTTGTCGCCGCTAAAGCTGAGCAGCCGCACGCCGCTTTTTAAAAGCTCAAAAATAGATGGCTCGCTTTTGCCTAACCCAAATCCCAGCTCGCTCGCGTAGCCGCTTCCAAGATCGTAATAATCGATGATCTCGTTAAAGTTTTCCATTTTTTTCATGCTAAATTTTGCAGGGCAAATTTTAGAAATTTCGCTCTTGTCGCCCGCACTGCCTTCACGAAAGCACTCGCTCTTTTCGGACGGCTCGCCGCTATTTAAATTTAGAGCATTCGCAGAACTATCCGCCAAGCTTAAACCATTCGCCGCGGAATTTAAAATTTCGCCTGTCGTATCCGCCCGCCCGCCGCAAAGATTTTCTAAATTTTTAAAGCTTGCCGCTCTAAGCGCTAAAAATTCTCTCTTTGCCTGTGAGGCGCGACGTGCGAGAGCCGCCACCTCCGCAGTGCTTACGCTCGAGCTGAAGCCCGAAATTTTAAAATTTGAGCGGTGCACTTTCATCAAGATCGCCGTATTTTCATTGATCGCTTCTTCGTAATCGTCCGGCTTGGTTTTGTTCGTAGTGCCGATCTCTACTAGCTTTGCGCCAGAGTTTGACATCACTTCGCTTACCCGAAAGCTCCCGCCGATCTCCACTAGTTCGCCGCGGCTTACCACGACTTCGCGTCCGCGCGCGAAGGTATTTAGCACCAAAAATACCGCCGCAGCGTTGTTATTGACCACGAGCGCGTCCTGCGCGCCGAAGAGCTCGCTGCACAAAAGCGCTATGTAGTCGTATCTGTTGCCGCGCGCGCCCTCGGATAGGTCGTATTCTAAATTTGAATACGAGGTGATGATCTTTTGCGCGCGGGCTAAAATTTCAGCGCTGATGACGCTGCGACCGAGGTTTGTGTGCAGTACGACGCCGGTTGCGTTGATGAGCGGCTTAAGGCTTAAGCTTTGAAATTTTTCGTAGCGCGATTTGATGCGCGCGATGATCTCGCTTTCGCTTGCGAGCTCGCCTCCTTGCAGCGCCTCCCTGCGTGCCTCTTCAATAAGCTCTTGCGCGATTTTTATGATTTGCGGGCGGAGGCAGTTTCGAAACTCCTGCGCGTTTGCGATTTTATCGATTTTTGGTAGTTTGATTTGTTGCATTGCGACCCCGATGCCTTAAAATTTAGGCGATTTTATCATTTAAAGCTTTGATTTTGCTTTATCTATAGAATTATTAATTTAAATTCGATTTACTTTAAGTGCAGAATTTAAAAGCTGTTTAGAAAATAAGAGTAAAACCCGCCTAATTATCAATTTAGGATAGATTATGAAAGAACATGGATTTTACGCCGCGGGGCTAAAAGATGTCGTCTTAAGCGACGATATCGAAATTTGCGGCGATGAAGAGGGGGCGAAAAATGAGGAATTTATCGTTGCGAATTCGCCGGAACTAAAAGCGCAAATTTATGCACCCGAGATAAATTTTTATATAGAAAATTCCGCAGATGAGCCGCTACAAATCGCTAAAAACGTAAATATTTTGTATCGCGCCAAGGATATTGCCTTCGACGGCGCGCTAGATAGCGACTATCAAAAGCCCGTCGGCAAAAATGTGATTCTCGCCTGTGACGAGCCGCGAGAGGATCTTGTGAGGCTACTTAGGCAGCACGGATTTAAGGTGATCGCGTTAAGCAGAGCTGAGATTAAATTCGTCTACGGCGAGATTGGCGATCTTGCAGTTACGATTTTAAGCGAGCGGGATGAGGTTGAGACCGAGGCGGATTTTTTCTTGATTAGCGGCGCAGCGCCATATCAGCTACGACAAAGCGGCTGCTACGAGATCTCGGGGCTAAAAGATGATGAAATTTTAGAAATTTTAAATTCCAAAAGCCCGGTTTATCATTATAAGAATTCCACGATCTTCGATCCTGCGATCTGTCAGTATCAAGGCAGGCGAAATGAGCTGCGCGCGCCGTGCGTGGAGGTTTGCCCCACAGTGGCGATTTTGAAAAATGATGAAAAGCGCGAGCTCGTGTTTTCGCACATCGACTGTATAGGCTGTGGCGCGTGCGTGAGCGTCTGCCCTAGCGGCGCGCTAAAATTTGCCAAGCTGCCTCAAAGCGTATTTGGCGAGATCGCAAAGCTCTATGCAGGCAAAATTCCGCTTCTCATCGCAGAGAGCGAAATCGCGTCCGCACCTGCAGTGCAGCTTCCGTGCGGCGTGTTACCGTTTGGAATTTTTGCAAGCAAGCAAATAGATGAGGTAAATTTGCTAAGCGCGATGCAAGAAAGCGGCTCGAGTGTGATCATTTACGGCGCGGACGCGGGCGAGGGCACGCGAGAGGCGGCGGAGCTCATCAATGGAATTTCGCGCGCGATCTATGGCAAGGACGCGGTATTTTTAGCGCGAAATTTAACCGAGCTGCAAGAGGCGCTAAAGTGGGCGCAAAGCTCTCAGCCCTGGGCGTTTAGCTTAAACGAACAGGGCCTTAGCAAGAAAGAAATTTTCTCAAAACGCGTAAGCGCGATGGTTGGCGAGGGCAGCTTCGGCGCCGTAAAAAGCGGAGAGTTGCTAAAATTTGGCAAAGTAAGCATAAACGAAGCAAGCTGCACGCTCTGCCTTAGCTGCGTGGGCGCCTGTAATACCGGCGCGCTGTATGCCGACAACAGCGACAATTCGATTAAGCTCAACGCTTCGCTTTGCACGACGTGCAACTACTGCGTGCTAAGCTGCGCCGAAAAGGATACGATCGAGCTTAAGCCTTGCGGCGTGGAGCTTGAGCCGGGATTTTTTAATTACAAAATGCTAGCCAAAGACGAGCTTTTTAAGTGCATCGAGTGCGGTAAGGAATTTGCGACGAGCAAAGCCGTGATGAAGATCGCGGAGATGATGGGCGCGCATTTTGCAAACGATCCTGAAAAGATGAAGACGCTTTTTTGCTGCGGTGATTGCAAGGCGAAAATAATGATAAAAAAGCAGATAGAAGATGCTAGAAAAGGGGCAATGTAATGGATGCAAATTTAATCAAAGCAAGAAGCTATTACTATGAATTTTTTGCAATTCCGTTTTTTTTCTATGAAACGGATGCGAAATTTAAACGCTGGAAGGAGCAGCTGGAGTTTTTACGTAGCTCGCCCATCGTGTCTAGCGATGAGGCGGAATTTCAAAATTTGGCGAAATTCGACTTTTCTGCGTTTAAAAGCGAGCAAAATTCCGTGCTTTTTGATTTTTCATACGCCAATGTGCCGATGAGTGCGAGCTTCTACGACGAAGGACGCGACGATGGGCGTATGCGTGTCGCGGTAATCGACGTGCTAAAAAAGAGTAAATTTCGCCGCAATATGGAGCTTTGCAAAGAGTGCGAGGATTATGTGGGATTTATTTTTTACCTGCATTCAACTCTACTTCGCGACGCAGCCGCAAAACACAGCGCGGTTTTAAACGGACAAAATTCCGTGACAAACGAGCAAAATTCCACAAATAGCGCGAGCTTGACGGCACAAAACGGAAAAAATTCTGTAGATTCGCATGGCAGTAAAAATTTTACAGGCCCGCAGGATGGCAAAAATGCTGCGAACTCGCAATACGCTAAAAATTTCGTCGGCGCGCAAGACGGCGAAGCGCTAGCGTTAGAGCTTTTTACGAATGTCACCAATAGCTTTGTGGATGAGTTTAGCGAGCTTTTGTGCGGGCATGTGCGGGCGGATTTTTTCAAATCATTAGGCGCACTAATGAGAAGCTTTTTTGCGCTTGAACGCTCGCTTTTAGCGCTTGCTGCTCCGCAAAAGAAAGATCGCAGCGTCGTTAAAGAAGCGATCAAAAAAGGTGGCTATCAAAATAAATTTACCAATCCGGAAGATATTTTTGATCTGGATTGATAAATAAAATTTTTAACGGAAATCTTAACGCGAAAGCAGAATTTCGGTTAAATTTTAAACTCGCAAGCTTGATTTTTGCGAGTAGTTTTTTAGTTAGAACTTTATATTTTGAATTTTAAATAAAATTTAAAAAGTAACTTAAAATTTAATTTCCATCTCACTGCCTTTTCGTTATAATTCATTAGACTTAAATCCTGTAACAGGCGTTACTACAATAAAAGATTTAAAGCGATTTCTTCACAAAGGAAAACCATGGAGAACAAACGCAGAGATTTTCTTAAAAAATCTCTAAAAATCGGCGCAGTAGGTGCCGTGGGCGTTGCCGCGTCTCAGGCTCTAGCGAAAAGCGAGCAGGACTATGGCGATACCGTTCGTGGCAAATCACCGAAAAAAGAGGTGCTTTACTGGGAGAGTGAAGCGTGGAAAAAATACTATAAAGTAGCTTACTAGGAGAATTTTCATGAGTGAGAATGCGATCGGAAGGAGATCGTTTTTGAAACTCGCCGCTTTAGGAGCGAGCAGCGTAGCTGCGTTTGGCGAAAATAATACGCTAAGAGCCGCTACTGAGCAAGAGATCAAAAACCCATTTCCAGGTTCCGTTATGAAGCGAACGATATGTTCGATCTGTTCCGTAGGCTGCGGTATCGAGGCTCAAGTGGATGAGAGCACCAATACCTGGATTCGCCAAGATATGGCAGTAGATCACCCGATCTCGCAAGGCAGCCACTGCTGTAAGGGAATCGATCAAATCGATCTAACCAAATCTAAAATGCGTCTTAAATATCCGCTCAAAAAGGTTGGCGGCAAGTGGGAGCGCATAAGTTGGGAGCAAGCCGTTAACGAAATCGGCGATAAAATGCTTCAAGTCCGCAAAGAGGACGGTCCAGATAGTGTGGTATTTCTGGGTTCGGCTAAATTTTGCAACGAGCAGGCATATTATTTTAGGAAATTTGCAGCCTTTTGGGGTACAAACAGCAACGACCACGTAGCCAGAATTTGACATAGCGCAACAGTCGCCGGTGTGGCGAATACTTGGGGTTATGGAGCTATGACAAATCACGTAGGCGATATGGCGAAAAATTCTAAAATGATCCTTTTTATAGGTGCGAATTCTGCGGTTGCAAATCCAGTGGGAGCTATGAAGCATGCTCTTCAAGCTCGCGATAGAAACGGCGCGAAAATCGTCGTCGTCGATCCAAATTTTACTAGAACTGCGGCTAAGGCCGATATGTATATTAGAATTCGTCCGGGAACTGATATAGCATTTGTGTACGGAATGCTGCATCTAATCTTTAAAAACGGCTGGGAAGATAAGGAGCTAATAAAAACCAGAACCTACGCTGTAGAGGAGATTAGAGCCGAAGCTGAGAAGTGGGATCCTAAAGAGGTAGCCAATGTCACCGGCTGCAAAGAAGAGGAGCTTATAGAATTTACGAGGATGTTCGCTACCACAAAGCCCGCTACTTTATGCTGGGCTCTAGGCATTACACAGCACTCGATCGGAAGTTCTAATACTAGAATTTTGGCTCTTTTGCAGCTCATACTAGGCAATATGGGCAAGCCGGGCGGCGGATGCAACATCCTTAGAGGCCATGATAATGTTCAGGGCGCTACCGATATGTGCAATCTCTCCGATAGCTTACCTGCGTATTACGGGCTAGCCGATAACGCTTGGAAGCACTTCTGCAAGGGCTGGGGCGTAGATTACGAGCAGTTTATTAAAAGATTTGCCGTCTCTACTAAGCAGCCGCACGAAAAGCAGGGTGAAAAAGTGCCTGGTACGAATTTTACCGAGTATTTTCACTACGATCCGAGCATCGAGCAAGATACGATAAATTGGCGCAACGAAAAGGGCTTTTCGCTATCTAAATGGTGGCAGGGCGTTTTGAAAAACGAGCCCGTTTTAAGTAGTGGCAATGTCCGCGTTCTTTGGGTGCAAGGTACCGGAATTACATCTATGGCGCACGTTCGAGAGACTCAAGAAGCGTTAGGCAAGATCGATATGCTGGTAGTCGCCGAGCCGTTCTTAAACGAAGTAGCGATTCTAAACGACAGACCGGATGGAATTTATGTTTTGCCGGTAGCTACGCAGTTTGAGAGCGAAGGCCATCTAAGCGCTACAAACCGCAGTGGTCAGTGGCGAACTCAGATCGTTAAGCCTCTATTTGAGAGCAAAGAGGATCAAGAGGTAATGTTTCTATTCGCGAAAAAATTCGGCTTTTACGACGAATACGTTCGCGGCATGAAGATGGGCATCGTTGATGGCGAGCTTAAGCAGGTTAAGGACGATTTCGTTTGGCCTGACGACGCTACCGATGAGATTGCACGCAATACTCAAAGTATTGGAAATAACGGACGTACCGCAGCTAGATTTCGCAGACAGCAGAAAAACTGGCATCTATTTGATCCCGATACTTTGCGCGGCATAGGCGGCGAGGTCGAGGGCGAATACTACGGACTTCCATGGCCTTGCTGGGATACGCAACACCCGGGCACGCCGATTCTTTACGACGTAACTAAGCCTTATGCCGACGGCGGTATGGGATTTAGAAACCGCTTCGGCTTAGAGCACGACGGCGTTTCGCAGCTAGCCGACGAGAGCATTACGCTTCCGGGATCAAAAATTCAAGGCGGTCATGCAGAGATTACTAAGGCAAATATCGAACAGGTTTTAGGCATCACGCTAAGCGAGGATGAAAAAGCCAAGATGGGGCCTACGTGGAGCACAGATTATAGCGGCATTATCGCTAAAAAATGCCGCGAGTTTGGAATTTGTCCTTGCGGAAACGCAAGAGCCAGAGCCAAGGTTTGGCAGTTTGCGGATCAAATTCCGAAGCACCGCGAGCCGATCCACTCGCCTAGATGGGATTTGGTGGAGAAATATCCGACCTTTGCGGATCAAAAACGAAATTTCCGCGTCTTTACGAGATTTATCTCCGAGCAGAAAAAGCAGGATTGGAGCAAGGACTTCCCTACTATCGTAAGCTCGTTAAGGCTTGTAAATTTAAGTGGTGCGGGCATGATTGAGCGCACGAGCAAGTATCTTTCAGCGATTACGCCGGAGATGTTTGCGCACGTAAATCCTAAGCTTGCCGCTGATAAAGGTATCAAAGATGGTGAGATGATGTGGATTCATTCGCCGCAAGGCACGAAGATCAAAGTCAAGTGCATCTATTCGCACGCCGTTACGCCTGATCGTATTGTTATGCCGTATAACTTCGCGGGAATTTTTCAGGGCGAGGATCTAAGCGAGCGCTATCCCGAGGGTACTAAGCCATATATCAGAGGCGAGAGCTCAAATACGATTACCAACTACGGCTTTGACATAAATACGCAAATTTCGGAATTTAACGCCGGTCTTTGCAGACTAGAAAGAGCATAAGGAGATAAAATGCCGGCAAGATTAAAATTTTACGTCGATGTCGAGCGTTGCATCGCTTGCTATGGTTGCCAGGTAGCCTGCAGCTCGGCGCACGAGGTTCCCGTGCAGATCAATAGGCGCAAGGTTATTACTTTAAACGAGGGCATAGAGGGGCAGGAGGTTTCAAGCTCTATTGCTTGCCAACACTGCACCGATGCGCCTTGCGCGCAGGTTTGCCCGGTTCAATGTTTCTATATCAGAACTGACGGCGTCGTTTTACACGACAAAGATAAATGTATCGGCTGCGGATACTGCCTCTACGCGTGTCCGTTCGGTGCTCCGCAATTCCCTAGAGATGGAGCTTTCGGTATCAAAGGCGCGATGGATAAATGCACTATGTGCGCGGGTGGACCGGAGCCTACGTTTTCGCACGAGGAGCTACATAAATACGGTCAAAACCGCATCGCAGAGGGCAAGGTTCCGATGTGTGCGGCGATCTGCTCGACCAATGCCTTAATCGTGGGCGACGCGAGCAGAGTTTCGGAGGTTTATCGTAAGCGCGTACTTACGCGCGGCGTGAGCCTATAAGATTATGGAATTTTAAACGCCTTTGGTTTAAAATTCCGCCTCTTTTCGCAGAAATTTCAACCGAGCGACGGCTTTAAATTTAGCGGTCGCTCGGCGCGAAATTTTATTTAAAAATTTCGCTCTTGCCTATTTGCCGCTAAGTTATTTCAAAAAATCCTCTCTTGCTGACATTAAAATTTTAAATTTATGCTACAATCACTCAAATTTAGGATTTGAAATCTTAAGCGAAAGGATCTGTCTTGAAAAATAAAATTTCACTTTTTTTGGTCATTTCGGCGTTTTTGATTTTTACGGGCTGCTCTAAAAACGTTCCCGTAAATAGCGGTATAGTGCGCACTTCCGAGCCGCTTCACATTATGGAATTTCCGCAGGATAAGCTCATAAGCGTAAATTTTACCAATACCTCGACGACGGATTCAAATTTAACCCAGGTAGTGATTCAGCATCTGCGTGCGGACGGATTTAAGGTCGTAAATAAAAGCGCGGCGAACGTCCAAATCGGTGGCAATCTCAACTACTTCCGCAAGGCGGATTTTTCGCGTAGATCGTGGGATAATCCGAGATTTAGCTTCGGTATGGGCTTTGGCAGGTATTATAGATATACGGGCGTGGGCGTAGGCTGGGGGATGCCGTTCGGTTACGATCCTTGGTACGACGACGATTATTACAGAGATTATTTCTACGACTCGCAGATCAGCCTCTACATAAGCGTTAAAAACAAGGGCGCGTGGAAGGATTACGTAACTAATCTCAACTACCAAAGCATCAAAAATCCGAGCTCTAAAGACTCAGTAATGGATGCGCTAAATTTTAAAATTTATGAATATATAAGACAGATGATTAAGCAGGGAAGATGATAGTAAAAGAGAATAAAAAGCCCGTAGCGATGACGCTGGCGGGATCGGCGATTTTGGCGCTAGCTAGCGGATATTGCTACCACGCGGGCTTTGGCGGTGCGGCGCTTTTCGCTTCCGTAGTGGCGGCATTTTGCGCGTTTTTTTGCGCGCTCAGACTCGGCGCGAAAAATTATTTGCAGATCGGCGAGGATGCTTTTACGATCGTGCGCGGCGCAAATTCCGAGAGCTTCGAATACAAAGATATAGCAAATTTAGGCACAAAAACCTTCGTCGCGGGCAGAAACAAAACGGAGCTTTTAAATTTTGTATTCAAAAAAACGCCGCAGGCGCAGGACCGCTTTAATTTTTTACGATTTTATAGCGACACGGAAGCCACGCTGCCGGGCTCGTTTGAAATTTCGATCTACGAACTGAGTAAAATTTTGCGCGAGAAAGCGGGTCTTTCGCAAAGCTCTGAGGAAGAGCAAGCTGCCCCAAAAGCTCGCAAGCTCGCTAAGGGCTCTAAAAAAAGCGCGAGTAGCGCTAAAAATTTTAAAGCTAAAAACTTTCGCGATGAGAATTCCGCTTCAAAAAATTTCGATGCGCAAAGTTCCTGCAGCGCGCAAAATTTAGGTGAAAATTCAGGCGCGGAAAATTCCCGCTCTACGCAGGATTCCGCCATGCAAAATTCTAGCGGCGCCGCTGATTTAAGCAACGCGCAGAATTTAGAGGGCGTTTCAAATTTAAACGAACAAAGCTCCTCCGCGCCGAATGATGCCGCTTCCTTAAATAGCACCTGCGCAGGCGAAAATTTCATAGGCGCCGAGAATTCCGCCTCGAAAATTTCCGCGGGCGATAATGAGCCTGACGCTGCGCCCGAAAGTGCGGCGTCAGACGGCTCTGATACTGCCGATACGGCGATGCAAAGCTCCGCCTGCGAAAGTAAAAATAAGTAAAGGCGCAGCTTTGAACTCCTTGCCGATCGGAATTTTCTTGCAAGGAGCCGCGCTGATGCTCTCGCTCATCGTTGCTATCGGCGCGCAAAATATCTTCGTCATCTCCCAAGGTCTTGCGAAAAACCATGTTGCGGCGGTTTGTACGGTCTGTGCGCTAAGCGATGCCGTATTTACGGCCGTAGGGATATTTTTAATAGGCGGCGCTCTTAAGCAAGGCTCGCTTTTTACCCAAATTTTAGGCATAGGCGGGATCATATTTCTGCTCTGCTACGCGCTAAGCTCGTTTTTTAGCGCCTACAGAGGCTCGCATTTTGCCAAGATCCAAAACTCTGCAAATAGCCCGCTGGCGCCCGTCATAGCCAAAGCCCTTGCGGTGACGCTTCTAAATCCGCACGTGTATTTAGACACCGTCGTGGTCGTGGGCTCGCTCGGCGCTACGATTGCGGATGCCCACAAACTGTGGTTTTACGCGGGAGTTATGTTTGTATCGTTTGCGTGGTTTTTCGGCTTAGGATATGGCTCAAGGGCACTTTCGAAGCTTTTTGCAAGCAGTAGGGCATGGCGTATAATCGACGCGCTAGTGGGAGTTTTGATGCTATATATGGCGTATCTGATCGCGAAGTTTGTCTTTAAAATTTAAAATTTCACGCTAAAATTCCGCACTCTTGATAAAGGATCTATGATGAAAATTGAAATTGAAAGCGGGCTCGAACTAAAAGAGGCCTTGTGGCGCGTAGAGAAAGCTCTGCGACTAGTGACCGACAAGGACGGCAAAATCACATCGAGCGCGACGCTTTACGTGGGCAAACATTCGCTTTTAAATTTACTCGATACCAACCAGATCGAAAATATCCAAAACGCCTATGCGCGCGCCAGGACGGAATTTCGCGCGGAGATGCTGGGAGTACTGGAGGGCTTTTTATCCCAAGAGGATGCCGAGAAAGATCCGGAATACGCGCTATTTAATCAGCTCTACCAAATGGCGATGACCGCGGGCAGAAAGAGCGATATTTTTATCCATGTCCAAGGCATCAGCGAAAACGAGGTCGTGCTGCGCGTGTATCAGCGCTTCGAGCTGGAGAGCGGCGAGACAATCTATTACGCAGGCGGTGAGTTTAGCTACACTCTGGATGAAAATTTCGGCAAAATTTATCGCTACGAAATCTGATTTTAGCGCTACGGCGCAAGATCGGTGCCGCTTTGATCCTAAATATCGCACTACGCTTTTTTGCTGCAGCGTCTGAATTTAAACCCCCTAAAACACGCGGCGAGCTAAATTTAGACAAACTTTCTGCAATGATGGCAATTTCACCTGGTTAAAATTTATCGTAATTCCAAATTTAAAGCTTGTATAAATTTCGCCGCGTTACCGCCGGCGTTTGAGTTTGCCTTGCTTTACATTCGTCAAAATTTTGAATCGAGCTCGAATAAAATTTTATTTCTTAGGCACATAAATTTTGTCGGATCGCACTTTTATGCAAAAGAAAAGATAATTAAACGAAGCCGAATTTAACCAAGGCGCGTATGTAGGAAGGCGAGCTCAAAGATGATACGCTAGATGGCGGTTTGCTGCCATTGCTTACTTTAAAAATTTTTAAGCATTAATACGTGCAAAATGTAAAAACAAAGAAGTAAAAACGCAATGCAAAGCAGGAAAACTAGGATAATAAGAGCGCTGATCGGACTAGCGATAATGATCGCGAAAGCCGTTGTTTGGCAGCTGGTGGGGGCTGATCGGACTCGTGCCCTTTATCGTAGGCATCACGGGATTTTGTCCCGCTTGCTGCTTTTTAAACCGCTGTTCGCTGAAGCGTTAAATTTGGCCGCGGTATGCGGTTTGCTGCGCGCCGAGAAAATAAGCGCGATAAATTTTAGCGGTGAAGTGAGTGAGCTTAAAATTTTATCGTGCGATGCAAGGCGGTAAATTTAATGTGGTAAATTTAATCTCGTGCTGCCGTCAATCGGCATGCCGCTATCTGTGTAAAATTTTAACGCTGTGTCGCTTTCGGCGCTATTATTGGAGCTGGCTTGCGCTCCGCGCCAGCCATAGCCAACTTTATGATTAATCGCACCCTGCCTCTTAAAATTCATCTTAAATTTGCTAAAATTGCAGCTAAATTTAAAATTTAAAGGAGCCAAAATGTCAAATATCTTAATCATAGGCGCGGGCGGCGTGAGCCAAGTCGCGACCGTAAAATGTGCGATGAACGCGGACGTTTTTAACAAGATCACCCTTGCAAGCCGCACAAAAAGCAAGTGCGACGCGATCGCTAAGTTTATCAAAGACCGCCTAGGCGTGCAAATTGGCACCGCCCAGATCGACGCGGACGATACCGATGCAGTGGTCGCTCTCATCAAAAAAACGGGCGCCGAGCTACTGCTAAACGTCGCACTGCCGTACCAGGACCTAACGCTTATGGACGCGTGCTCTCGCGCCGGTATCCCATACATCGACACCGCAAACTACGAGCACCCCGACACCGCTAAATTTGAGTATAAGCTACAGTGGGCGAAGGACGGCGAGTTTAAAGCCGCAAATACGATGGCGCTGCTGGGAAGCGGTTTTGATCCGGGCGTGACTAATGTATTTTGCGCCTACGCGCAGCAAAATCTCTTTGACGAGATCGGCGAGATCGACATCCTAGACTGCAACGCAGGCGATCACGGATATCCGTTTGCGACGAATTTTAACCCTGAAATCAACCTGCGCGAAGTAAGCGCAAAGGGCCGCTACTGGGAGCGCGGCGAGTGGAAAGAGACCGAGCCGATGGAGATAATGTTCAAATGGGACTATCCGAAAGTAGGCGTCAAAGATAGCTACCTGCTCTATCACGAGGAGCTCGAAAGCCTTGTTAAAAACATCAAAGGGCTGAAGAGAATCCGCTTTTTCATGACATTCGGACAGAGCTACCTAACCCACATGAAATGCCTAGAAAACGTCGGCATGCTGCGCATCGACGAGGTCGAGCATAACGGCGTGAAAATCGTGCCGATACAGTTTCTAAAGACCTTGCTACCTGACCCTGCAAGCCTCGGTCCTCGCACGAAAGGCAAAACCAACATCGGCTGCGTGATCCGCGGACTCAAAGACAGCAAAGAGCGCCAAGTCTATATCTATAACGTCTGCGACCACGAGGCTTGCTACGCCGAGACGGGCGCGCAGGCGGTGAGCTACACGACGGGCGTGCCTGCGATGATCGGCTCGATGATGGTCGCAAAGGGCATTTGGAGCGGAAAAGGCGTCTTTAACATGGAAAATTTCAACGCCAAGCCTTTCATGGACGAGCTAAATAAGCAGGGCTTGCCGTGGGAGATAATCGAAATGAAACCAGGCGAGAGGTATGAAGTCTAAATTTAGGCTTGTCTTTTTCCGCTATACTTTGTTAAATTTTACCTTGCTTCACTGCGACGGGACATACAGCCCGCCTCATTCGCAAGGTAAAAT
>CAURKZ010000021.1:0-26487 GCA_963525605.1 uncultured Campylobacter sp.
TCGTCCGCCAGCTCGCGGTAAAATTCGTTGTTTAAATCAGCAAGCGGAGCGATCGCTTCAAGCGAGCAAGGCGCCTCAAGCGCGGCAAGTGCGGTTAAAATTGCTTCAAATTTAACGATGTCGTCCGCGACCTTTATCGGCTCCCACAAGCCCGCGCCGTGATAGGCAAAATACACCGGCGAAGCGTCCCCGAGGGCAAAATCTACAAAAAAAGGATCATACATGCCGTTACGCGCGATGACCCGCCAGCTCTTGCGCCACTGCCCGGGCGTATCGTCCGCAAGCTCCTCGCCCGTTTTGCGATCAGTAAGTCTATATCCTTCCTGAAAACTCTCAAACTCGCCCTACTTTGGATAGAAAAACGGTAGCAAAACGGACTCTAAAACGATACGTTTGCGGATAAAATTTCGGATCAAATTCGGGATTTGCACGGCGATGCCTTTGGGTTAAATTTGAGCGAATTTTAGCGAAATTTTAAAAACTCCGCCATGCTTGCTTTACAAAATGCAGCGCGATTTGACAGATTACAAAATTTGAACGCAAAAAGGTGGGCGGAAGTATTTTAAGATGGATTTGAATGTTGCGACGAAAATTTCGGCGCAAACAGAACATATCGAGTCGAAATTTTACTTATCTCCGTAAAAAGCGCTCGCGAAAGGGCGCATAATCAAAAAGATAAGCGGAAGTATCGCGAGATGATTTTGAGAGTTGTGCAGAAATTTTAAGTCAAGGCTAGACAAAGTAGTCTGCCGCAGACTTAAAATTTCAAATCTCTCTCAAAAGCACTCGCGAGACGACGCGTTAAATTCTACAAAGATTGTAAGATTTTAGGTTTACTAAACGCTGTTATAGGTTTAATCTCTCCCTTAAATTTCTCAATCTGCGCTAGCACGGTGTGAGCTGAGTTGCTTTGCGCGAGACTTGACGTGCCTTTATCAAACGTAAGCACGTTTACGCAGCCGTGCTGGCAGAGGCTCTTCTCGCCCCAAACCTCTGGATCGTACCACGCGCCCTCGCAGATTGCTGCGACGCGCTCGGGCACGATGTCGGTAACGAGCACGCCCGCTAAAATTTCGCCGCGGTCGTTGAAAACGCGCACAATGTCGCCGTTCGCAAGCCCGCGAGCTTCGGCATCTTTTGGATTTATCAGCACCGGCTCTCTGCCGCTAACCTCGGCAAAATTTCTGATGATCGAGTTGTTTAGCTGGCTGTGCAGGCGGTAGCGAGAGTGCGGGCTTACGATGTGAATCGGATACTTCGCCGTCTTTTTCGCATCGCCTAGCCACTCCTTAGGCTCGATCCAAGTAGGCATCGGCGGGCAGTCGGCATAGCCCATCTTAGCGATCGTTGGTGAGTAAAGCTCGATCTTGCCGGACGGGGTGCCTAAGCGGTTTTTGGCAGGATTTTCGCGGAATGCCGCAAGACGCGTGTATAGCGCGCTGCTCTCGTCGTCCTTTTCAAAGCGCACGAAGCCTTTGTCGTAAAATTCCTCAAAGCTAGGCATCGTTATATTTAGGCCTTTGGCTTGCTCTACGGCATCGGCGTAGAATTCCTTCATCCAGCCTAGCTCATCCTTGCCCTCGCTAAAGACCTCGCCGTATCCCCAACGCTTGCAGATCTGCTCGCAGATCCAAAAGTCGCTCTTGCTCTCGCCCATCGGCTCGATTGCAGGCCTGTAAGCGACTATATATTCGCCCGTAGCGCCCGTTTGGTTGATGTCGTTACGCTCGACCTCGATCGCGACGGGAAGCACGATGTCGCTAAGTTTTGCGGTGCTCGTCCAGTAAGGCTCGGCGGTGATGACGGTGTCGAGCTTGCGCCACTGCCTCACAATATTATTCACGTCTTGATGGCGCGTAAACATCGATCCGCACGCCATATAAGCGACTCTCATATGCGGTAGCTTGATTTTAGTGCCATCGTAGTTGATCTCCTTGCCCGGATGCTCCAGCGCCTCGATGCTGCGAGAGGACGGAATGGTAATGTTTTTCGCACTTTTCCAAGGCGCAGAGCCCGTGTTTTCGTATTTTTCATCTATGCGCGTGCTAAGGCCCTTTAAAATCGGAGCCACTTTATTCGTAGCGCCCGCAGAGTCGTATCCTAGACTAAATTCAAAGCCGAGACCCTCCTTGCCAATATGTCCTAGCATCGCATTGAGCGCCACTAGCGCCCAGAAAGGCTGCTCGCCGTGATCGGCGCGTTGCAAACCACGACCGATTAAAATCGTGCTCGGCTCCTTTGCAAGCGCCGTAGCAAATTTCGCAATAGCTTCCTCGCTAAGCCCGCAAATTTTGCTCGCCCAAGCTGCGTCCTTTACGATTTTATCGCTCTCGCCTAGAAAATACGCTTTAAATTTATTAAATCCGACGGTGTATTTTTTGATAAATTCCTCGTCATAGAGATTGTTCGTAAACAGATAATGGCACATACCGATGATGAGCGCGGTGTCGGTATTTGGGCGCACGATGATATCTTCGCTGCCAAAGTAGCGCGCGGTGTCGTTTCTCATCACGTTTACGCTATAGGTTTTGATGCCCGATTTTTTAAGCTCTTGCATGCCGATATAGCCGTCGTGCGTAGGCGGGATGGATGAAATTTGATTGGTTACCGCAGGATCAGTCGCCCAAAATACGACGTTTTTGGCGTTTTTGACGATCGCTTTCCACGTAGTAGGCGCGTCATAAACGGCGCTTGAGCCAAGCACGTGAGGCATTATAACAAGCCCCGCACCAGTGGAGTAATCGCCGCTTTCCTCTACGTAGCCGCCTAAAATTTTAAGCATTCGGTGCGCTACGGTGCGTCCCCAGCCGATCTTACCGCTGCCACCCCACCAGTAACACTCGCCGTAGATCGCCTCGGCGCCGTATTTGTCGAAATTTTCTTTTAGCGCTTTCGCGGCTAGATCAAGGGCGACGTCCCAACTAACCCGCACGAACTCCTCTTTGCCGCGCAGTTCGCTCTTGGCCGCGCCTTTTGCCTTCAGATAGCTTTTGCGCACCATCGGATAGAGCACGCGGTTTTCGTTTTGGACGTTATCGGGCAGGCTATAATTCATCGTGTTTGGAAATTTATCGCCCTCAAAATCGCTAACCGAAACGATCTGCGACGAGTTTAAATTTAGCCAAAAGGGGCCGAATCTATTCGCGCCGAATACCTTTTTGTTATCAAAAATCGTCTGCGTTACCCCCTCGATCCTGCTAGCGCTTGCCGCGCTTGCGCCTAAAATCCCTGCCTTTAAAAAGTCTCGCCTTTTCATCTGATCTCCTTTATCATTCAGGTTTTTTTGCGTTGTGTTGTAGGTATTTTATAATCAAATTTAGCTCGTCGCCCTCGAGCGCTACGTAGTTTGCATTGATCATCTCTTGTAAATTTGCAGGCCACTGATTTGCTGTGAAGCTCTTTGGCTCATGCAGGCGGTGACACGCTGAGCAGATCTGCTCGTAGTTTGTCTTTGCCTCCGCATAAAGAGCCTTAGCGTCCTTAGCTACGGCATCCGAACTGATCTCATAAATCCCATCCGCCTCATACCAGATCTCACCATAATCGTCCTCGAGCTTTTTACCCTTTTTAAAATTCGCTTCGGCTTCGTTCGTAAAAATCGCGTAAATTTCAGCTTCTTTCATATTTTTTTGGATCTGAAGCTGATAATTTTCGCTCACGACGCCTTTAATTTTAATCTTGGTAACGTTACCCTCGCTGGATATCACCTCGATCGGCGTTAAAATTTCAGCCTCGCCGATTGCTTTGCCGTCTTGCGAGATCGTAGCGGTTTTGGAGATTACCTCGCCGCCGAAAAGCGAACACGCACAGATAAATGAGATAAAAATATTCCTCATAAAGTATCCTTTCTAGGTTGTCTTTAACGCGAATTATAAATCAAAGATAAATTTAAATTTGTCGCGATTGCGACGAATTTATCCTTTTTATGTAAAATTTACGTGAAATTTTATGCAAAGAGCTGCTATGATAGATAGACTAAATAACGATTACAGCGAGAAATTCGACTTTTTAAGCAGGGAGCGGATTGCTAAATTTAGGCGCGAAAGCTACGCTCGCGGCGACGTGATCTACGCGCAGAAATTTAAATTTATCATTTTGCTGCGCGGCAAGGCGAAGCTAAACTGCTACGAAAACGGCAAGGAATTTATCTTTAGCTTCGTAAGAAGCGGCGCCTACGTCTGCTTGGATAAAAACACGAGCCTTGAAATTTTAAGCGACTGCGAGACGCTGCAGATCAATATCTCGGAGCTTTTCGGGTTGCTTGGAGACGAGTTTTCAAGCTCGATCATAAACGCGCTTATCAAAAATATCTACTCGCAGCGAATTTTAATTAAAGAGATCGTCTTTGCGAAAATCCAGACGCGAATTTTAAATTTTCTAAATCGCATCGCAAACGCAGATAAGATCGTGGAGCTTCCCTTTAATATAATGACGCTGGCAAGCCTGCTCGGCGCGCCTCGCCAAAACGTCTCTCAGGCGATTACGAAGCTCGTAAATGACAAAAAGATCGTGAAATTAAAGGGCAATAGGATTAAAATTTTGTAGTTTGAATTCGCGTGGCAGATGTAATTTTAATGCAAGACTATTTGAAAAGCTCGCGTCTTACAAGCTATTTGATTATGTCTGAACACAATATATAGTGCGCTTTTGCGGCACACTAAAGCTGAAAGCAACCTTGAAATTTTAGTAGCGAGCGGCTAAATTTTAAAATTTGCCTTCGCCGCCGCGCTGTCTGGCAAATACATTAAAATTTATCTCGAATGAACTTAATAGCGAGCTGTTTGATAAGCGGAGGAGGGTAGGTTAGGCGGAACAAATTTTGCTTTTTCGCTCGCGTTAAATGACAAAGTAGGGCGGCTGCGACTGGCGCAATTATAATAGCGATTTTATCCGCTTGCCACGCCGTGCTGCTTAAATTTTAAAATTTACTTCTCTTTGCGGCTTAAAATTTTAGAAATTTTTACAGCGTCGTAAGTTTTTGCCTGCGCTTTTAGAAATTCGCAAAGCTCTTTCTGCTTGCAAAGGCCGTGAGCGAGCAAAAACTCCGCCGTCATCTCGTCATCCAGCACCACAGCTACTTTGATAAGCGTTTCGATCTCCTTTTTATCGATGCTCGCAAAGCTTTGAAATTTTAAAATTTCGTCCAAATAGCATAATCTCCCATCGCGGAATTCTTTAAATTTGGTGCCCGCGGCAAACTCCCTCGCAGCAAGCGGCAGCGCCTCTTTATATCCGAGAATGGAAACGTTATTGTCGCTTAAAAATATTAATTCGCTGCCCGCAACCGAGCCGACCACGTATTTCGTATCTCGCGCGCCGTTTGCGATCAAAAACTTAAATGCCTCGAAATTATCACTTGCCACGGCATCTCGTAGCAGCCCACTAGCTTTGACGTCCGCGCCGTTTTGTACCAAAAGCTCTAAAAGCCGCATCGCATCGGCGCTATCAAAGCGATAAAGCTTCGCCATCTCGCCGCTAAATTTCGAGCCGAAAAAGATCGCGAGCTTTAGCGGCGAGAAATAACCGCCGTCTCCGCCGTAATTGAGATTTGGTTTAAATTTAAGGATTTTTTCTATCCGCTCGAAGTCGAATTTTGAATTTCGCAGCACCTTCGGATTAAAAATGAAAGCGGTGAAAATTCTATCTTTAAACTCCCCGAAATCCTCGTCGATCCTGCCCCTGTTTTGCGCCGCGAAGGCTAAAAGTGCGTCCAAGCCCGCATCTATCTGCGCATCGCTAGCATTTTCATCGTAAAAAATTTCAAAATTTGGTTGTGATAAATTTGACTCTGCTTGCTGTGAAGCAGAAACTCTCGGGTCATCCTTAGCGGCGCCGAAAACGCAGCCCGCAAGCAAAAGCCACAAAAAGATAAAATTTTTCATATCGCCCTTTCCATAAATTTTGCCCGATTATATCAAATCTAAGGCTAAATTTAACGGCGTCTTGAAATTTCATAAAAAGCAAACGGCAAATAAATTTAGCCTAAAAAAGCGCCTTTTGATTTTAATTTCGCTAGAATTAGCCGTAAATAACCTAAACAAAGGAGCGGCAAATGAAACTACTTTTTACTTTGATCTTGCTTTGTGCGGGGCTTTTTGCAAACACGCTGCAAGAGATCAGAAATAGCGGCGTCATTAGAGTAGGCGTCAGAGACGGCAGACCGCCTTTTAGCGAGATTAGCGGCGGTAAATTTGAAGGCTTTGAGATCGAGCTTGCCAATGCGATCGCAAAGGCGATTTTTGGCGCCAAACAAGGCGAAGTGCAGTTCGTCTCTCTAAGCGCCGCCGATCGCGTCTCATATCTAGTCAATAATAAAGTCGATATGGTCGTAGCTACCTTCGTCATTGATTCGGCGCGCAAAAATCACATAGACTTCTCGATGCCATATTTTTCGACCAATCTCGGCGTACTAACTCGCAAAGCAGACGCCATCAAAGATATATCGCGTTTGCGCGATATGAGGCTCATAACTGAAGAGGGTACGACCGTAGATAATTACCTCAAAAAAGAGAAATTCACCAACGTAAGCTACTGCAAAAGCACAAGCGAATGCTACGCGATGATCCGAGACGGCAAAGCTGACGGATACATCAACCTTAATATCACGGTGCTAGCCTACGCCGTCGTGGACGATACGCTCGAAGTGCCGTTTCAAAACTTCGGTAAGCCCGATTTCATCGGTATTGGCGTACAAAAGGGAAATAAGGAGCTACTTGATTTCATCAACGCAGAGCTTGTCAAGCTAAGCAAAGAGGGCTTTTTCAAAAAGGCTTATCAGGATACATTTGAGCCTTTTTACCGCGGCACTGCGGATAAAAAATACTTCCTGCTAGATGGAATTTATGATTTGCTATAAAAGCGAGCTAGTAATTAAAATATAAATTTATCGCAGGCAGCTTGTATAACGAATAAATCTTGGGATTTAAAATCTTTCAAATTCATTAAATTTTAAATCCCCACTTCGCCCCTAAATTTCAAGCCTGCATACGCGCGGTAATTAAATTTTAAACCGCTTGCATTTATTTTCTCTAAAATATATAGTGCTATAATTATTCCGAAAACTAAAAAGTAGGGGGCTTTTTATGAGATTACTTTTTATTTTAGCCTTATTTTGCGCTAGCATTTTTGCAAATACACTAGATGAAATCAGACAGGCAGGTGTTATCAGAGTGGGCGTGCGCGAAGGTCGTCCACCACTAAGCGAGTCTAATAACGGCAAGTTTGAGGGCTTTGAAATCGAGCTTGCTAGCTCGATCGCCAAAGATATTTTCGGCGATAAAAAGGGCGAAGTGCAGTTCGTAGCCGTAACCGCAGGCGAGAGAATCCCGTTTTTGAAAAATAACAAGGTCGATATGGTTATCGGCACCTTTATGATTACGCAAGAGCGTAAGAAGCAGGTGGATTTCTCACTGCCGTATTTATCGGTAAATTTTGGCATTGTAACGCGTAAAGAGGATCAAGTGAAGGACTTCGCACAGGTTCGTGATATGAGAATTTCAATCGAAAAAAATCCCAACGGCTCGATGACCGAGCGCTATTTGCGCAAAGAGAAATTTAGCAATTTAGTTTACTGCAAAAATACCTCCGAGTGCTACGCGATGATGAAGGACGGCAGAGCCGACGGCTATGCCAATGACAACATCATCGTCCTAGCCTACGCCGTCGTGGACGATACGCTCGAAGTGCCGTTTAAAAACCTAGGCGCGGCGGAATTCTTAGGCGTCGGCGTGCAAAAAGGCAATCAAAGCCTGCTTGATTTCATTAATGCTGATCTGATCAAGCTAAGCAAAGAAGGCTTTTTCAAAAAGGCTTATGAGGACACTTTCGAGCCGTTTTACCGCGGCACTGCGGATAAAAAATACTTCCTTTTAGACGGAATTTATAATATGCTTTAGGTCTTGGAATTCTAAGACGCGGAATTTTGAAATTTTAAAATTCCGCTTCGCACGCAGCGAGTGGAATTCCGCGATCTGCAAATTTTGAAATTTTAGTAACCAAGAAATTCCGTAAATTCTAAAATTTAAAATTTTATCTCACGCTCGATTTTAGAATGTCTATATTTTATCAGAGCAAAATTCTATGTTACGGACAGAATTTTAGAATTTTACCCGCACTGCGAATTTCAAAATCCGTGCTGTAATAGAATCCCCCCCCCCAGATAAGCGCGATAAATTTAAAAGGATAAAATTCTGCGTGAGCTAAATTCTGACTCACGGCAAAAGCGCAGTCGCCGCAGATGCTATCGTTTAAGCTTTGTGGTCGCAGAAATTTACTCAAACGCCTTGTAGTGCGCTTCGTCGGCAAACTCGAGCATCTCGCGATCGCCCCTGCTGTCGCCGTAAGCAATAATGCGATCGAAAGCCTGCACGTCGTATGCTGCGCGCACGCGAGCGACCTTTTGCGCGCCGTAGCAGTTCTGCCCCTCGATCTCGCCCGTGATGATGCCGCCTTTGCGCCGTATTTTAGTGCCTAAAAGCTCCAAGCCCTGCGCGTCGCACCACGGACGCAGCCAGTCTTCGAGCGAGGCGGTAACAATGACGACCCTATCGCCCGCGGCTTTGTAGCTTGCGATCTTGTCCATCGCGCTTTGTTTTAGGATATCTTCGATGTGAGTGGTGGAGTATTTTTTGCAAATTTTATCGAATTTATCGGCACTCATACCCGCAAAAAAGTAGCCCAAGAGCTTTCTGCGCGTAAAATTATTGCTCGCAAGACCTAGCTTATACGCCGCTAAAATAGGCGATAGCACCAAAATCCCGCGAAAAAATTTCTTAAATCCGACTACGTAGGCGACGAACTCAAGTAGCGAATCATCGCGCGTGATCGTGCCGTCAAAGTCGAATAAAACAAGATTCATTGCCTCTCCTAGCAAAATTTTAAAATTTGCCTATAAAAAAGGCGTGAAATTTAAAAGCTAAATTCCACGCCAAATTTTAAAATTTCATTCTGAAATTCTATTTTTTCGCCATTCGTCTGCGCGTCGTAGGATCTAAGTATCGCTTTCGCACACGGATATTTACGGGCGTAACCTCCACAAGCTCGTCCTCCTCGATCCACTCCAGTGCGCGCTCTAAATTTAGCGCACGCGGCGGCACGAGTTTGATCGCATCGTCGCTGCCGCTCGCGCGGACGTTAGTTAAATTTTTACCCTTGATCGGATTGACGTCCAGATCGTTCGGACGGCTGTGCTCGCCGATAATCATGCCCAGATAGACCTTTGCCTGCGGAGCGATAAAAAGCACGCCGCGATCTTGCAGGTTCCATAGACTATATCCTAGCGCTACTCCGTTTTCCATACTCACGAGCGCGCCGTTTTGTCGCTTCTCGACCGCGCCGATGAAAGGGCGGAATTCCAAAAAGCTATGATTCATCACCCCTTCGCCGCGAGTATCGGTTAAAAACTGCGAGCGAAAGCCGATAAGACCGCGTGCCGGGATCTCAAACTCCATACGCGTCTGCCCATCGCCGGTAGGATTCATCACCTTCATCTCGGCTTTTTTGCGGCCTAGCTTTTCGATGACGGTGCCGGTGCAATCATCGGGCGCGTCGATGACTAGATGCTCGAAAGGCTCGCATTTGATGCCGTCGATCTCTTTGATGATGACTTCCGGGCGCCCGAGGCAAAACTCAAAGCCCTCGCGGCGCATATTTTCAGCCAAAATCGTAATCTGAAGCTCGCCGCGACCGCTTACTTTAAATTTACCCTCGCCCGCGTTTTCATAGCGCATCGCGATGTTGGTTTTCATCTCCGCTTCCAAGCGTTCGTCGATCTTATTTGAGGTTACAAATTTACCCTCCGTACCGGCTAGCGGTCCGTCATTTACGCTAAAAATTACGCTAAGGGTAGGTTCTTCTATATGCAGCGCATCAAGCGGAATCGGATTATTGGGATCGACGATGCTATCGCCTACGTCAAGCGCGTCAAAGCCAGCGATCGCCACGATGTCGCCCGTGCCCGCCGCGTCGATGTCGGCGCGCTCAAGTCCGTTAAAGCCGATGAGTTTTGAAATTCTACCGTTGATGTGCGTGCCGTCAGCTTTGGCTAACATAACACTTTGGTTTTTGTTTATCGTGCCGTTGAAAATTCTAGCGATGCCGATCTTGCCGACGTAGTTATCGTAATCGAGCGTGAAAACCTGCAGCTGCAAAGGATTATCGTCGCTGCCGCTAGGGGTCGGAACGTGAGAGATGATCGTCTCAAAAAGTGGCTTCATATCGGTGCTCTCATCGCTTAAGTCGTATTTTGCATAGCCGTTTTTAGCCGCGGCATAGATGACGGGGAACTCAAGCTGCTCGTCGTTTGCGTCAAGCGCTACGAAAAGATCAAAAATTTCATTTACCACGCGGTCCGGATCGGCTGCGGGCTTATCGATTTTATTTACTACTACGATCGGTCGTAGTCCCAAAGATAGCGCCTTTTTGACGACAAATTTGGTCTGCGGCATAACGCCTTCTTGCGCATCGACGAGCAAAAGCACGCCGTCTACCATCTTTAGCACGCGCTCGACCTCGCCGCCGAAATCGGCGTGACCCGGAGTGTCGATGATATTGATTTTAACGCCGCCGTAGTGGATGGCCGTGTTTTTGGATAGGATCGTAATACCGCGCTCGCGCTCTATGTCGTTGCTGTCCATCACGCGCTCGCCGACTTCTTGGTGATTACCAAAGGTGCCGGATTGTTTTAAAAGCTCATCTACGATAGTGGTCTTGCCGTGATCGACGTGCGCGATAACCGCGATATTTCTGATATTTTCCAAATTTTTCTCCGTTTATAATTTCAAAAACTGATGATTATACTAAAAAAATTCTTAAGATAAAAATTTACGAATACTCTTTGACTTCGCAGACAAAAAACTCATAAACGCGCTGTTGGATTAGTGCATCCTCGTCATCATCTCCGATTAAACGGCGTAGATGCGAAAAATCAATCTTTTTGATATATTTTTTGTTATTTTTTATATCTCTGTCGATCTCTTTTAAAAGCGAATCTAAATTTAAGCTTTTATAGGTTTTCGCCTTTAAGATATACTCTTTTACAATGGAAACTAGCACGCCGATGCGCTGTTCGTCGCCCGGATAAATTTCGCCCGCTATATCTTTGATCACGTCGTAATCCTCGTCTATCTGCTTCTTTTTGGCAAGCAGCATCGCGGCAAAAATTTTGGCTCTGAACTCGATAGAGCGATGATGAGGGATAAAAACCTCGCGAAATACGGATAGAAGATGATTTTTGAAATTCATTTATAACCTTACTTTAAGAAACATTTCCATATAATCCCGTTTGCCCTTTCTTAGACCTGTGCAATGCTTTTTTTAGGCACCGCTTCAGGGTAGGAATACAGCAGAGCACTTAGATCTCGCATGTGCCGCAGCCATCTGGGAAGGGGTTTTATAAATCGATCCTATTAAGTCCGAAATGTTCTTTGAAATCCTCGCAAACACTCTGAAAATCGACGCCTTCGATTTTTGGCTTGGCTTTGAAAAACTCTAGCATCGAATTATACCCGCTAAGCAGCTCCTTGCTCTTTACGCCGTAACTAATCGAAATTCCAGCCTCAAAAAATGCCGCGAGTTTATCGCAATACTTAAGCGCCTTGCCGTCGATTGCGCGAAATTTATCTTCGTTAAACATCTTTAGGCTGCCTTCTGCAAATTTAGGCTCCTTGCCTAGCTCGAAGGTGCGGTTTTCAAACTCGTCTTTTATAAATTTACTGCCCTCTTTACGGATACCCAAAATATAACTGAAATCATCTCGCATATGTTCCGGCACGAATGGTAAAATTTTATCGTCTATTAGCCGCATCTCATATTCGCTAATGATGTCGCTAAGGCCCTTAACGCCGTATTTTACGGGGCTAATGATGTCGCGAGTGAGGCTTTCGGGCAAATCGTGAAATAGAGCGCAGAAAAAATTATATGCCGTGCGCGAGCGGCACGCACCAACTTCAAGCGAGAAAAAGTAGCTTAAAATCGCAACTACCAGCATGTGTCCAAGCACCGATGTCTCAGGGATGCGCGGCGTCTGCGCCCAGCGCTTTTGAAAACGAAGTCTGCCGCTAAGATCGACTATGCGGGCGAGCTTTTTATTCATCACGATCTTTCGCACCCCGATAAGCTCGTAATAATCCTCGAGCTCCTCCTCCACCTTGGCTTTTAGCTCCTCGATGTCGTTTAGAAACTGACTCGTTTGATAAACGATGTTAAATTCCCACCGCGTAGAGAGATAGCTCGCCGCCTTTAAAATCACCGCTTCTTTCTTATGATCTTTAGAATTTAGATATTTTTTAAATCGCTCGAAAAACGCGCCATTTTGAATAGGCAAAAGATCGCTTTCCAGGACACTTAAAACCCATTCGTTGATCTTTTTTTTCTTGGTTTTTTGGATCTGATGAAAGACGTCCGGGCGGATGTCGGTCACGACGATGCGCGCTAAAAACTCGAAAATCCCCGCTTCTATCACGTAGTTGATATCCACATCGCGCTCAAAGCTAGCGATGAAATAAGCGATGATAAATTTATGCGCCTGCTTGTCGAGCTCGACTAAACTCACCATCTTTGGATAATCGTTCCAGCGGCTAATGCTTGCGGATTTAAAAATTTGTTCGACTAAATTTGAGCTTATCATCGGTAAATTTGATCCGAGTTTATTTCGATTACGGTATGGACATTGCCGCGCGGATTAAAATCGCCCGTGATTTTCATAAATTTAGGCTTTAATTTGCTTTGCAACGCGCCATAAATTTCATTTATGCTATCTTCGTGGCTAATATAGCGGTTCATAAAGGAATTTATGTAAATTTTAATCGCTTTAAGTTCGACTACGAGCTTGTCCGGGATATATTCCAAATAGATCGTCGCAAAATCCGGATAGCCCGAGCGCGGGCAGCGGCAGCAAAACTCGGGCAGGGTTATTTTTATAAGATAATCGCGCTTTTGTTTATTGGGCCAAACTTCTAAATTTTCGATGTCAAATTTCTCAATTTCCTCTTCGCCGTATCTCACTATGATCTCCTTAAATTCGATATATCATTCGGCTTTTCGACACAAAATCCCTGAATATAATCGATACCCATTTTATAAAGTTGCATTTGAAATTCCTGCTTATCTACAAAGCGCATTATGGTTTTGATGCCCGATTTAGCGCAGGCTTCATTAATGCCTATGAAGATATTTTTAATCTTTTCATCGTCTAAATTTTTGTTAAATTCTATGTCATAAACGATAAAATCGACGTTTAGAAATTTTAAATACTCAAAGCTCGCGTTCGAGCCACCGAACTGCAATAGCGCGAAGCTAAATCCGAGTTCGCGGAATTTAATCAAAATTTCTTCAAACCGCTTGATCTCCGGGTAGATGAGTTTTTCGTTAAACTCGAACACGATCTTTTTCGGATCTATCAGATTATTGTCGATGAGCTTTAAAATTTCATTGCGAAACTCGTTATTTCGCAACGTCTGAGGCATGACCTCGATGAAAATTTTAGCGTTGATATCCTTAAAATAGATGATCCTAGAAATCTGTCTCATCATCGAAATATCATATTTGATGTCGTAATTATTTAGCAGCAAGATATCTAAAATTCTACTTTTCGTAATCTTTTCGCCGCTTCTTAGATCAAGCTTCGGGATTAAATTTATATGTGATTTCACGCCGTTTTTATCTGCGACGCGCTGATATTTAAAGCTAAAATTTTCGCTATCGATCGCTTCCATTACGTCGGCGGAAAACACGTCTATTAATACTTTCTCTACGTCAATAGCCTTCTCGCCGTGCTCTTCGTCGTCCAGGTGATTGATCTTATAAAATAGCGCATTTACGATATTATGCAGATTGCGATCATAAGAGCTTGGAAGCATCGTAAATTCGCTTTTTATCTCTACATTTTTGATCGTTTGACTTGAAATTTTATGCTCAAACATTCGCAAAATATGACTTAAATTTGTAGCTTTTGATTCTACGCCGAATACGAAGTAGCCGTTTATAAAGCGACCGATCGGAAGGTCCTTAAAACCCTGCTCCGCCATAAAATTTGAAAGCTCCTTACAATACTCGTATAAAATTTCATCGCCGTTTTTATATCCGTATCGATCGTTTATGTCGATGATATTTTTAATTCGCAAAAGAACAATATTTATTTGACGATTTTTGGCTAGATCGTTGCTTAAAATTTTCTCGATCTCCTCGCGCACGAATACGTGAGTAACGGGATCTATCAGCGTCTTTTGAAAGCCGAAGTAAATTTGATAGATGACATAATAAACATAGCAGATTAAAAGTATTAAAAATAAAATTACGTCGTCAAATTTAAACTCGCCGTTTCGAAACAAAATAATTCCAAAAACAATCAAAACGCAGGTAAACGGCACCGAAATTTTAAGTGCCGTTATGAAACGATTTTCGCGCTCTTTGGTCTCACTAAATAGCATCTAAACGTCCAAATGTTTTACATCTTTTGCATGATCTTGGATGTAATTTCGGCGCGGCTCGACCTCGTCGCCCATAAAAAGATTAAAGGTATCGCTAGCACTCTGCGCATCGGCGATATTTATTTTTAGTAACCTTCGATTTTCAGGGCTCATAGTGGTTTCCCAAAGCTGCTCCGGATTCATCTCTCCAAGACCTTTATAACGCTGAATATAAGCGCCTTTTTTCGAGCTTTTTTCGATTTCGTCTAAAATTTCAATAAAATCCTTGCCAAAGCTTACATCCCGATCTTTGATCTTTGAATAAATTCTAATCGCTTCTTCAAAGATATAATTGCCGAATAAATTTTCATCTATCACAAGCTGTTCTAAGCCGCTCGGCGT
Organism: uncultured Campylobacter sp.; assembly: GCA_963525605.1. Taxonomy (GTDB): domain Bacteria; phylum Campylobacterota; class Campylobacteria; order Campylobacterales; family Campylobacteraceae; genus Campylobacter_B. The sequence goes on from CAURKZ010000021.1 coordinate 14,808, forward strand.
CTGGACGTAAATTCTAATGCCTTCATCATTTACGTAGGAATTTAAGATATTAAATCCTTCGCTTTCCAGGCGCGGTTTTAAAATTTTAAATAGCTCCTCGTAGCCAAGGCTTCGCGCTTCGTCATTTTCTATCAAAAATCTGATCGCGCTAAGCACGCTGAAGCGCTTTTTAAGCTCGTTCAGAAGCGAGCGATAATTTGAAACGATTTTTAGATAATCAATCAAATCCTCGTTGCCGATGCCTTCAAACTCGCCCATATCGATGCCAGTTTCGATCAAAAACTCGCTCAGCGCCTTTTCGTCTTTCAGATAAATCTCTTTTTTGCCCTTTTTATATCTAAAAAGCGGCGGCTGTGCCAGATAAACATAGCCGTTTTCCACGATAGGACGCAAAAATCTAAAGAAAAAGGTTAGAAGCAGCGTCTGGATGTGGCTGCCGTCTACGTCCGCATCGGTCATAATGATAATTTTGTGATAGCGGAGTTTTTCTTCGTTAAATTCCTCGCCGATACCGCAGCCAAAGGCCGTGATCATATTTTTAATCTCTTCGGATTGTAAAATTCTATCCAGGCGCGCCTTTTCTACGTTTAAAATTTTACCTCTAAGCGGTAGGATCGCTTGAAACACGCGGTCTCTTCCCTGCTTCGCCGAACCGCCCGCGCTATCGCCCTCGACTAAATAAATTTCGCTAATGCTTGCATCCTTACTCTGGCAATCGGCTAACTTTCCGGGAAGGGTGCCGACGGAATTTATATTGTCTTTTTTGCGCGTTAGATCGCGTGCTTTTTTTGCCGCTTCGCGACCGCGCGCGGCTAAAAGAGCCTTATTCATAATGGCGCGCGCTTCGATCGGATTTTCTTCAAAATACTTGCTAAGCACCTCAAACGCCATCTTTTGCACGATCGGCTTAACGTAGCTGGAGCCCAGCTTACCTTTAGTTTGTCCCTCAAACTGCGGTTCGGGAACCTTTACGCTAATTACCGCGATGAGTCCCTCGCGAACATCGTCGCCGGTGATCTTCGTGTCCTTTTCGCGTGCAGCCGCATTTGCCGCGACGTAATTTGTTATCGCGCGCGTAAGACCCGCTCTAAAGCCCGCCTCATGCGTACCGCCATCCGGAGTTTTAATATTATTTACGAAGCTTAATAAATTTTCGCTATATGTTTCGTTATACATCAGCGCAAAATCGACCATAACATCATCTGCGCTGTCGCTAAACGATACGGCTTTGGATATAGGAGCGGCTTTATTCATATCGTTTACAAAGCTTTCCAAGCCGCCTTCAAAGTGAAAATGCTCGTCCCTGCCCGTGCGATTATCTTTAAAATTTATCGTAATTTTTGGATTTAGATACGCTAGCTCGCGAAATCTTTTTGATAAAATTTCATCGTCAAATTCTAAAATTTCAAAAATTTCGCTGTCGGGCCAAAACTCGATCGTAGTGCCCGTGCGATTAGTAGTTTTTATCTTTCCAAGCTCGGTAGTAGGAATTCCTTTGGCAAATTCTTGTCTATAAATATTTCCATCCCGTTTGATCGTAGCAACGAGCTTTTTTGAGAGCGCATTTACGACGCTAACACCCACGCCGTGCAGACCACCGGAGACTTTATAAGTGTCTTTGTCAAATTTACCGCCTGCGTGAAGCACCGTAAGAACCACCGTTGCGGCAGGAATTTTTTCGGTCGGATGTATATCAACGGGAATCCCACGACCGTTATCACTAACGATACAACTTCCCTCGCTAGTGATCTCAACATCGATTGTGTCGCAGTAACCTGCCATCGCCTCGTCGATCGAGTTATCCACTACCTCGTAGATCATATGGTGAAGTCCGCCGATATTGGTGTCACCAATATACATTCCTGGGCGCTTTCTAACGGCTTCAAGACCCTTTAAAACTTTAATATTACTAGCGCCGTAATTTTGCTTCATAATTTTCCTTTAAATATTATTTATCGGCATGACGACCGTTTTTAAGCCATCCGCGCTAAGCACAAACGCCGTATCGGAGCTGTTAAAATCAAGCTCAAAAATTTCACTCTCGATATTACTTAAAAAATCAAGCAGAAAGCGATTTTTAACGCCAAAAACTATTTCTCCGTTTATATCGATTGGCGCTTCGATTTCGGTCTTTGCCTCGGAATTATCCTCATTAATGCTCTCAAAAATCATTCCGTCCTTCTTAATGGTAACCTTCATCTCCTCGCACATCGCGTTTATCGCTCGCACGCCGCTTACCATCTTATCGCGTGGGATTAAAATTTTATACGCCGTATCGCTTGGGATCACGCGCTCGTAGTTTGGAAATTTGCCATTAATAAGCTTTGTAAAAAATTCAAAATTCTCGCTCACTGCTAGTAGCACGTTTTCGTCGTAGTAAATTTTAATTTTATCCGAAAATAACTTTTGAATTTCGCCTATCGCCTTTTTAGGAATCAAAATTTTAGTATCTAGCTCGCCCGCTTTTGATTGAGTGATCAGCTTATAAACGCTAAGTCGCTTCGTATCGGTTCCGACTAAATTTAAAAAGCCCTCTTTTACGTCGATCAAAGCGCCATTAAGCTCATATTTTGGATTGTTGGTGTCTATCGACGGATATATTTTTTTAAGGCTTCTGCCTAAAATTCCAGCGTTTACGTCAAAGCTGTTTTTACCATCTATTGTAGGAAAGTTTGGAAAATCATTAGTCTCAAACATTGGAAGTTTATACTTGGATTTTTTTTGCTTTACAAATAGTGCTCCGTTAACGGTTTCTAAAGTAACGCTATCGTCGCTTAAGCCTTTGATAACGCTAAGGAGTTTGCCTCCGTTTGCCGTAGCTTCTCCTTCCATTTCTATTGAGATATTTTGTAAATTATAGCTTAGACCAATTTCATGATCGGTAGCTTTTATACTAAAAATTCCATCTTTAGCACTCATTAAAAGATGCGAAGTTATCGAGCTTAGATCTTTTTTATCAAGATAGGAGCTAGTATTTGAAACTATCTCTTCTAGAAGTTTTTTAGTGATTAGCACTTTCATATTTTTATCCTTTTAAATTTTTATCGTTGTAGTAGTTGGCAAGTGGTTTTTGTGAAAAACTTATCCTAAAGCTTGTCTTTAGGTAGTTTATCCAGTGAGTAAGTAGCTTTGTTTTATTCACTTTCATTCACCTTTTTTGCTTTATTTTCATAAAGTTTAAATTTCATTCTTATCCTTTTTGGTTATTTTGTTTTTTAGTTCTTCGATCTTTATTTTTAACATCTCGTCGGTTTGAATGAGTTCGTTGATTTTTTTGATATTTTTGCTGATGGCGCTGTGATCTTTTAGATTAAAAAATGCGGCGATTTTTGGCATTGAGTTTTGAGTTAACTGTTTGGTTAGATATATGCAAATTTGGCGCGCTTCGACGACGTTTTTAGCTCGCGTTTTACTCTTTAGCTCACTAGGTTTTACGTTCAGTTCTTTTGAGATCACCTCTATGATGTGTTCGAGGCTCACGCTTGAATATTTTTGATAGATCTGATCTTGCAGTGTACTTTTGGTAAATTCTAGTGTGATCTTCGTGCGAAGTATCGACGAATATGCATTTAGTTTATTTATTGCGCCTTCAATCTCGCGGATATTATCGCCCATATTTGCGGCGATATATTCTACGACGTCGTGTGGAATTCTAACGCGATTTTCCTCGCTCTTTTTATTGATAATGGCGATTTTAGTTTCGAGATCCGGCGGGGTAATGTTTGCTATTATGCCGCTTTCAAATCGCGTTGTGAGGCGACTTTCAAATCCTTTTAGAAATTTCGGCGGCAGGTCGTTGGTAAGGACGATTTGGCAGTTTTTGTCTTTTAGCTCGTTAAACGTATAAAAAAGCTCCTCTTGAGCTTTGTCGCGCCCGATCAAAAATTGAATGTCGTCGATGAGCAAAACGTCGCAATTGCGGTATTTTTGTTTAAATTTATCGATTGAGTTGTTTTTGAGATTAAAAACAAAATCATTAGCAAATTGCTCGCTAGTGACGCAGATGACGGTCTTTCCCTTTTTGATGCAGTAATTTCCGATCGATTGAAGCAAGTGAGTTTTTCCTAGCCCGCTAGGTCCGTAGATAAAGAGCGGATTAAAGCGAATTCCGGGCTCTTTTGCGACTGTAATAGAGCACTCAAAAGCAAATTTATTTGAATCGCCGATGATAAAATTTTCAAAATTATAATTTTCGCTTAGAATCGTGCTCTTTGGCTTTTCCGAGATGATTTTTACCTTTTCTTTCGGCGAAATTTTAGCTTTTGAGGTGATTTTGACGATTACGTCGTTAAGCCCGAACTGTTTTTTGATAAGCTCTTTTATCTTAGTGCCGTATTTTGTCTGGGCATATTTGGCTATAAACTCGTTAGTTGTGTTATAAATGAAAAATTCCGGGGTCGAGTTTTTATCGTTAAATTTCAAATTTTTAATGTATCTAGAGTATTCAGTAGGTAAAATTTCCTTCTCTAAATTCGATAAAATTTCTTGTGCTTGCGACGTCGCCATAAAATTCCCTTACAAATTAGATTAAGATTTTAGCTAAATTTCGCTAAATTTGCGGTAAATTTAAGTTTATTCACCGGTGATTAAACTGTGAATAAGTGTGAAAGGTGGCTATGAAAATTTTAGGAATTGATCCGGGAACTAGAAATTTAGGCTATGCGATTTTGGAAAAAGATGTGAATAAAATCACTCTCATAGAGGCGGGATTAGTGAAAATGAAGGCTGAAAACGTGCAATTTCAAATGACGCAGATGAGTGAGGCGATTGATCAAATTTTTAGTGTTCATAAAATTGATGAGGTTGCGATAGAATCGATGTTTTATGCCTACAATCCGCAGTCTGTTTTAAAGCTCGCTCAGTTTCGCGGCGCGCTGGCTCTTAAAATTTTACAAATTTTTGGAAATTTTGCCGAATATACGCCGCTTCAGGTAAAAAAATCTGTCACCGGAAAGGCAAAGGCGGCGAAGGAGCAAGTTGCGTTCATGGTGAAGCGGATCTTGGGGATTAATAAGGAGATTAAGCCGCTTGATATTACAGATGCTATAGCTATTGCGCTCACGCACGCTCACACGATGTGCCGGGCGTCTAGATAGGAGAAAGAGTTGAAAATTGCAATTTTACAAATGAACGTGAAGCTCGCCTCTTCCGCCGCGGATTGCGAGCAAAATTTTATTCGCGCACGCGAGCTTATAGATCGCGCGTTAAAACGCGGCGCGGACGTAGTGGTGCTGCCAGAGGCATTTAATACGAGTTTTAATACGGCTAAATTTAAAGAGCTCGCCGATACGAACGCTACTCATACAAAAAAATTTTTAAGCGAAATTTCGCAAAACTGCGGCGCTGTTTTGATTGGTGGAGCGATAAATTCTAGGCAAGATAAAATTTACAATTCCGCTTTCATCTATCAAAACGGAGCCGAAATTTTACGCTACGACAAGATCCACGCCTTCTCGTTCGCTCGCGAAAATGAGATCGTAAGCGGCGGTGATAAGCTAGGCATTTACGATATAAAATTTCAAAATCGCGCGGTCAAAATTGGCGTCGCGGTCTGCTACGATCTGCGCTTTTGTGAAATTTTTCGCGCTTTAGCGCTTCGCGGCGCACAGATTGTTTTTGTGATCGCGCAGTTTGCGCAGAGCCGCATAGAGCATTTTATCACACTTGCGAGAGCCCGTGCGATCGAAAATCAAATTTTTATCTGCGCGGTAAACGGCTGCGGCGATACGGGGCAGGGCGAGAGTTTCGGCGGAAATTCCATGCTGATCGGTCCGGACGGCGAGATCGTCGCGCGCCTAGGCAAAAAAGAGGCCGTGAAGATTGCTCGGGCGAATTTAGATGAAATTTTAAAATTTCGCGCTAAAATGGATCTTTTAAAAGATATGAAACCTGAAATTTATAAGGAGTTTTGATGAAAACTTTGGTATTTGTGATCGATATGCTAAACGGCTTCGTAAAATTCGGCGCGATGGCCGATCCTAGCATAGTAAAGATCGCTCCTGCGGTGCTTAAACAGATTGAGGCGGCAAAAAACGTGCATTTCATCTGCGACGCTCACGCCGAGCGTGATTTAGAGATGAAGCGCTACCCGGTCCATTGTCTAGTTGGCTCGCCCGAAGCGGAGGTGATCGAGGAGCTTGCGCCCTACGTAAGTGAGCAGAACGTCACTTTTAAGCGCAGTACGAACGGCTTTCATAATTTGGATAAGAAAATTCTGGGCGTCTTCGATCGCTTTGTGATTACGGGCTGTTGCACCGACATCTGCGTGATGCAGTTTGCGCTTAGCCTGCGCACCTATCTCAACGAAATTGGCGCCGATAAAGATGTCATCGTTCCGCGAGGTGCGGTGGCTACATACGATGCGCCGAATCATGAGCGCAGCTACTACGATGAATGTGCACTAAACTTAATGCAAAATGCGGGGATTTTAGTGATTTAAGCTGCGCTTGGTTCAAATAGAATTTTAAGCAAAATTTTGTAGCGTATAAATTTTTAAAATTTAGAGCCGCTCTTAAAATTTTGAAATTTTTTGATTTGTGTTACTCGTAGAATTTTAAGACTCTAACCCTTTACGGATTTTAGCTTTGTTTTACCGCGACTGCTTTTGCGACGAAAAATCCAACTATCCCGGAAATTATTGAGCCTAAAAATACCGCGAGCTTGTCCGTGTAATGATACATATCGCTGCCGCCGTATGCGAGGCCATCGACGAAAAGTGCCATCGTAAAGCCGATACCACAGATAATTGCCACGGCGTAAAGCTGTGGCCAGCCTGCGTTTTCGGGCATGTAGGCGATTTTGGCTTTGATTAAGATCCAGCTGAAGGCAAAAATTCCGATCTGTTTACCGAAAAATAGTCCGAGCATAATGCCCATCGGTACCGGGCCGAAAAGGAAGCTAGGACTGATGCCCGCTAGCGAAACGCCTGCGTTTGTAAAGGCAAAGATCGGCAAGATGAAGAAATTTACTGGGTAAGCTAGGCCGTGCTCCATATCCTTTAGCATAGAGCCCGAGCGGGTCTTAAGCGGGATACAAAAACCCGCAAGCACTCCCGCGATAGTCGCGTGGATACCGGAGTTTAGTATCATCACCCACAGCACCACGGCCACGATGATAAACGGAAGCTTTTTATCGACGCCAAGTCTGCTCATCGCTAGCATTATTGCGACACAGACAGCTGCGCCGCCTAGATAGATTGCGTTTATGGTAGAGGAATAAAACAAAGCGATGATTAAAATTGCACACAGATCGTCCATTATCGCAAGCGTTAGGACAAAAATTTTAAGGCTCGCGGGGATTTTTTTGCCCAAAAGTGCCATCACGCCCACGGCAAAGGCTATGTCGGTCGCCGTCGGGATCGCCCAGCCCTTCATCGCGACGGCATCGCCCCAGTTGATGATCGAAAATATGATCGCAGGCATCATTACTCCGCCTAAAGCCGCGAAGCTAGGAAGTAGAATTTGAGAGAAATGGCGCAGCTGCCCTTCGATCTTTTCGCGCTTTAGCTCAAGTCCGATGGCAAAGAAAAATATCGCCATGAGCACGTCGTTTACCAAAAAATGCATTGATTCGTCAAGTTTCGCAGAACCCACGCCTATGGTAAAACTTAGATGTAAAAACGCTTCGTAATATTTAGATAAAAATTCTAAATTTTGAGCTACGATCGCAAAAACCGCGGATAGAAGTAATATAACGCCGGCGCTACTTTCACTTGATAAAATTTTCTTAATGATATGTTGCACATGCTTCCTTTAAAATTTTGCTCTAATTTTATGCAAATTTTAATTAAATTTTTATCAAAACGGGCTAGTTGCTCGGTAAATTCGGCATTATTAGCATCGCATAAAGTATTATAAACATTATGATCGTAGGGCCTTCGTTGATCGCACGGAAGTATTTTCCGCTCCTGCGGCACTCGTTTTTTTCAAATTTATACATATAATAATACAGCCACAAATGATAACAGATTAGTAAAACTCCGGCTAGCAGCTTTAGATGAAAATATCCCAGCTTCATAAGCCCGGGATTTAAAACGATAAGCATCACGCCGCTAAAAACCGTCACCGCCATTGCTATCCAGCCGATCGCGTGATACAGCATCCGCTCCATCTTTTTAACGACCTTTACGAAATCCGGCTTGTCTAAATTTTCAGCGTGATATACATACAGACGCGGCATGTAAAATAGCATCGCCATCCATGAAATAAAGCCCGCAAAATGGATAAATTTAAACCAATAGTAACTCATTTTTTTCTCCTTAATCTCTCATTAAAATTTCTTTTCGCGCTTCGAATTCCTCTTTGGAAATCGCACCTTTTTGATACAGCTCATAAAGCGCATCGATCTTTTTCAGACGCTGTTCGTAGTCGTCCTCCTCCGTCTCGTTTGCAAAAGCATTTAAATCTTCCACCCAAATTCCTACGAAAAATATATCTAGCAAAATCCAAATTCCCCAAATCGCCCAAAATAAAAAGCCCACTAAAAACCATAGTGTAAAACTTCCCAGCCAAAATAGCGCGATTTGAGTAAATCCGCTGATAAATTTACCGCAATAAATTCTATGCAGTCCGCCGCCGATCGGCATAGCTGCTATCCACGAAAACGCACCTAAAAACCAAAGCGCGTAAGCGATGTAATTATTTCTCTTCATTTTTCTCCTTTTTTGCGGCGCGTAAGCCCTGAAAAATAAAAATCACGACGGCTAGATCTATCATCACGTCGGCAAAATTAAATACCGCAAACTCAAACCATTTATGCCACGCGACGTAATCGACCACGCCGCCGCGAATAAAGCGATCGAGCAGGTTCGAGCAGCCTCCTGCGAGCATCAGCGCAAACGGCATCCAGTGCTCGTAAAAGAGCTTTTTATGACAAAATACATACGCTGTAAGCGCTGAGATCAGCGCGATCTGGATAAATTTTAAATTTTCACCCAAAAAGGCAAACATCGAAAACGCAACGCCGCGGTTAAGCGTAAGCTCTAGCGAAAAAAACTCCCCCTGCCATGAAAAGCCGTTTAAAAACGCGAGCTTGATCGCTTGATCGATCGCAAAGATCACCGCGAAAAGCAGGATAAATTTCATACAGGTCTTAGCCATCTTGCGATCCAAATTTAAATATGTAAAACCCGCGTTTTTTATCCGCGCTTTTTGTGTGGAGCAGGTAGCTTGCCGCGCCGTAAAATTTTATAAAATTGCTATTCATTTAGGGCTTTAGTAAAAAATTTCTCGACCTCGTCCATGCGCTTTTGCAGCAGTTTTTCGTTTTTGCCCTCGATTAAGAGGCGGATAACGTTTTCGGTGCCGGAGTAGCGAAAGAGCGAGCGGATTTTGTCCGCTTTAAGGCTTGCTTCAAGCTCCTTTAGCCCTTTTAATTTTTCAAGCGGCTTTTTATCCGCGATCTTTAAATTTCGTAAAATTTGAGGATAGGGCTTAATCATCCCCGAAAATTCGCTTGCCTTCTTTTTCATATCCAGCATGCAAGCAGCGAATTGTAGCGCGCTTGCGATGCCGTCGCCCGTTTTGGCGTAATCGCCAAAGATCACGTGCCCGCTCTGCTCGCCGCCGAAATTTGCGCCTAGTTCGTGCATCGTCTCAAGTACAAATTTATCGCCTACATTGCAGCGATGAAGCGCGATGTCGTGTTTAGCTAAAAAATCCTCCAGCGCAGAATTACTCATCACTGTGGCTACCATTTTATTGCCTGCTAAGCGATTTTTTCCTTTCAAATAGACTGCTAAAATTCCAAGTAGCGCGTCGCCGTGGATGATCTCGCCGTTTTCATCCACGACTACGAGCCTATCGGCGTCGCCGTCGAAAGCAAAGCCGACATCGGCGCGCAGGCGCTTTACTTCCCCGGCTAGACCTTGCGGGCTTAACGCGCCGCAAGCATCGTTTATATTTTTGCCGTTAGGCTCGTCGCCGATGACGATAGTTTCGGCTCCCAGCTCGTTAAATACCGTAGGTGCGACCCTGTAGCTTGCTCCGTTTGCGCAATCAAGCACGACGCGAAGCCCATGCAGCGTCTTTTGCTTCGGAAATGAATTTTTAATATGCACGATATATCTGCCGATGACGTCGTCCACGCGCTTTGCGGCGCCTATCTGCATCATTTTTGTGCGCGCCTCGGCGATTAGATCGTCACTGAAATAAATTTTTTCGATCTGTGCTTCCTCTTTTTCGTCGAGTTTAAAGCCCTCGCTGTTGAAAAATTTAATGCCGTTGTCATAGTATGGATTGTGGCTCGCGCTTATCATGATGCCTGCATCGCAGCGCATATCCTCCGTAAGAAAGGCAATCGCAGGAGTAGGCATCGGGCCGATCTGGCGGACGTTGTAGCCTACCGAGGTAAGGCCCGCAACGATCGCTGTTTCTATCATATAGCCGCTTCTGCGGGTATCTTTGCCGACTAAAATCATATTCGTAACGGAATTTTTCCTAAAATAAATTCCTGCTGCCATCGCTACGCGCATTGCAAGCTCGGCGGTTAGAAATTCTCCCGCTTTGCCTCGTACGCCGTCCGTTCCGAAAAGTTTCATTATCAAATCCTTGTATAAAAATCATGAAATTCTACCAGAAAAAGTTTAATCTTAATAAATTTAAACTATATTTAAATTTTACTTAAATTAAGCGCCGATTAAATATTTTTTACGTATAATTGCAGGTTCAAATTTAACCGAAAAGGAACGTTATGGCAAATCACAAATCCGCCGAAAAACGCGCGAGACAAACCATAAAAAGAACGGAGCGAAATAGATTTTATCGCACCAGAGTAAAAAATATCACAAAAGCCGTAAGAGAGGCGGTCGAGAGCAAGGATCTAGACGCAGCGACTCAGGCTCTAAAAACGGCTAATGAAAGCTTTCACAGCTTCGTAAGCAGGGGCTTTTTGAAAAAACAGACCGCGAGCAGAAAAGTAAGCCGCCTAGCCAAACTTGTAAATTCTTTAAAAACCGCCGCGTAAGCGCCCCTTACGCATAAAATTTAAATGCTAGCCGATAAACTAAAGCCTTTTTTGGATCGCTATGACGAGCTTTCGCGCATGCTTAGCGATCCCGCAGTTACTGCAGATATCGCTAATATGACGGCGCTATCTAAGGAACAGCGTAGTATCGAGCCGATCAAAGAGGCGGCTAGCGAGTATCTTAAAATTTTAAATCAGATCGAAGAAAACAAAGCCCTGCTAAGCGATGCCGATCTCGGCGAGCTGGCCAAAGAGGAGCTTAAAAACTTAGAGACGCAAAAATCGCAGCTCGAAGAAAAAATCAAAATTTTACTGCTTCCGAAAGACCCCAACGACGATAAGAATATCTTTCTTGAGATCCGCGCCGGTACAGGCGGCGACGAAGCGGCGCTGTTTGCGGGCGATCTACTTGGCGCGTATCTGCGCTACGCTGATCTTCGCGGCTATAAATGCGAGATCGTAAGCACCAGCGAAGGCAGTGTCGGCGGCTACAAAGAAGCTATCTTGCTCGTAAAGGGCGCGGGAGCGTATTCGCGGCTGAAATTTGAAGGCGGCACCCACCGCGTGCAGCGCGTCCCCGAAACGGAGAGCCAGGGCAGGGTGCATACCTCTGCAATCACCGTCGCCGTCATGCCCGAGATCGAGGATAGCGAGATACAGATCAATCCGAACGACCTTCGCATCGACGTTATGCGCAGCTCCGGCCACGGCGGACAGT
>CAURKZ010000022.1:0-25958 GCA_963525605.1 uncultured Campylobacter sp.
ATTAGGCACGCCGCCAGCGTTCACTCTGAGCCAGGATCAAACTCTCCATATTTATCTGATTTCGCAGACTAGCGAAGCTAGTCTTTGCGACCAAAGAGCTACGCCCTTTGGAAACCTCTAAAGCACACCGCTTCTATCGGAAGCGGCGTATATTACGTAGATAAAACCTATTATCCGCATAATTAAATTTAAAAACCAACGTTTAGTTAGTTTATATCCAAATAATTGAATCAAGCTTTAGAGAGTCGATATGAAGTTTTTAATCTAAAAACTTTATGTTTTTGTAACATTGTTTTTATGAACTTAAATCCTTTAATAGATCTAAATCCATAGGCTCAATCGATCACTTGTTTAGATTTCAAAGATTGACTAAAGATATTTGTTTTTAACAGTTAAAATTTTAAAAAACGCGTTCGCTAAAAGGCTAAAACTACTAGGACTTAAGAGTTAAGAAAGCAGGTTCGGCTCGGTGCGAAACAGAATTGTGATTATACAGGAGCGATGCTTAAAGAGGGCTGAATATGCATTAGAAATTTAAAAAACGATTTGGAAAATTTTAAATTTTATAATGAAATTTTATGCTTAACGCGCCTGGCACAAATTTCATCTCCAGCCTCCGTAAAAATTTTATAAATTTCGCAAACGACCGTATCCGAACTAAAATTTGATTATTACCACGATATGCCGTAATATCGCAACTGCCGACCGCACCCATTCGTCCAAAAACCCGCTTGCAAAACACTTAAGCGCACGATTATAAGATTTCGCTATAATCACGTCCGATTTAAAATTTATCAAAATTTAAAAGGACCTTTATGCGCGCAATTTTTTCTATCTATATCTTCATCATCGCAGCCCTTATCGGCATCGAGCTCTCGCTCGGCGCACTCGTCGCGCCCGTGGTATTTTTCCCGCAGCAGATTATCGGAGAGGGCGTGCTATCGCACTTTCAAAGCGGCAAGCTAATGAGCGAGATCTTCGTAAAATACGGCGGCATCCTCATCGCAGTCTCGATCATCTGCCTCGTTTTTGAGATGATAAATTTCAACAACAACAAATCGCAATCCTTTCGCTTACGCCTTTCGACCCTAATGCTGACGCTCGTAAATATCATACTTGCCCTGCTTTTCGTGCTTTACTTTACTGACTACGTCATAAATGCCCAAAAGATCGGTGCAGAAGTGACGATGACGCCGGAATTTGCCCAAATCCACGCGGCTAGCGAGTGGTGCATGAAACTCATCATCGTGTTTCAAACGGTGCTGTTTTTCGCAAAAATCCTCCCTGCCCTGGCTGCGAGAGATATCGCGGCTGCGAAAGACGCGCGGGATGCAGATTAAAATTTACTACGAAGATACCGACGCGCAGGGCATCGTGTATCACGCCAACTATATAAAATTTTGCGAGCGGGCGCGCAGCGAGGCGCTTATCCAGGCAGGAGTGGACTTCGCGCGCGCGGACGTACACTTCGTAGTTAGCGAGCTTTGCGCTAAATTTCTCCGCCCCGCACGCCTCGGAGACACGCTTGAAATTCGCACGAGCCTAGCCGCGCTCAAAAACGCTAGCGCCCTTTTGCGGCAAGAAATTTACAAGATCAAAGATATTAAAAACACGGATTTTAGCGAGCTTTTATACGCGCAGGACGTAAAAATCGCCTTCGTAAAAGACGGCAAGCCGATCAAATTTAGCGCTGAAATTTTAGAATTTTTCAAATCACTTCGCACGCCGAGCTCTAATCCCCTTTTTCAATCGCGCAAGCCTTAGCGTAGTAGCTTGCGTCGTTGCCCTAAATCCATTTTGAAAATCCGCTTGTATTTTACCCCACCGAAGCTTGAAATTTCGCCGATCGTGCCCACGCCGCTGCACGCATCATAACGGCGATCTGCTATGCAATCGCTCATCCGTGCGCCTAGATAATCAGGTCGCCGACGCGAGGCGATAATGCCTCGCGACTGCCGCCCTTTATAAAATTTCGCGTCCGCAGTCTGCGCCGCTCGCTGTTTACACTAGGTAGAGCGCAAATTTCGCCGCCGTCCGACTGCACGAATAATAGCTGCGCTTCCTCGCGACAAGCCATTTTATCCTGCGTAAAATTTCATCGTTGCTTACTCGCTCCAAAACAGAGTGCGCGAAATTTTGCTCGCTGCCTACTCTTTCCAACGCGAGCTGCGTGAAATTTCAATCCGTAGCGGGTACCCAAACGGCTTTGTTTTTGAAATTTAGCCTTGTGCGAACTTTCGTTTTTGCACGTAACCTCGCCGCGGCACGTTATCTCGCGCGATTATTTTTGTTCGCAACTTTGCTCTTGTGCGAAAGAGCATGCGCTAAATTTCCAAAAAGTTCGCTCTTGCGGGCTGAAATTTGCGCGGGTACCTCTCACCGAGCAAAATAAGGCGCATGGCGAACTTTCTTGGTTTCTGCGTTTTTCTGCCGACATAGCACGCGAAATTCTGCCGCGATAGCCTTGCTAAGGCGTGCTACTGGATTTTTACTCAAAATTTTTATACAAAAGCAAAATTTATGGACGAGCTGCTTAGTTTTGCGCCGCGCGGCCATCCCCGTATCGCGATTTAAATTCACTGCAGCTCTCGCCGCCGCGTAGAATTTCCAAAAAATGCCGCTATCCTACGCCGACACGGGATTTTGCGAAGTGGTAATGTTCTTCGGCGGCGTAAAATTTCGCAGCGAGCAATACGTAAAATTTGATCCGCTTTGTTATCTTGCGACGAAGTAAATTTTGCGCTGCCGCAAAATTGCGCTCAGCAATGACCCAGTCTGTATTCCTTTACTTTGCCTCAAAATGCCCCGCAAGCCGCGGTGCCCACGCAAAAAGCTGCGCGCAAAATCAAAATAGCGCGCAAAGAAAGCGCCAAAATGCGCCTCACAGCAGCTCTTTTATCCTTTGCAGATCCTCTTTAAAAAGCTCCGCCTTGCTCGGATTTTGCGCGATGAATGCAGGATCGAAGCTCGGCACGAAGCTGATGCCGCCCTCGTTAAAGACCGAGCCGTGCAGCACATCCATGCCCGCTAGATCGCCGTTTCGCAGCACGATCTTACAACAGAGCTCCCCTAGGCAGAGCACGACTTTGGGTTTTAAAATTTTGATCTCATCAGTCAGATATGGCGCGCATTTTAAAATTATTTCCGAGCTTATGCGCCTATTTTGCGGCACCGCACACCTTATCAAAAAGCTAAAATAAATTTCTTCCGGCGTGCAAATTTGATCTAGCGCCGCTTCAATCTCAGCTTCCAAACCGCCGCCAAAACCTTCGTTAGCGCCCGGCGCAAGAGCTACGATCATAAGTTTTACGTTCGCGGAAGTTTTAGAATTTTTAAAATTTTTGATAGTTTTGAAATTTTTAAAATTTTGCTCGCCGCTTCCAGCGCGCGTTTTGGCGAGTTCGCAGAGATTGCACTCGGCGGTAGCGGATTTCAGCGCGTCCAGCGCCTTAAAAAATCGCTCGCTGCCGCTTAAAATTTCGGCGCCTACGTAGCGGTAGCCGAACGCTTTGTAATAAAGCAGCCTGCGTAGTTGCGAGCTTTGCACGGCGCGCCTACGATCTGTTTAAATTTCGCGCGACGAATCCGCGATCAAACTGCGCCAAATCTTTGTAAAATTCCGCTCTAAAGCCCTGCTCGCGCAAAAACTCCGACAAGCTCTGCTTTTGATCGTAGCCCATCTCGCAGGCTAGAAATTTTGCGCGCCGTGCGGCGATCAGCACGATGCGTTTTAAAATTTCGTCCCCCATCTCGCCGCCAAACAGCGCCTGTTTCGGCTCCTGCAGCACGCGCGCGTCCAATGCGTAGGAGTTTGCGATGTAGGGCGGATTTGAGACGATGAGATCAAACTCTCCCGCGATCTCATCTGCATAGGCGCAGTGTATAAATTCGATGTCCGCGCCTAAGCTTGCGGCGTTTGCGCGCGCCACTTCAAGCGCATCCGCGCTGATGTCGCTGGCCGTGATGCGGCAAGCGGGAAGTAGTTTTTTTAAGCAGATAGCGATTATACCGCTGCCCGTGCCGATCTCGCAAATGCGCGGCTCGCCCAAGCTTTGCGCCAAAGTAAGCGCCTTTTTTACTAAAATTTCGGTCTCGCAGCGCGGTATCAGCACTCGCTCGTCGACGTAAAATTTAAAGCCCATAAACTCGCAGCTTTGCGTGATGTATTCAAGCGGGCGACCGTCTTTAAATTCAACGATCTTGGCGCGAAATTCCGCTTCATGCGCGAGCTCCTCCGAGCATTTTAGCACGAGCTGCTCATCGCTAAGTCGCTCGCAAAGCTTTAAAATTTCGCGCGCGACGTATTTTGAGCCGCACTGCCCCAAGCCCCATCTTAGCGCCTCAGCGATCCTCATCAAGCTCTCTTATGCGCTCATACAGGCTCGGGTGCGAATGATACACCGCGGCGTAAATTTTATGAGCGAGCGGAAACGCCTTGTTTTCGCTGCCCAGCTTCTTTAGCGCGCCGATCATGCTCTCTTTATCCTGCATGCTAGCGCCGTGCCGGTCCGCGCTAAATTCGTGCATGCGGCTAAGCTTGGAGATCACCGGCTCAAAAAATGCATGCAAGATCGGCGCAAACAAAATCATAAAAACTAGCGTCGCACCGCCGTCTGCGTTAAGTCCTAGCGCGCCGAACACGCCCCCAGGAAGGTTTCCGAATACCGCGAACGTCGCGCCCAAAAGCACGAAGCTAAGCGCTAAATTTTTCAAAATATCGCCGTGTTTGAAATGCCCGAGCTCGTGCCCTAAAACGGCTAAAATTTCATCCTCGCTAAGCTTCTCTATGAGGGTGTCGAAAAGCACGACCTTTTTCGTCGCTCCGAAGCCGCCGAAATAGGCGTTTAGGCGCTTGTCACGCTTGCTTGCGTCAATCGTAAAAACGCCGCTACTTTTAAAGCCGCAGCGCTGCAAAAGCTCCTCTATGCGCTCTTTTAGCTCGCCGTGCTCTAGCGGCTGCATCTTATTAAACAGCGGCGCGATAACGGTCGGATAGATCAGATTTATCAGCAAAACTACGCCGAAGCTTAGCAAAAAGCCCCATACCCACCAGTGCGCGCCCAGGCTATTTACGCAAAAAACGAGCGCAGAGGCTACCGCAAAGCCGAAAATGAGCGTGAGCGCAAGCGATTTTAGCGCGTCTTTTACGAAAACGGCGGGCGTGATCGTGGAAAAGCCTAGGCGTCTGTCTTTGACGAAGGTTTTGTAAATCTCAAGCGGAAGCGATATCGCGCCGCCGATAATTAAAAATGCCGTTACGAAGCAGCTCTGCGCAAAAATCCCGTCGCCAGCTAGATCATATATCGCGCGCTGTAACGCGCTAGCGCCCGCAAGTATCCAAATAAGCGCCACCGCAAACGAAAAGCAGTGCGAAAATATATTAAATTTTAAATTTACCGCGCTGACCTCGCCCGCCTTGCGATAATCCTCCTCGCTAAGCACCACCGCAGGCTCTTTTAGCTTGGCGCGGATGAAGCTTAGCTCAAGCAGATCGAGCGAAATTTTATAAATCGTGTAAAGCGCATATAAAAAGATCAAAAACCAAACCATCGCGCCTACTTTAGGCTCTCGGCGAGCGAAAGCACTTCGTAATATTCATTTTCCATACTGTTTAACGTTCCTCTTTTTTCTTCAAGTTCTTCAAAAAGCCCCTGCATACCGAGCTTTTGATAAATTTCAGGCGTCGAGAGCGCGTGATTTAGCTCCT
The DNA here is from genome assembly GCA_963525605.1 of uncultured Campylobacter sp. Taxonomy (GTDB): domain Bacteria; phylum Campylobacterota; class Campylobacteria; order Campylobacterales; family Campylobacteraceae; genus Campylobacter_B. Next base: position 5,708 of record CAURKZ010000022.1, read on the forward strand.
TTATACGCGCCTCGATAGCCTCGATCTTAGCGGGGTACTCTTCTAAAATTTTATTCTGTTTATAGCTAAGCTTCGCAGTGCTCGTTTTTTCCTTTTTGTTTTCGCGGCCGCCTTCGTCCGTGCTCGCGCCCGCATCGGTCTCGATCTGGTCAATCTCCGCCATCTCGTCTTCAAACTCCAAATACTGCGAATAGGGCATTTGAATTTGATCGATGACGCCGTTTTTTTCAAAAACCCAAAGCTTATTCGTGATCTTATCGATGAAATAGCGATCGTGGCTTACGATGATTACCGCACCTTCGAAGCTTAGCAGATAATCCTCCAAAATATTGATCGTCGCGATATCAAGATCGTTCGTCGGCTCGTCCAAAATCAAACAATCGTACTGCTCGGTAAAGAGCTTCGCAAGCGCCAAGCGGTTCTTTTCGCCGCCGCTAAGCACGCCCACGGGCTTATCCAAAAACTCCTTCGGAAATAAGAAATTTTTCAAATACCCATAGACGTGCATGTAGCTGCCGCGGACATTGATGTGATCGCCGCCGTTGGGGCAGAAAATTTCGATTATGCTTTTATCGTCCGTAATGCCGCTGCGGGTCTGATCGAAGTAGCCGATCCTGATCTCGCCGCGTTTGATCTCGCCTGCATCGATCTTACTGCGGCCGAGTAAAATTTTAAGCAGAGTGCTTTTGCCCGCGCCGTTAGCGCCTACGATGCCGATGCGCTCGCCCTGCAAAACCCGCGCCGAAAAGCCTTTAAAAAGCACCTTGCCGTTTAAAATTTTACCGATATTCGTGCATTCAAAAAGCATCTTTTTGCGATTGTCGCCGCCCGTGCCGTTAAAGCTCCTGCTCGCGCGCTCCAGCTCGAGCCGCACGCGACGGATCGCGCCCGGGTTTTTCTTCGCATCCTGCCTCATCTGCATGATACGCGCCTTGCGCCCTTCGTTGCGCTTTAGGCGCGCTTTTACGCCGCGGTGCAGCCACTCCTCCTCGGCGCGCAGCTGTTTAAGCAGCGTCTCGTGGGACTTTTCGAGCGAGGCGAGCATCTCCTGCTTGCGCCTTAAATAATTTTCATATCCGCCGTCGAAATTTGAAATTTTACCCTCTTCGATCTCGATACTGCGCGTCGCCAAGCGATCGATGAAGTAACGATCGTGGCTAATAAAAACGATCGTCTGCTTCGAGCTAAGAAGCATGTCCTCTAGAAATTTCACCATATAAACGTCGAGGTGGTTCGTAGGCTCGTCCAGCAGCAGCACGTCAGGCTTTTTAAGCACCAGCGCGCCTAGCGCCACGCGACGAATTTCGCCGCCGCTAAGCGTGCAGACAGAGCGGTTTTCGTAAATTTTAAGTCCGAAATTTTGCAGCACCTGCTCGATCTTATTGTCGATCTGCCAGCCGTCCTTGGCCTCGATAAATTTAATCAGTTCGTCTTGGCGCGCTAAAAGCTCCCTGTTTTCGGGATGTGCGGCGATTTCGCTCGAGATCGCGTCGTATTCGCTAAGGGCGGCGTAAATTTCGGCTAGCTCCCGTCGCAGTGCGTCTTTGACCGAGAGGTTTTCGTCAAATTTCGGCGTTTGAGCGAGCATCTGGATATTTAGCCCGTTTTGAGTGATCACACGCCCCTCGTCGATCTCGCACAGACCCGCAATTATCTTCATCAGCGTGGATTTACCGCCGCCGTTTTTGCCGATCACGGCAACGCGCTCGTTAGCGTCCAGTGCGAAATTTACGCCGTCTAAAACGACGTGAGAGCCGAATTTTTTCGTAACATCGATAAGCTCGATCAAAGCCAATTTTAAGTTCCTCTAGTGTTAAATTTGATGATTTTACACAAAATTCTATTAAATTTTAATAACTTTTAAGGCTTTAGCGATGCAAAGTTTGGAATTTAACGGCCTGCGCGTAGAAATTTTCGCCCTGCACGCGCCGTCTTTTGGGTCAGCCACGCGTGTGCAGCCTCTCAGATCCACGCCGGATACCCTGCCCGACACCTCTACATCCGCGCAATTTGTCTCATCTGAGCTTCTACCGTCTCCCTCATCCGCACGGGATGATCCGCCCGCCGTTCCGTTCGGTCTGTCCGCGCAGGCTACTTCATCTGAGCCTCCCGTGTCTGCAGCACCGAATACACCGCTCGTTACGTCCATCGCGCCTGCTTTTCCCTCCTCTCTTGCCGCGCCTAAGGAACAAGCCATTCAACCCACTGCGTCGTTCGTGTTAGATACTAGACCAGAATTTATGACAGTCACCGACTCGATTTCGCCCGCGTCATCGATACTGAATACAGCGCTCACCGCGTCCGCACAAACCGCCTTGCCCCGCTTGGATGCCGTGCCGATCATCTACCTGCACGCCTTGGAGTTTGAAGTGACCGGCACGGGCGAAATTTACGAACTCGTCTCGCGACAAAGCGGCGCGGATTTCGTGCTTGCAGCGATCTATCTAAACGAGGCGTAGTGGGGCGATAAGCTTAGCCCGTGGGCGGCAAAGTCGCCGTTTAAGGGGGTGCGCGATTTCGCAGGCGGCGGCGCGGCGCACTTGAATAAATTTACGAACGAGTTGATCCCGCGTATCGAGCAGCACGTATTCGGCGCAGGCAAACCTGCGTGGCGAGCGTGCGCGGGATACTCGCTGGCTGGACTTTTTAGCGCGTATGCGGCGTTTGCAAGCGATAAATTTCAAAAGATCGCCTGCGTCTCGGCGTCGTTTTGGTTCGGCGGATTTGACGCCTTCGTCGCCGCACGCTCGCCGCAAAGGGGGCTGGCGCACGTTTATGCCTCCTTGGGCGAGGCCGAGATGAACCCGAAAAATCCGCGCGGAGCACTCTGCGGCGAGACGGCGCGAAATTTCATCGCAAAATGCCGCGGTGCGGGCGCAAAAGCGGAGTTTGAGCAAAATCCGGGCGGGCATATGCAAGATGAGATCGCAAGAATTTCAAAGGCGCTTTTAAAGCTGGTAAACTCCTAAAATTCGGGTAAATTTTAAAATTTAGCGACAGAATAAAGTGCGGTGAGAGATTGAAAGAAACTAGCCAAGAAGCGTAAATTTAAAGCAAGCCGCCGCTAGAATTTCTCGCGCAACGGTTTTTTTGTGCGATACAATGAAATTTAAAACAAACCTACGTTGAAATTTTATAGTGCAAGTAATGCGACAAGAAAGGTGCAGCGCAATTCGGCGCGAATGACACAACGCGTCGTTGGTATTTTGGCAGTTTCGATAAGTGCGATATCGTTTTAGCGTAAATCATGCGACGCGGCGCCGGTGCAGCATAGGCGGCGCGATGTATGCGGATTTCAGGCAGGTCGACGCTAAATTTTTGTAGGTTGCGCTAATGATTTAAAATTTAAAGCGAGCCGTCGTTGTAAAATTTAAAGCAAATCGTGTCGCGGCTAGGATTTAGCGTGCCTGCAAGCTAAATTTAAACAGCAGCGCGCCGTATATGATCTCACCGTTTCATTTGGTGTAACTGCTAGCTAAAATTTAAACCACTGAAATTCCAAAATTTACACCACGCCGAGGAACGCTTTGATACTACGATACACGCCGCTCGGTTTAAATTTTAAATTTAACGTCGAGTGAATGCACTCGGCCGATATCTGCCGAATTTGCGGCGGCGGAATATGCGGAATTTTGCGAATTACCGTTTGCGGAATTCGTCCTGTGAAATTTCGCGGCGCATGCTTCATCTGAGCGCTTTGCCCAACACACGCTTCGCCTTCTCTCTCGCTATACAGACGACGCCGACTGCTACATTTCACGCGCCCACTACGTCATTCACTGTACCCACGCGGAGGCAACTATAAAAAATTGTAAACGCCCAAATTCTAACCGCACGCCCCGAATTTCGCCGTCTACGCAAAGGGCAGAATTTTTTTGTAGTTGCTCCACAGCTCGCTATCCTCGCCGAAATACGCGAGCAGTCCGCGCGCGTTACGATCGAAAGGGTTGGGCTCTTTATGCAGCGCGATACGCTGCGACAGGCGCAGATCATAGGTGTTGTATATCGCAGAATACGGCACCGGAAAGTCCGAAGCGTAAAGCAGGCGCGAGTGCACGTCCGTTTGGCTCGCCAGATGCGGCAGAGCCTTAGCGCGCACCGGCGTCATCAGAGCGGAAACGTCGGCGTAGAGGTTTTTGTGCGTGCGCAGAAGCGCCAGAAGCGCGAAATAATCGTGTCCGAAATTTCGCGGGCGGCGCGAGAGCGCACGAAAAATATGCGAATATTCGTAGTTAATCGCCATGTGCGCGCACACCGTCGTGACTCCCAGCTCAAGCGGCGCGTAGATCATCTCCAGCGCCTCGCAGCGGCGAGTGCTGGGCACCGAGCTTTCGTTGCCGACATGGATCACTAGCGGCAAGCCGAGCTTGGCGAGCTTTTCAAAATACGGCGCGTAGCGAGACAGCCTCGTATCCAGATCCCAATAGTTTTGTAAAAATTTCGCCCCCTTAAATCCGAGCTCGAAGCAGCGATCGATCTCATCTAGCGCGTCCGCTCGCTTCGGATTGATGCTAAAAAACGGCACGATGAGATCAGGGTTTTTTTGATAAATTTCAAACACGCTGTCGTTGTCCGCACAGACGGTCTTATCGCGATGGATTAGCTCGCCCGCATCGCTAAATTTAGCATCCACGCCGAAAAGCACCGCCTTTTTAACGTATTTTGAAGCTCTAAGCCCGCCTAGCAGAGCGTCCACATAGGCTTCATAGGGCTCTTTGATCGCGCGCGATACGTCTATGCCGAAACGCCTGCCGAAAAGGCGCAGCGCGAGCCTGTCGTAAGGGCGGTCGAAGCGCACCTCCTTGCTTAGCAGATGGACGTGAAAATCAAGCGTTTGCATCGGGGATCCTTGGAAAATTTTGCCGAGTTTATATCAAATTGCGGTAAATGGTTAGAATTTTAAATTCGGGTTTAAATTTACGCACCGCGCCTTGCCGCGCATAGAATTTAGCGCGGACGTAGTCCGCCCCTTATAAAGCGTCGTCGGGGGTTAGGTGGGGGTTTGGGGGCGGAAAGGGGAGCGACCTCGCAATTCAAGCCTCCTTTCCGCCCCCAAGATATTTCATTTATACGTAAACGTAATAGTACGTTCAACAAAATCAGGATTTACACAACTAGAGTTTTAAACAAAATTTTAAAATGCAAAATTGCAAAATTCTACTAATTGAAATTTATAACTTTACAGCCAAATTAATAGAATTATGCAGCGAAAGTTTAGCACTCCATGTTATCGAACTTGCCGTACGAATATTTTTTTGTGGATGGAATATTTTAAGGAAAAATAGGCAAAGGGCAAAGTATGTAAAAGAGCGATTACGCACAAAATAGCCGATGTTGATACAAAAGCAAACCTAAAAGAATTTTCGGCTACAATTGCCCCCAAATAAAGGCAAAATATGAAAGAAATCTCGCTGCTAAGGCTCTCGCTCGCAATCTACGTCGATATGTTTTTGCGCCTAGTAACCACGTTTATCAACACCTACATGATCTCGCGCGTGGACGTCTCGCTAGTAGGCGCGCTGGGGGCGGGCAACGAGATATTTTTGCTCTTCGTCACCGTTTTCGGCTTCCTCGCCGTGGGTTGCTCGGTGCTCGTAGCACAGGCGCTGGGGGCGAAAAACAAAGTCCTAGCCATGCGCGCGATCCACACGAGCATCGCATTTAACGCGCTCGTGGGGCTTTGCAGCGGCGTTTTCGTCTTTAGCTGCGCGCCGTTTTTACTCCGCGCGCTGCAGGTGCCTACCGAGCTTTTGAGCGAAAGCGCGATCTATCTTAAGGTCATCAGCATTGTCTTTGCGATAGACGCCGTCGCGATCGTGCTTAGCGCCATCGTGCGCGTCTACGGATACGCAAATTTCATCATCGCGGTCTCCGTGGCGATGAACCTAGTGACGCTCGCGGGCAACTACGTCGTGCTATTTAGGCCGTTCGGACTGCCGTATTACGGGCTTGAAGGCATCGGCGTGAGCACGATCGCAGGGCGTATGATCGGCGTATGTTTATTCTTCCTCATCATCACGAAGGTGCTAAAGATAAAATTTTACCTCACGATGTTTTTAAAGATCAAGCTCGCCACGCTGCGTAAAATTCTATCCGTAGGGCTTCCGAGCGCTGGCGAAAACATGCTGTGGATCGTGCAGTATCTAGTCGCCTTCGCCTTCGTCGCGAGCATGGGCGAGGCGAGCCTTACCGTACAGACGATCTATTTTCAAATTTCATCATTCATCTTCTTCGGCGGAAGCGCGATCAGTATGGCAAACGAAGTGATCGTAGGCCGCCTCGTAGGCGCTGCCAAGCCGCAGGAGGCATACCGACACACTTTTACCGCACTGCGCTTCGGGCTCGGGGCGACGGCGCTTTTCGTCGCGATCGTGTTTTTAGCGCGCGAGCAGATTATGGAGCTACTGAGCCTAAACGAGGCACACAAGCAGGTCATGCGGCCGCTTTTTTACCTCACACTGGGGCTTGAGTTCGGACGGACGCTTAATATCGTCTTCGTAAACGCCCTGCGCGCAAGCGGCGACGCGAGGTTTCCCTTTGCGATGGGCGTGATCTTTATGTGGGGCGTCTCGATCCCCGTGGGCTGGCTTTTGGGCATCCATCTGGGGTATGGAATTTTGGGCGTTTGGATCGGGTTTTTCTGCGACGAGTGGCTGCGCGGCAGCGCTAATACGGCGCGATGGATAAGTAAAAAATGGCAGAGCAAAAAGTTAGTCTAAATTTGCTAGGCTTACCGATCAGCCTGCGCTTTAAGCGGATGAAATACGCGCGCATCCGCATCAATAAAGAGTGTGAAATCAGCGTCAGCGTGCCGCGCTCCTACACCGCAGCGCAGGCAGAAAATTTCATCCTAAAGCACGAAAGCTGGATCCTCCAAACGCTAGAGCGGCTGCGAAGCAAGCTACTAGCGAGCGATCAGGTTAGAATTTTAGGCAAAATCTACAAGCTGAAATTCAGCCGCGAGGCTGAGCTCGGTACAAACTGCGGCGCGAATGAAAATTTAGGAGATAGCGGCGCGGGCGGTGCAAATTCAGCTCATTTACAAAGCGGCGCGAGCATAGGCGGTAGCGGCGACGACGTGAGAGGCAGCGCAAATAACGGCACGGGCGGCATGAATGACGGTGCGTGCGGCGGCACGGGAAGTGAAATTTTAAAATTTCACTCGGGCGAACGCACTTCGCAAAGTAATGCGGCGGGCGAGGATTTGAAATTTAACCTGCACGGTGATGCGGTGCAAGGGCTCGCGCAACAGAGCGAAGTACGACAAAGCGGCGGGTTTATAGATACGGCGTCGCAAAGTGTCCGTAAGCAATCCTACGGCAAAAATTTAAAATTTCACTCGGACGGGTGCGTTTCACAAAGTAGCGATGCGGGTAAATTTAACTCCGCCTCAAGCGGCGAAATTTTAAAATTTGATCCCGCCGCAAAGGGTGAAATTTTAAAATTTAAACCTATCGCGGGTGAAGGAATTTCAAAATTTAGACCCGCCGAGAGCGGAGAAATTTCAAATTTTAGCTCTGTCGTGAGTGAAGAAATTTCGGTCTCGGGCGAAAAAATTTCAAAATCCGCGAGCGAAAACGTGCCGCAAAATGTAGCACAAAGCACGCAAGCGGCAGAAATCGAGCGCGACGAGCCCAATTTTACGATCAAAAATTTTATCCAAAGCTCTAAATTTAAAGATAAAATTTTCGTATCGGGGGGTGCGATTTTTTGCGAGAGCGAGAGCGAGTTTGCGGCGTTTAAAAAGGCCTTTGCGCTTGAGCTTTATCTGCGCCATATCGAGAAATTTTCCCCGCGGATAGGCCGCAAGATCGCACGGGTGCGGGTGCGCAAAATGCAGACGCGCTGGGGCAGCTGCAACCATGCCAAGGGCTATCTCAACTTCTCGCTAAGCCTGATAGAGCGGGATCGGCGCTTCATCGAATACGTCGTACTGCACGAGCTCGCACACCTCATCCACGCAAATCACGGAGCGGACTTTTACGCGCTCATCGCGCAGATCATGCCCGATTTTAGGGCGCGTATCAAGCTAGGCAAAGGCTAGTTCGCAAACGGGGCGCCCGTTTAAATTTCACGCCGCTGCGTCGCGGTTCTTGCCGCAGTCGATAAATTTCAACCGATCTTTCCCTCCTCTTTCGCCCCGCTGTAGCAAGCCGCGGCCAGTCCGAACTTGCGCGGCATAGGCGGCGAAATTTCGCAAATTTTCGTGGGCGCAAACGCTAATCTAAAGCCGCAAATTCCACGTATTTCTCCATCGCAACCAGCAAGAGCCAGCGCGCGGTAGGGCTGAAAAAATAGTGGTGTTCTGGGACCTGCTCCATTATAAATTTTAAAAAATCGTAAAAATATTCAGGCGCAAATTTAACCTCGGCGCTCGTTAAGCTATCGCCCAGATAGCAGATTTTACCGCCTAAAATCCTCGCTTTTACCGCAGGATTTGCGTCTATGAAGCTTCTGGCACCGGCAAAGCTCAGGCAGTCTGCGGTCGCATAATCTTTCAATCCCCGCAAGACGGGCTTTGAGCCGATGAAGGTAAAATTTTTCTCTATAAAGCGCGCTCCGCCCTCGCTCACCCGCCAGCGATCGCCCAAGCTCGATAAAAACGCAAACATCTCATCGTCTGCGGATCTGAAATTCGCAGGTCCGTTCTTGCGATCCATTTTCGTCCTTTTTAAATTTGTAGTCGCTTTTACGGCGCGCGAACCGCTCCGAGCCTTCGTTTAACGTCGCAGTAACATTCAAAGACCGCCGCACGCGGATAAAATTCTACTCGCAAGCATTGCCCTATAAAGTCGCCGCGCAGTGTTTATAGCGATCAGACAGACGACGCTTGGCAAACGGCAGCTAAACGATAGGCGCTAATCACATGAAGCAGTGAGCGAAGATCAAGCAAGCTACGATCAAATGAACTACGGCTAGCGAGCGACCAAACAAGCAGCGGGGAGAGCCAAACAGGCAGCGGCTAAATTTAAAATTCCGCAGCCCGCTAAGCTAGAGCTCAAATAATCGCCGCGCAAAGCGGATCAAAGCAGCTTACTTGAAAAAATTCTTGATCTTATCGAGTATCCCCTCGTCGTCTCCGCCCTTGCTACCGAAGCTTTCTTGAAGCTCGCGCAAAAGTGCTTCTTGCTTCTCGTTCAATTTTTTAGGGGTTTGGACGTTTACCTGCACGATCAGATCGCCGTTTTTCTTGGTGCGGATATTCGGCGCACCCTCGCCGTAGATCGTGAAGCGCTGCTTGTCCTTCGTGCCTACTTTAAGCTTCAGCTCCGCCTTGCCGCGCGGCGTCGGCACCTCGATGCTCTCGCCCAAGATCGCCTGCGTGAAAAACACCGGCACCTCGATATACAGGTCGTCTCCGTCGCGCAGGAAGTGGCTGTCCTCCTTCACGCGCACTATCACGTACAGATCCCCGATCTCGCCGGTTTTAGAGACGTTACCCTTGCCGCTTAGGCGCACGCGCTGTCCGTCGTCGATACCTGCGGGAATGTCAAATTTAAGGCTCACGTCCTCTTCTGTAAAGCCTCTGCCGCCGCAATCCTTGCATCTATCTTTTACTATCTCGCCCGTGCCGCCGCATTCGGAGCAGCTTTGGATGAAGCTCATATATCCGCGCCTGACCGCGACGCGCCCCGTGCCACCGCAAGCGGAGCAGGTATGTCTTTTTTTGTCTTTCGAGCCGGTAGCGTCGCAGGCGGAGCACGGCTTTTTAATCTTGTATTTTATCTCCTTGTGTACGCCCTCTAAAGCCTCTTTAAACTCCAGCGTTACGGCTAGCTCGGTATCTATGCCGTATGGATCGCTAGGGCGCGAGCGACCGCCTCCGCCAAATGCTTGTTCGAAAAAATCGCCAAAAATGGAGCTAAAATCAAATCCGCCGCCGCCCGCGCCGCCGTATGCGCCGCTAATGCCTTCTTTGCCGTAGCGATCATACATCCTGCGCTTTTGATCGTCGCTTAAAATTTGATACGCTTCGTTGATCTTTTTAAATTTCTCCTCGGACTCCTTGTCGCCTTGGTTGCGGTCGGGGTGGAATTCCAAAGCGAGCTTTCGAAACGCCTTTTTTATCGTTTCGGCGTCGGCATCGCGCGCCACGCCTAAAATTTCATAATAATCTTCTTCCACGAAATTCTCCTTGAACTATACAAAAGGGGCAATTTTATCTAAATTTAATAAAACTCAAGTTAAGACTTAACTATTTTTATGTATAATGCAATATTTAAAATTTCAGATCAACGATTCAAAGGATAAAAAATGATAAATGTATTGATGATAGAAGACGACAGCGAGTTCGCACAGCTTCTAACTGAATATCTGGCTAAATTTAACATCCAAGTTACGAACTTCGAAGACCCGTATCTGGGCATTAGTGCTGGGATCAAAAACTACGATCTACTGATTTTGGATCTTACGCTTCCTGGGATGGACGGACTTGAGGTCTGCAAAGAGATCCGCGAAAAATACGATATTCCGATCATCATCAGCTCGGCTAGAAGCGACGTGAGCGATCGCGTCGTAGGCCTTCAGATCGGCGCGGACGATTACCTGCCGAAACCTTATGATCCAAAAGAGATGCACGCGCGCATCATGAGCCTCATCCGCCGCTATAAAAAAGCCAGCGAAAAGGAAGAAACCGCCACGGATAGCGTATTTCGTATCGACGACAAGCGCCATGAAATTTACTTCGGCGAGGAGTCGCTCGTGCTAACGCCTGCGGAGTATGAAATTTTAGAATACCTAATCAAGCAGCATAGTTTTTCGGTATCTCGCGAGCAGCTCGTATACCATTGCAAGAGCCTAAAAGATAAGGACTCAAAGAGCTTAGACGTCATCATCGGGCGCCTACGCACCAAAATCGGCGATAGTTCCAAAGCGCCTAAGCATATCTTTTCGGTTCGCGGTATCGGCTACAAGCTCATCGGATGAAACACTCCTTAATCACTAAAATTTCGGTTTTTTTTGTAATCGCGATCATCTTAGTCTGCGTGCTTTTCATCACGTTCGCACGGATGCAGATGAATAGAGCTCTAGGTAGCATGCAGGCTAATCAAATAAACGCGGTCAATAATCTACTTGAGCTATACAAGCGCAACGCCCCTCCTAGCGATATTGAGCGCTACTTCTCCAGCTATGGCTTGGAGCTTGTAAAAGACAAAAATATCATCCAAAACATCATCACGAACGGTAAAATTTTTTTCGTTCAAGATACTTCTATCGGCGAGTTTAGTTCGGTTGAGTATAATAATTCATTGTTTTTAAATATCAAAAACAACTCTTTCGTCGTGGTTTTCGAAAGCCTTGGCACGAAGAATTTAAACGATCCGCTCTGGGTCGGATTTCTGCTTACGATGGCGGTTTTGATCTCACTTTATCTATCGATAGTGCGAAGTTTTACGCCGCTAAAAAAGCTAAGCAAAAATATCAAAAAATTCGCCCAGGGCAACTTGGACGTAAATTTAGCCGCCACGCATAGCGAGGACGAGATCGGGCAGGTTGCGCAGGAATTTAACAACGCAATCGCTAAAATTCAAGAGCTGATCCGCTCGCGCCAGCTATTTTTACGCACCATCATGCATGAGCTCAAAACCCCGATCGGCAAGGGCAGGCTAATCACCGAAATGCTCGATGACGAAACGCAAAAAGAGCGGCTCGTTAATGTCTTTGAGCGGCTTGAAATTTTAATCAACGAGTTTGCTAAAATCGAGCAACTGCTCTCAAAAAGCTACTCGCTAAATTATCAGGATTATCATTTCAGCCTCATTTTAGAGCAAGTAAAAGATATGTCTATGCTCGATAACTGGGATGAGCTTATTAACACGGATATCGAGTGCGATGCGGTAATAAACGTGGATTTCGGGCTATTTGCGCTGGCGATTAAAAATTTGATCGACAATGCCCTAAAATACTCCGCCGATAAAAAGGTCGCCATCATCTGCGACGAAAATAAGATCAGCGTCGCCAACCGCGGCGCGGCGCTTGCAAAATCATTCGAGCACTATAAGCAGGCCTTTATCAGAAATAAAGACGAGAAAGCCACCGGCATGGGGCTCGGGCTTTACATCATCGATAAAATTTGCGAGCTGCATAAATTCCGCTTCGAGTACAATTACAGCGACGGCACGCACTACTTCTCAATCGTCTTTTCGCCGAAGGGCGCCATATGAGCGGCGGAGACAGGTTCGAAGAGCTCGTCGCAAGCTTTGAAAAGCTCCCCGGCGTGGGCAAAAAGTCCGCTCTACGCTTTGCCTACTACGTAAGCGTGCAAAACTCCTTCCTAGGGCTAAATTTAGCACACAATATCGAAGAGGCGGTGCGTGGACTGCACAGATGCCGCATCTGCGGTGCGGTATGCGAGGGCGAGATCTGCGAATACTGCGCTGACGATGAGCGCGAAAGCGATAAAATTTGCATCGTCGAAAATCCTAAAGATATCTTTATTTTAGAGAGCAATAAAATTTACAACGGCCGCTACTTCGTACTAGACACCGCCGACGAAGATAAAATCGCGGCGCTACGCGCCATGGTGAGCCAAAACGACGCAAGCGAGCTGATATTTGCGCTGACGCCCGGCATCAACTCCGACGGCATAATGCTTTACGTCGAGGACAAGCTCGCGGATCTGGGTTTGAAATTTACCAAGCTCGCTCAAGGCGTGCCTACGGGCGTGAGCTTAGATAACGTCGATATGCTCTCGCTAATAAAGGCGATCAACGGGCGCACCGATATTTAAAATTTCGACGAAATTTTAAATTTATGCGGGTAAATTTGTCGGCTAAATTTAAAGCATAAAGCGGCGAATAGGTTTTGCCGCAAAGCCCAAGCGGCGAAATTTTAGGCGTTAAATTTAATAATGGACGCGTGATGAAATTTACCGAAATTTACGCGGCTTTAGTGCGCGAAACGATGCGGCAGGCGCGGTGGCACCCTGCTAGCCGCGAGGCTTTAACGGCGGATTTGAGCCGTAAAATTTTAAGCGCTCTCGTTTCAAGGCGGAATTTCGAGCGCTCAAATTTTAAAAGGCGAAATTCTAAAGGTAAATTTAGATCGCTAAATTTTAAAAGCGGTTTGGCAGCTACCGAGGCTGCCCGACGCTGCGAGCTCGTAAAATTTAAAGACGAATTTCTAGGCGCGCGGGAATGGTTTAAATTTTTAAATTTCGCCGGCGCGAGATTTAAAAATTTAAACGTAATTATCTATTATAATATTTAAGGACAAAGGTGAAAAAGGTTCATTTTATCGGCATCGGCGGCATAGGAATATCGGCATTAGCGAGATTTTTACACGAGAAAAATTTTATCATTTCGGGTTCGGATATCAAAGAGAGCGAGACGACCTACAAGCTAAGAGCGGACGGCATGGATATCATCACTCCGCACGACGCTTCGGCGATCAAGGATCAGGAGATCGTCATCTACTCCGCCGCGATCAAAGAGGACAACGTCGAGCTGCAAGCCGCGCGCAAAAAAGGGATCGTCTGCCTCTCGCGCAAGGAAGCCCTGCCCTTCGTGCTAAAAGACAAGCGCGTCTTCGCAGTCGCCGGCGCGCACGGCAAAAGCACGACGAGCGCGATAACCTCGGCGCTGATAGACGGCTCGGTTATCATCGGTGCGATCTCCAAGCAGTTCGGCTCGAATATGAAATACGAAAACAGCGAAAACATCATCTTCGAAGCCGACGAGAGCGATTCTAGCTTTTTAAATTCCAACCCTTACGTTGCGGTCGTGACCAACGCTGAGCCCGAGCATATGGATCATTACGACAACGATTTGGATAAATTTCACGCGGCGTATCGCGGCTTTTTGGAGCGCGCTAAGATCCGCGTGATAAACGCCGAGGATGAGTTTTTAAGCTCCATCAAGCTCGGCTGTATTAAGCTCTTTCCTTCGCGCGATATAACGGATCTAAAGGTGCTGCTACGCGATCATCAGCCGTTTATGAGCTTTAATCTTAAAGAGCTCGGACGCTTCGAGGTTTACGGGCTAGGAAGGCACATCGCCATAGACGCGTCGCTGGCGATCCTAGCCGCAGCGTGCGAGACGGGGCTAGAACAGATCCGCAAAAATTTACTGAATTACCAAGGGATCAAAAAGCGCTTCGACATCCTGTGCGCCACCCCAAACTTCGTGCTCATCGACGACTACGGCCACCATCCTACCGAAATCAGAGCGACGCTGCAAAGCGCGCGCGAATACGCTAGCCTGCTAGGTCTTAGCAAGATCACGGCGATCTTTCAGCCGCACCGCTTCAGCAGACTTAAGGCGAATTTAAACGCTTTTAAAGAGTGCTTTGCGGGCGCCTTGGAGCTAGTGGTGCTGCCCGTTTACGCCGCGGGCGAGCCAAACAACGGCATCGATCTGAAAGAGGAGTTTAAGGGGCTCGGCGCACTATTTACCGAGCGGGTCTTTAGAAACGGCGAGAAGATAGAATTTAGCGATATTTTCGGCGTCCGCCACATCATAAACGACGGGCTCGTGATCGGATTTGGCGCAGGCGACATCACCTATCAGCTGCGCGGAGAATTTTAGGCTTGAAAACTCTCGCCGAATTTATTAGACAAACTCCGCTGCGGGCGGACAAGGATAAAATTTGAGATTTTTGGTGTTTATTTTCGCATTTTTATTTATCGCGGCGATCTTTTTCGTGCGGGACGAAATTTTAAGCAAAAGGGCTAAAATCATCGCCACGGCGCTGATCGTGCTGCTGTGCGCGGGGGCGTATTTTTACGAAAGCACGAGCGAGCGATCCGCCAAGCTTGAGGAGGAGATGGTGTTTAAATTTAACGCGGGCGCCAGATTAAGATGCGGCGGCGCGATAAATTCCGCTGCCGAAACGCGCGGCGCGGCAGATTCCTTCTCCGAAAAACACAGCGCGAATGCGAAAAATTTGGGCTCGCAAGCCGGCGAAGCAAATTTAAACGCGCAGGACAAGACCGCCTCCGCCGCTCAAAGTTCAACCGCGCAAACGAACGAGCATACTTCCGCTGCACAAATAAACGGCGCCGTCTCGAACGGACAAAATTCCGCACAAAGCCCTACTTCGAAAAATTCTAAGCAGCAAGGCGATACGCAGAACCTCGCGCCGCAAAATTCCGCAAATCAAGGAGGTACGCGAAGCTCTGCCTCACAAAATTCCGTGCAACTAGGCGACACGCAAACCTCTAATCCCCAAGGCTCCGCGCAGAATTTTAACGCAGCCGAGCAAAATTCTATGCAAGGCTCCGCGCAGAATTCTAAAGCTACGCAAAATTCCGCGCCGCAGAGCTTAAATTTGCAAAGCTCCGCGCAGATCGTAACGCGAGAAAATTTTACCTACTCCTTTTCGCTGGGTGCTTTCATCGCCAAAAAAAGCGCAGGCGCGGAGTTTAAGGGCAAAACCTACAAGATCAAAGAGTGTGTTTATGATCAGTGACGAACTCTTTACGCGCCTCGATCTGAGCGAGTATCTAGTGAAATTTAAAAGCTTTTTGGCGCGCGAAAAGCCGCTGTTTTTAAGCGGCGATAGCAAGCTAAATTTTGAGAAAATTTCAGAGCTTACGAAATTTGATCTGGCACAGTGCGAGAGCGTCGCAAACCTAGACGACGCGCTGATGCGTATCTCAAAGCATGGCGTGCTGCATATCAGCGAAATTTACGAGTTTAGTAAGATCATTCGCTATTTTCTGTATCTCAAAAAACAGCCTTTTGAGGGCAAGCTCGCCGCTTGGCTTGCGAAGATCGAAATTCCTGCGCCCATCGCGCAATTAAAGGATTATTTCGACGATCAGGGCGGCTTTCGCGACGCGATAGACGAGCGCTTCGGCGCGCTAAACGAGGCGTTTAAGATAAAGCGTGACGAGATCGAGCAGACGCTAAAAAGGCTGATCTATTCCAAAGCCCTTTCGCCCTATCTCGCCGACACGCAGATCCACTACATAAGCGACACCGAAGCTCTGCTGGTGCGCGGCGGCTTTAATCACGTGTTAAAGGGCAGCGTCGTAGCGCGCTCAAGCGGAGGCTATTTTTACGTGCTGCCCGATGCGATCGCGGCTCTGAAATCCGCTCAAAGCGCGATTTTAGATAAAAAAGAGCAGATCGTATTTGAGCACTGCAAGCAGATTAGCGCGGTTTTTAATAAAAACTTAGCCTATCTAAAATTTATAAACGCCGCCTTTGATCAGATCGATGCGCTGATTGCGCGCGCTGCGATGGCAAGAGCGAGCGATTATGAGTTCGTCCTGCCCGAGCCCTCGCGCGACATCGTATTAGATAGCTTCGCCCACCCTGCGCTTAAAAATCCAAAGCGCGTGAGCGTGGAGTTTTGCGGCAAAATTCTACTCATCACCGGCGTGAATGCGGGCGGAAAATCGATGCTTTTAAAAAGCATTCTAAGCGCGGCGCTGCTAGCTAAGTACCTACTTCCGATGCCTATTCGCGCAAGCGGCAGCCGCATCGGCACATTTAAGGAGTTCGAACTCATAATGGAGGATCCGCAAAACTCCAAAAACGACATCTCGACCTTCGCGGGCAGGATGGTTGCCTTTAGCAAGCTTTTCGGGCGCAAAGAAATTCTAATCGGCGTAGATGAGATCGAGCTGGGTACCGATTTTGAGGAGGCTGCGAGCCTATATGGCGCGATGATCGAGCAGCTGATAAGCGGCGACGTGAAGATGATCATCACCACGCATCACAAGCGCCTGGCGATGCTGCTGGCGAAAGATCCGCGCGTGGAGCTGCTGGCGGCACTTTACGACGAGAAAAACAGCGTGCCGAAATATGAGTTTTTAAAAGGCACGATCGGCAAATCCTACGCCTTTGAAACCGCGCTGCGCTACGGCATAGCGCAAAATTTGATCGCTGCAGCGCGCAAAAACTACGGCGAAAACAAAGAAAACCTGAACGAAGCGATCTCAAAAGCGATAAATTTAGAGCTTGAGCTAAAACAAAAACTAGCCCAGACGCAGCAAAAAGAGGAGAAATTAGACGCGCTGAGCGAGGCGCTGAAAGATCAGCGCGAGCGCGCACAAAGCGAGCTGAGAGCCGAGCTTTCAAGGCTGCAAAACGAATACTACCGCGCCATTTCGGAGGCCAAACGCAGCGTGAGCCTAAGCGACGTGCGCGAAAAGCAGCGCGCCATAAACCGCGCAAACGAGCTTGCACGGGCCGTGCAGCAGCCGGAGTTTATTGCGCCGGAGCCGCAAAGCTTTAAGGTGGGCGATCGCGTAAAATACGGCAAGATCAAGGGCGAAATTTTATCACTCAGCAAAACCCAGGCGCTGATTCTAAGCGACGGCATCAGGCTGCGCGTGCCGCTTAGCGAGCTAAAGCGCAGCGGCGCAGCACCCGCGCCCGTAAAAAATATCAGTATCAAGGTGCAAAAGCCCGCCTCCGCGTCGCTCGTGCTCGATCTGCACGGCTTGCGCGCCGAGGAAGCGATCAGCAGGCTTGATAAATTCATCAGCCAAAGCCTCGTGATGGGCTTTGATGAGATCATCGTCAAACACGGCATCGGCACGGGCAAGCTCGCGTTCGCGGTAAAGGAATTTTTAAAATCGCATCCGAGCGTCAAGGGCTTTCGCGACGGCACGCCTACAGAAGGGGGCTTTGGCTCAAAGGTCATATCGCTTTAGGCTCTAGCTCAAAGGCCTTTTCGCCTCAGACGCGAGCGCGAACGATACGGAATTTGCCCATTTCATCACGCCTTCGCCGAGGTTTTGCAAAAGTACGGGTGCTTTTAACGTAGAATTTCGCCGCGGGATTTTAAAATTTATCTTCGGTTTTAAATTTTAAATTTAATCCACGTTTTAAATTTGAAATGTGGGGGCTCGGTTTGAAATTTTAAAATTTAGCGCACGTTACGATCACGCGGCACAAACGGACTTCGCCATGTAATTTAATATGTTTCCACACAAGAGTTTGCGACGGACTTTGCGCTAAAATTTCGGCGGGACTTCGTAATAAATTTCATGCGGCGTAGCCGCGACATAAAAATTAGCGCGAGCACAGCTCGCCCCTTATAAAGCGTCGTCGGGGGATGGGTGGGGTTTGGGGCGGGAAGGGGAGCGACCTCGCAATTCAAGCCCCCTTCCCGCCCCGAGAGAAATACACAAAGAGCTAAAATACTAAAATTTAACATAGTGAAATCTTTATAAATTCGAGCCCGCGTATGCGTTACACATAATCCGTAAGGGGGCGGCGCTCAGAGTTGCGAGGCGCGCCCGCCCCCTTACCAACCCCCCACCCGCGCGACGCTAGCGGTGCGGACTGCGTCCGCGCTAAATTTGAATTGCGACTGCGTCGCATAAATTCCACCAATAATAAAATTCTTTCATGCTTAAAATTTTAAAATTCCAAGCGCAAAAGAGTTTTGAAATTCCAAATACGATAAAATTTAAATGGTGACGGAATTTTAGAATTCCTATTAGTGGCGAAATTTCGGAATTCTTATAGGCAGCGGAATTTCAAAATTCCGTAAATTTGAGCGGAATTCTGAAATTCCGTAAATTTAAAACGATTAAATAAGGAGGCCTCATTGAACCCGATTACCGAAAAGCGCAGCGTTTCGGGCTACTACTACGCCGAGGATCGCGAGTATGTGTACTTCGTGACAGACGCGCCGCGCGAGCAAAACTACCGTTTTATTTTCGACGCGGGCGCGATCTATTTGCAGGAGGGTGCCGCTGAGGTGCGGCTTAGCAGCGAGGCGGAGTTTTTCGCAGTCGTAAAAAAGATCCTAGCACAGTATCGCGATAAAATTTTAGAGCACTCCGCAGAGCTTGAGAATTACGAAAAAATCTACACGCGCCGCGGCGATTTTTCAAAATTTATGAAAAAGCACTCTATCCTAAAATACGAAATCCGCAAATTTCAAAACAAAATTTCGCATTTTTACGAAGCGCTGCTCATCTGCGCAAACGAGCAAGCGGCTCTTAAAAAGCGGCTGAAAAACTACGCCTACGAAGCGGGCGTTTTCAAGGGCGTGATGAGCGAATACGCCGTCAGGATCGAGGATATCTATCAGTTCATCCAGAGCCTCAAAAACGACAAGATCAGCCGCAACATCTACATTCTCACGATCATCTCGTCGCTGCTTTTGCCGCTAAATTTCATCACGAGCTTTTTCGGGATGAACACGACGGGGCTGTTTTTAAGCGGCTCGGCGCACGGCACGCTCATCGTGACGCTCGCAATGTGCGTGATTTTCGCAGCGATGGTCGGCTTTTTTATGTTTTATGTCAAAAAGCGAAACTAAAGCGTAGGGATTAAATTTGAATAAAAACGAGCTAAAAAATATCCTAGGCGAATACCTCGGCAGGGAGATTGCGGGCGATTTTAGAGTGCTGAAAGAGTATGAGATCGCACGCTGCAACGATGCGGCGAAATTTCCTTTTGAGGGCGATAGCGGGCTACTTCGCGAGTTTTATATCTTTGCAGAGGGAGGCACCGGCGATCTTTGGCTACTAAGCTCTGGTGGCGAGATCGCGTTTTACGACCATGATTTGGAGTTTTTGTCCGAGGCGAATTTGGAAAAATTCGATCTAAATCTCACGGGCTGGTTTGAGATAGCGGAGCTTTTTGCTAAATTCGAAGCCCTTGACGAGCCGAACGCCTCGCAAAAGGCGGAGTTTGAACAGAGCATAGCTAAAATCTGTCCGCAAATTTTAGAAATTTGGGAAATTTAAGCGCTTGCGGCGCCTAAATTTAATCGCAAAACAGGAGCAACGATGAAATTTATCGCATATTACGACTCGCCGCTTGGCAAAATCACGCTTGCGGGCGATGGAGCGGGGCTTTGCGGACTATGGTTCGAGGGCGAGAAATACTACGCGCACGCTCTTACGGCGAGCGGCGCAGACGGCAAATTCTGCATGCGCGATATTGCGGCAAAAACAGATGCCGCTGCTAGAGAGGGCTACTACGAGAAAAGCTGCACGCTAGAAACGAAAAGCGGCGCAGATAAAAAGCATATCGCGTCCGATCTGCTCGCAAAAAAAACAGTGCGCCGCGAGCGAAACGCAGCGCGATATTGCGGCGTTGAAAAAAAGGGAAAAGAGCGATATCGCGGCAAAAGCGGCGAGCGGCGCGGACAGCAAATTCTGCGCGCGCACACTTATAGAGAGCGAAAAATTCTTCACGCGCGATATTGTAGTTAAAGACACGGGCGAAAAACCTCATGCGACCAATCTTTCGGCGCAAGGCGCGAGCGGAAATTTTTTGCGCGAACGAGCAAAACGAGCAAAACGAGCAAAACGAGCAAAACGAGCAAAACGAGCAAA
>CAURKZ010000023.1:0-24920 GCA_963525605.1 uncultured Campylobacter sp.
TTTTGGAATTTTTGGAATTTTTGGAATTTTTGGAATTTTTGGAATTTTTGGAATTCCGCTGCCGCGACTTAAAATTTTGGCAGCGGAATTTAGAAAGCTTTGCGAGCTTTAATAGCCTGCGCAAGGCTAAATTTAAACCTTACGCGGTTAGAACTTCATACGCTCGCGCGAAGAATTTCACAAATTATAGTTTGCTCGCGTTTTTGTCTAGATACTCTGCGACGCCTTTAGGGTCTGCTTTCATCCCTGCATCGCCCTTGTGCCAGCCTGCAGGGCAAACCTCGCCGTGCTCGTTTGTAAATAGCATCGTATCGACCATTCTTAACATCTCGTCGATATTTCTGCCAAGCGGTAGGTCGTTGATGACGGCGTGGCGGACTGTGCCGTCTTTATCGAGTAGGAAGCTGCCGCGAAGCGCTACGGCGTTGCCAAACAGCACGTCGAAGCTGCGCGCGATATCTTTTGTGATATCCGAAACTAGCGGGAACTGCACTTTGCCGATACCGCCTGCATTTACCGGAGTATTTTTCCATGCAAGGTGCGTAAACTCGCTATCGCAGCTAACGCCGATAACTTCGATACCTTTGGATTTGAAATCTTGATATCTGTGATCGAATGCGATGATCTCGCTTGGGCAGACGAAGGTAAAATCTTTTGGATAAAAGAATACGACCGCGCCTTTTTCGCCGATATTTTTATAGAGGTTGAAATCCTCGACTATTTCGTTGTTGCCTAAAACCGCAGTTGCCGTAAAATCAACGGCTTTGTTGGTTACTATCATTTGTTTCTCCTTGTTAATAAAATTTATGGTGGCGATTATACATTTTAAAACTTTAGATTTGCTGAAATTTGATGAAAATTTTTATATAATAAAATTTATTTGCTTGATAATATTAAATTTTATCATTTTTTAAATTTAGTATGTTATCATTACTCCACATTTTTTGATAAAGGAGAAACAATGGCTGTAAAAATCACCGATATTTGCATTAGCTGCGGCTCATGCATCGACGAGTGCCCGGTAAATGCGATCGTGGACGATAGCGATAACCCAAGCGGCGAGGATAGCTACTACGTATATGCCGATAAATGCGTCGAGTGCGTCGGCTACAATGACGAGCCGGCTTGTGCTGGCGCCTGTCCGACCGACGGCTGTATTGTCTGGAGCGACATCGTAGCGGGTCAACCTAGCAGGGATAGTATAGGTGCGGATCTACGCAGCGGAGATACCCCGGTATTTGCCTAGCAGATAAAATTCCGCGATCAAATGCGCGGAATTTTAATTCATTCAATCCTTAAATAAATTTTAACCTATTTTTCGATACAATCCGCCTTTCACTTTAAGGAGTTTATATGCAGCAAACGCTTTCTATTATTAAGCCTGATGCCGTTAAAAAGGGCGTTATAGGCAAAATTATCGATCGTTTCGAAAGCCACGGACTAAGAATCGCAGCGGCTAAAAAAGTATGCCTAAGCGCCGAAGATGCGGGTAAATTTTATGAAATTCACAAGGATCGCCCTTTTTATAAGGATCTGATTGAGTTTATGACTAGCGGTCCGGTGGTCGTAATGGTGCTAGAAGGCGATGATGCCGTAGCTAAAAATCGCGCGCTAATGGGCGCTACTGATCCTAAAAAAGCCGATAAAGGCACGATCAGAGCGGACTTCGCGGATAGCATCGACGCTAACGCCGTTCACGGCAGCGACAGCTTAGAAAACGCAAAAACCGAGATTGCATTTTTCTTTGCGAAAAGAGAAATTTGCTAAGAGTGCCACGTGAAGATCGCTTTTGCTAAAATTTCCGCCGCGCCCGTGCCGTTTGAAATTTCGAGGGACGGGCTTAAACTTAGCGGAAATTTAAAACGAAAAGACTCTAAGTTTATCGAGTGCGAGGGCGAAATTAAGGGCAAAATTCCATACATTTGCGACCGCTGCGGCAAAGAATTTAATCTTGACGTAAACGAGAGCGTAAATTTGCTTTTAAGCGAAGGCGTTTTTAACGACGAAAGGCACGAGAGCTTGGATGTTATGGAGTTTTTCGGCACTGAAGTTGATCTGGATGAAATTTTAAGAAGCGAAACGGAAGCTTTTAAAAGCGACTATTTTTATTGCGAAGAATGCAAGAACTAAATTTATAAAGGAGAAAAAATGGCAGTTCCAAAGCGAAGAGTTAGTAAAACTCGTGCGGCGAAAAGACGCACTCACTACAAAGTGACCCTTCCGATCCCCGTCAAAGATAAAGACGGAAGCTGGAAAATTCCGCATAGAATAAACAAAACTACGGGCGAATATTAATCCGATGATTTCCGTTGCTATAGACGCGATGGGCGGCGATTTCGGCTGCGAGCCGATAATAAACGGAGTCGTAGATGCGCTGCGAGAGCGTAAATTTAATGCATTTTTGGTAGGCGACGAAGCGCAAATCAAGCCTTTTATTCCACAAGATCAAGGCTTTGAGAAATATATTACTTACGTAGCTGCAAGCGAAGTCTTTGAGATGAAAGAGGGCGCAACCGACGCTCTCAAACGCAAAGAGAGCAGCATCTTTAAAGCGGTCGATCTAGTAAAAGACGGCACTTGCAAAGCCGTGGTATCAGCAGGACATAGCGGCGCTACGATGAGCCTTGCTACGCTTCGCATAGGAAGGCTCAAAGGTATCTTGCGCCCGGCGATTGCTACGCTGATGCCAAATTCCATAGGCGGTCGCACGCTTGTGCTAGATGTGGGTGCTTATGTGGATTGTAAGCCTGAGAATTTGTTTCAATTCGCGATTATGGGCGAAGCATACGCCAAGGAGATTATGGGTTTAAACGCACCACGCATCGGCTTATTATCCAACGGCGAGGAGGATAGTAAAGGCAACGAGGTAACAAAAGAAACCTTTCATATGCTTAAGAAGATGCAAAATTTTATCGGTAATGTCGAAGGCAATCAAATTTTTGACGGCTCGGTAGACGTGGTCGTGTGCGACGGATTTATCGGCAACATTATGCTAAAATCCAGCGAAGGTGTCGCAAGCGCTATCGGCAAACTTATTAAAAACGAAACTAAAAAATCCCCTATCGCCATCGCAGGCTCCATCTTGATGAAGCGTGTCTTTAAAATTATCAAAAAAAGCACAGATTATGACGAATATGGCGGTGCGCCGCTTTTAGGCGTCAAAGAATGCGTCATCATAAGCCACGGCAAAAGTACCCCGAAAGCCGTTAAAAACGCGATCTTCCAGGCGCTTAAATTTGCAGATTCTAAAATCAACTCCGCGATAGAAAGCGAAATTTCTTCAAACGAGCAAAAATGAAAAAAGCCTCGATGATCTCGATCGCAGCATACGCGCCGAGTCAAATTTTAACTAATTTCGATCTTGAAAAAATGGTTGAAACGACTGATGAATGGATTGTCAAGCGCACAGGCATTCATGAGCGCCGCATAGCAAAGGGCGAGAGTACTAGTGATCTAGGCGCGAAAGCGGCGTTAAAGGCGATCGAGCGTAGCGGCTTACAAAAAAATGAGATCGATGTGATAATTTGCGCCACGATCTCGCCCGATTATTTCTGCATGCCCTCGACCGCGTGCGTTATCGCGGATAAACTAGGCCTAAATTTCGGCATTACGGCGTTTGATATAAATGCCGCCTGTACGGGCTTCATCTATCTTTTGGAGCTCGCAAAATCCCTCATCGAAAGCGGTGCCAAAAAACATGTGTTGATAATCGGCACGGAAAAACTAAGCTCGATAGTCGATTGGAGCGACCGTGCTACGTGCATACTTTTCGGCGACGGCGCGGGCGCTGCGGTTATCGCGGCGCGTGACGATAACGAAATCATCGACATTCATACCGCTAGCGACGGCAGCAAGGGCGATCTTCTCATTACCCCGGCTCCGGGCAGCGTCAATCCGCTTAGCAGGAAGATCATCGACGAAAAGCTGGGCTTCATGCAGATGGCGGGGCGCGAGGTCTTTAAAATTGCGGTACCGACGCTTAGTAACGACGTCGTGGAGATTTTGGAGAAAAATAAAATTTCGCCCGAGCAGGTCGATCTTTTCATCCCGCATCAGGCTAATTTGCGTATTATCGAGGCGGTCAAGGCAAGACTAGAATTTAGCGACGAGCAGTGCGTGCTTACGATCGGCAAATACGGCAACACTAGCTCGGCGTCGATCCCTATGGCGATAAATGACGCTTATGAGAGCGGCAGGCTCAAAAACGGCTCGCTTATGCTTTTAGATGCGTTCGGCGGCGGCTTTACCTGGGGCAGCGCGCTTTTGAAATTTGGCGGCAAGAGCATAAACTAGCATTTTTTAAATTTCATTAATTTTTGAATTTCGCCATATTTAAGAGTTAAATTCCAAGCTTATTTACAAAACTAATTTCAAATTTATATTTATTCCGAGTCGGGTTTCAAAATTTTAAAATGAAGCGTTTGCAATAAAAAGCATATTATAATATTGCGTAGTTTGAGTATTGGTTTTCTGTGCGAGATTATAAAACGACGTTAGTCTGAGGCTGCTGCCTTTTTGGCGACGGGCTTTTAGATTATAAAAGAAATCAAATATGATAGCCTAAATGGGTGTTAATTTCAGCTGATTCTACACATTAATAGCTTGTTGTGATTAGCTGCAAAGCTCGACAAGTATTTTTACGGCGGCGTATGGTGGATCTTTTGAGCGACCTACACATAGGCTGCAGAATAAAATTCAAATACCAAAACACTCACAACAGTAAGCATCAAATTGCCTTAGATTTGAAATTTAGCATAAACGCCGGTAAATTTAAATCAAATACTACGAATGGAACAATAAAGGACGCTATGTCATGAGTGCAGGAGCGTCGTATCTCTAAATATCTATAGGGCGTTAAAATCTCCAGCTATCTCCCGTTATACAATATATATTATCTCTATATAGATAGCGGCGAGCCGGAGGGCGCAGCCACGCTATAGCTACAGACTGAAGCGATCAATGCGTTTAGTTTTAGTGCGAAAGCTACAGCTATTTATAGGTTTTGATGGTAGGTCCAGCTCAATGCCATTGCAAGCATTTAAAAATTTTAGCACGAAATATCATCTTACAGTTATGGACGACAGGTATTAAAGCATATTATTGGGGCAATTTTTTATAAATTTTAAGTTC
Source organism: uncultured Campylobacter sp. (assembly GCA_963525605.1). GTDB lineage: Bacteria > Campylobacterota > Campylobacteria > Campylobacterales > Campylobacteraceae > Campylobacter_B. Next base: position 5,131 of record CAURKZ010000023.1, read on the forward strand.
AAATTCCATTCGGATAAAATTTCGATTTATTTTTCAGAAAGCGATCTAAAATTATTTAAAATTCCTCCGCTAGCTTGGACTATCTAGCGTTTTGTTCGTGCGCCAGGTTTAAAATTTTAAATAACGTAAAATCCCAAATTCTCGTGTTTAAGGATAATTTTTCTGATCTCTTTTAGTAAGCTGAGCGAGGCTTCGATTTCGACGCGGCGGGTGCTGACACTCTCGACGTTCGCGCCTACGCTTACGCCTTTTGCGAGGGCGTATTTATAGATGAAATCAAACATCTCTGCACACAGCGCTGTTGAACTTTGTAAGATATCGACGCTGCTTTGCAGCCGCTGCTGCAAAAAATCCGGCACCGAGATGCCAAGCCACTTCATAAACTCAAGCGTCTTTAGGCTACCACACGGCGTGAAAGTAAAGATTATAGGCACTTTTTTGCGCTCCAAAGCGGCGTAATCGTCGATGAAATCTTTGGCGTTTTGCACATTATAAACCGCCTGGGTGATAAAAAATTCGCACCCGTCCGCAGTCTTCTCCGCGATTTTTAGGTGCTCGTCGCGGCTCTTTTCATGGCGCTCAGGAATGCAGATGCCGCCCAGGCAAAGATGCGGCGCCACGAGTCGCTTGAGTTCATAGGCGTGGCTTAGATGCAGTTTGCATTCTTCGTTTTTAGAGCTCGCCCCCACGAAAACACCAAGCCCGCTTGCGGCATGTCTTAGAATTTCGCAAAATTCTGCTTCATCATATTTGCCTACCGCGCGGTAGATGATCGCTTCTTTATCGGTGTGTAGATACTGCGTGTAATAGCGCGCAGGATCGATCGTATGCACAAAAGGAAAGGTCCGCTCATCTTTTGTGCGCGCGCTTTCGTCTTGTAGATCGTAGATGACGATGCCGTCGCATTCGCATTCGCTTAGGCGTTGCGACCACGCCGTACCCAGGCGCTCGAGCTCGTCTTGAGAGGACGTGATTTTAGGCGGGACGATACCGTAGAGCAAAATTCCGCTTTTTCCGTTTCTAATTTTTTCTTTTAACACTTGCTATTCCTTGATTTTTTGCGCATTTTAGCAAATTTAAATTTAAAAATTTAAATGATATAATGCCGCGCAAATTGCAAATTTAAGGAACGCAATGAAAACGCTTCAAGAAAATTTAAAGCTTTTTTATCTGGGGCTTGAAAACGGCGAGCCGTTTTTGTATAAAAACAAGGATCTGACGACCCACGCGCTTATCATAGGAATGACCGGCAGCGGTAAAACGGGACTTGGCATCACGCTGCTAGAGGAAGCTGCGATCGATAATATCCCATCCATAATCATCGATCCAAAGGGCGATCTGACAAATTTAGCTCTTACTTTTCCGCAGATGAGGGCTGAAGATTTTGAGCCCTATATCGACGAGACCGAGGCGCAAAACAAAGGTCTTAGCGTGCGCGAGTATGCCGAGCAAACCGCAAATACCTGGCGCGAGGGGATCGAGGGCTCGTATCAAGACCTGGCGCGGGTGGAGCTTTTGAAAAACAGCGCCGATTTTAGAATTTATACGCCCAAATCAAGCGCAGGGCTTGGGATCAGCCTACTAAGCGACTTTGAAGCGCCGAAAGGCTTAAACGAAGAGGATTTGAATAACTACGTCGGCGGTATCGCCACTAGCGTGTTAAGCCTCGCAGGGATTAGCAGCGATAATCTCAGCTCGCCGGAATTTTTACTGATCAGCCAAATTTTGACCTATCATTTCGGCAGGGGCGAGGGGGTGAGCGTGGTGGATCTCATCGCGCAGATCGGCAACCCGCCTTTCGATAAGATCGGCGTTTTTGACGTTAATACCTTCTTTCCGAGCGATAAGCGAATGGCGCTTGCGATGAAGATTAACGCGCTCATTGCAAGTCCGAGCTTTAAGCTTTGGTGCGAGGGCGAGCGGCTAAATATCGCCAAGATGCTATTTGATGAAAACGGCAGGGCGAGGGCGAATATATTTTCCATCGCGCATCTAAACGACGATGAGAGGATGTTTTTCGTCACGCTGCTTTTGGGCGAGATGATCAAATGGATGCGCACCACTAGCGGCACTAGCTCGCTGCGCGCGATACTTTATATGGATGAAATTTACGGCTTTTTTCCGCCAAACGGCAATCCGCCGAGCAAAACCCCGATGCTTACGCTGCTGAAGCAGGCTCGCGCGTTCGGACTTGGCTGCGTATTATCGACGCAAAACCCGGTCGATCTCGATTATAAGGGGCTTAGCAATATCGGTACGTGGTTTATCGGACGCTTGCAGACCGCGCAGGATAAGGAGCGCGTTATCAGCGGCCTAAGCGGCATCGGCTCAAATCCGATCGACAAAAGCGTGCTGATGGAGAAAATTTCAAACCTCAAAAAGCGAAATTTTTTGGTAAAAAACATCAACGAAGACGTACTACGGGTGATCGAGACGCGCTTTGCGCTAAGCTATTTAAAAGGCCCTTTAAGCAACGAGCAAATTTCAAATTTAATGAAAGACAAAAAGGCTGAAATTTCATCCGTGTCGGGCGTCGCGCAAGGCGTCAAATCCGCCGGCGCCGCCAAACCCGTAGTTTCCGGTGAAATTTCGCAGCTTTACAGCTATGGCGCGAGCCTTGAGCTAAGCCCGTATCTGTATGCAAGCGCGAAGATGCGATTTTGCGACAAGGGAGTCGATTTTACGCAGGAGCGCTCCTTTTTGCTTTCGCTTTCGGACGTAAGCGAAATAGATTGGGACGAGGCCAGCACGCGAGAAGTTGCAAATTTAAGCGGACAGGAGCAGGCGGGCTCGCTCTACGGCGCGCTCCCTAGCTTCATCGCAGGCGCAAAAAATTTAAACGCTCAGCTTAAAAGCTTTAAGGAGTGGCTCTACCGCAACGAAAGGTTAGAACTTTTTAGCGCGCTTGATCTGCTCTCAAAACCGGGCGAGAGCAGGGAGGAGTTTTTCGTGCGCCTAGGCGATAAGGCGAATGAAGCTTTAGAGGCCAAAACCGATGAGATCGCGGCTAAATTTGAAAAGGAAAAGGCGCGCCTTGAGGATAAAATTTCGCGCGCTAGCGAAAAGTATGAAAAGGAAAAGGGCGACGTGCTAAGTCGCGGGGTGGATGCGGCGCTAAACATAGGTGGAGCGATCTTAGGCGCGTTTTTAGGCCGCTCGCGCAGCGCTAGCAATATCTCTAAAGCGATCAGCGGAGCTAAAAGCGCGCATAAAATTTTAAATGAACGAAGCGAAGCCAAAAATGCCGAAAATAGCCTAAGCGCGCTACAAGAGGAGCTGGAAGTGCTTACGCAGAAATTTGAGGCTGAAGTGGACGCGCTAAAACAGAGCCTGGACTTAAAAAACATTAAACTCGAAACGAAAGAAATTTCGCCGAAGAAAACCGACATCTACGACGAGAAAATTTCGCTACTTTGGAAGAGCTAAAGGGAGAATTTTATGGATAAACTTAGTGAAATTTTAAATATCATATACGCCGCACTCTGCGATCCTAGCTCAAAATATTTTCTAGGAGATGAGCATGGAATTCTAGGAAGCGGAATTCTTGGAATTTTATATAGGACATTTACGGCGCCGAATTTTTGGTGCTACTTTGCTGCGTATCTGATCGCTGCGATCCCCTTTGGGCTTTTGATCGGCAGATACCTCGGCGGCGTGGATATCAAAAGCGAGGGTAGCGGCTCCATAGGCGCTACCAACGTCCTTCGCGTCCTAAAAACTCGCGATCCGAAAAAAGCAAAAAAGCTCGCGATCCTCACGGTTGTCTGCGATGCGCTAAAGGGCGTCCTGCCGATACTGATTGCGCGTGCTTTGGGATTTGACGAAAACGTGTTATGGAGCATGGCTGTCTTTGCAGTGCTTGGGCATTGCTTTAGCCCGTATCTAAAATTTAACGGCGGCAAGGGCATTGCGACGGGAGCCGGCGTGCTTGCTTGCTTCATCCCTATCGAGCTTATCATCGCGCTTGCCGTTTGGTTTGTAGTCGGCAAGACGGTTAAAATTTCATCCGTAGCATCGCTTGCAGCGGCGCTTGCGCTAGTGATAGCAAGCTACGTGATCCATCCGCAGATGCCGGCGATCAACACTCATGCGCCGATCTTTCTGATAGTTTTCATCGTATTTTACAAGCACGCTCCGAATATCGCCAGGCTGCTTAAGGGCGAGGAAAAGCGCGTAGTATGATTAAAATTTTAATCGAAAAGCTTGAATTTGGCGCGATAATCGGGACGCTAGATTTTGAGCGCAAGCGCGAGCAGCGCGTGTGGGTGTGGGCGAAGCTCAGGGCGGAGGAGTTTATCGATTACGCGCGGGTTTGCGAATATATCAAAGCGGAGCTTCGCGAGAAAAAATTTCGTCTCGTAGAGGACGCGCTAAGATACTTCGCGCAGGAGTTTCACTCAAAATTTCGCTCGATGGATTATTTTTATATGAAAATTTTAAAGCCCGAAATTTTACAAGATGCAAGCGTCGGCGCGGAAATAGAGATAAAATTTTAAAATTTCTTTAAAAAATCTTGAAATTTTGCTTAAAATATGTTAGAATCGCCGCAAAATTTTAAGGCAAGGAAATTAAATGAGAATTTTAATAGTCGAGGACGAGGTGACTTTAAACAAGACGATAGCGGAGGGCTTGATGGAGTTCGGCTATCAGACGGATACTTCCGAGAGTTTTAAGGACGCAGAGTATTATATCGGCATTAGAAATTATGATTTGGTGCTAACCGATTGGATGCTAGCTGACGGCAACGGCATCGATCTCATCGCATTAGTTAAGCAAAAATCCGCGCGCACCTCCGTCGTCGTGCTATCTGCAAAAGACGATAAAGAAAGCGAGATCAGAGCACTTCGCGCGGGCGCGGACGATTTTATCAAAAAACCTTTCGACTTTGATGTTTTAGTAGCACGCCTCGAGGCTAGACTTCGCTTTGGCGGCTCAAATATCATCAAAATCGACGATCTCATCATCGATCCGGATGAGGAAAAGATCACATATCTAGGTCAAGAGATCGAGCTTAAGGGCAAGCCGTTTGAGGTCCTAACCCACCTGGCGCGCCACAGCGATCAGATTGTAAGCAAAGAGCAGCTGCTAGACGCCATCTGGGAGGAGCCCGAGCTTGTTACGCCAAACGTCATTGAAGTAGCGATAAATCAAATTCGACAGAAGATGGATAAGCCTCTAAATATCTCTACGATCGAGACCGTTCGCAGACGCGGATATAGATTTTGCTTTCCACAAAAAGCCTAAGAGTCCGCTTTGTAATACAATTAGCATCCGCTTCGTTGATGCTAATTGTCATTTTTTCGGTAATGCTCTATAATTATATGAGAATTACCATCTTCGAAACTCCCGTTCAAAATTTAATCCAAAGAGCGCAAAAAATCGTGGATGCCTCCGTGCCTCCGGATAAAATTTCATCTTTTTTACAGGGCGCATCCGGTGAATACGAAAGCAAAATCATCGAAAACGAAAGTATCAATAAACCTAAATTTATCGAAAGCTCCGAGGATGGCAGGAGCTATTTACAGCTGCACTATCCCTACGACAAGGATAAAATTTTAAGCATCAAAGCAGACGTGAGCGTCTATGCAAACATTGTAAATCAAATACTCATCGACATCATTTTGGTAAATTTGACGATGATATTTTTGGTGGTGTTTTACGCGATGTTTCTCTCGCGCATGCTGCTAATGCCGATTAAGCTGATCAGCCAAAGGCTCGCCTCGGTGGATGAAAAATTTCTAAAGCCTATCGACGCGGCGGAAATTCCAAGTGAATTTAGCCCGCTTTCAAACAGCATTAACCGCCTACTTGAGCGTATCGAGACTTTCATTTTGTATCAAAAGGAGCTTTTTATCGGCATCGCACACGAGCTTAAGACTCCGCTTGCGGTGATGAAAACCAAAAACGAAGTGACGCTGATTAAACCGCGCGAGAGCGAGAAATATATCGAGGCGCTTAAAAACAATAACGACTCGATCGATAGTATGAATAAGATGATCAGCTCCATTCTGGAGATTGGACGGCAGGAGGGGGCGCAGTTTGAGGCGCCCGAGCAGACCGATATGATCGCGTATCTGCGGGAGCTATGCGTGGGCTTTAAAATTTTAGCGCGTACGGCGGGTAAGGACTTGACGATGGATCTTAAGCCTGAACAGCTTGAAATTTCGGTGCAGAAAAGCCTCTTTATGCACGTGATTCAAAATTTTATCCAAAACGCCATAAAATTTTCTCCTGATGGCGAAAAAGTACTGATCGAGAGTGAAATTTCGGATGGAAATTTCATAGTGCGGGTCGCAAACAAAGGCGAGCCGCTTAACGAAGAGATCGATTATTTCGCTCCTTTTAAGCGCTACGGCGGCAAACCGGGAGCAGGGCTTGGGTTATTTTTAGCCAAAAATGCTGCTCAAGCGATGGGCGCGCAAGTGGATCTTAAAAACGACAAAGGGCGCTCGCTAATCGTCGCGATTTTCAAACTTCCACTAAAAAATTTAAGAAATAGCCCGAAATTCCGCTATTTTAAAACAAAATGAAGCTTTTTATGGTATAAACGCCATAAATTTTTTCGTAAGGTAAAATTATATGTCATTGTTGATTACAAAAGAATGCATCAGTTGCGACGCGTGCCGCGAGGAATGCCCTAATGAAGCGATTTTTGAGGATGAGCCGATATACATCATAGATGCCGATCGATGCTGTGAGTGCGTAGATGATTACTCTGAGCCCGCTTGCATCGTAGTCTGCCCAGTCGAGTGCATCATCACCGATCCCGATAATATCGAGACGGCGGACGAGCTGAAATACAAACACGTTCATATGGAAATTTAAATGCCCAAGCGCGTCGCAGTCATAGATCTGGGCTCAAATTCCGCCAGAGCCGTGATTTTCGAGCGCACAAGTAGGCTCGGATTTTTTATCTTAGCAGAGCACAAGATCAAGATCCGACTAGGCGAAGGCGCCTACGAAAACGGCGGAATTTTAACCAAAGAAGCGATGCAAAAATGCCTGCTGGCGTTTAAAAAATTTAAAACCCTGGTATGCAATTACAAGGCTAAACGCGTGCTTTGCATCGGTACATCTGCGCTTCGCGATGCGCCGAACGGGAGCGAGTTTATAAATCTCGTCCGCAAGCAAACGGGTATCACGATCCGTAAGATAGACGGGCAGATGGAGGCGTATCTGGGCGCCTATGCGGCGCAGAATTTGCTTAGCGACTTTTCCGAGGGCGTTACGTTAGATATCGGCGGCGGCTCGACCGAGCTTGCTTACATAAAAAACGGCAGGATAGAAAATAAAATTTCTCTAAATTTAGGCACGGTGCGACTAAAGGAGCTGTTTTTCGACCGCGGCGACACAAAGGGGCTGGAGAAATACATAAACAGCGCGATCTCGCAAGTAGGCGCCGAGTTTCGCACGCAAAATTTAATTGTAATGGGCGGCTCTGCGCGAGCGCTCTCGGGCGCCGTGATGAGCCTGCAAAACCATCCGCTAAAGATCGTGCATAATTTCAGCTACGATTACGAAAAATATGCGCCGTTTTTTGCCAAGCTGATGAGCGCAAAGACGCTTGATCTGGCGAAATTCCCGATCAAAAAAGACCGCTACGACACGATCAGAGAGGGCGCCATTATCTTTGATAAGATCGTAAGGCGCCTAGGGGCGAAAAAGATTATCACCAGCGGCGTGGGAGTGCGTGAGGGGGCGTTTTTAGGATCGATCTTGCGCGGCACAAACCTGCCTAGAGGCTTTAATCCGAGTCTAAGAAGCCTTAAAGATCGCTTCGCTTCCGAGCCCAGCGAGGCTCCGAAGTTCGCAAAGGCGCTGTTTTGCGCGCTATCGCCTCTACACGGCTTGGGCGAAAAATATATTAAAATTCTGCAGACCGCAGCATCGCTTTGCGAGATCGGGCGGGCGATCGGCTTTTACGCCAAGCATGAAACCAGCGCGGATATGGTGCTCGGCGGGCTGAACTACCGCACGACGCATAAAGAAAAGGCGCTCATAGCCGCGATCATCTCGATGCATGGCAAGCGCGAGCTGGGCGCTACGTTCGCGCCTTTGAGCGCGATTTTGCCCGATGCCGCCAAGCTTGCGTGGCTCAGCTATATTTTGGAGCTTGCACGCCTCCTAAGCGAAAACGCGCTGAAAAATTTAGAATTTAGCTTTGAAAATTCCACTCTTAAAATCTCCGGTGCCGATAATTTGATAATGCTTAAAGGAAGCCTTAAAAAGCTCGCAAAGCCCGCAATTTTTGCGATAAAATTTCTTTAAATAGCGCCCCTACTTGTCGCGCAAGTTTAAGGCGGGCGGAGTTCGTTTAATTTTAGGAGCTTGAAGCGGGCGACAAATCCCTATCAATAGCGCTTTTTAAATTTTAATTCCATTCTCGGCTAAAGAATAAATGCTAAAAAATCCGTAGTCGGTGCGAACATAAAGGCGCTCGCTCGAGATTTCAATAGCAGCAGTTTTGACGCAGTGCTCGCACTCAAACTCGCCTAAGAGGCGAAAATCCTCCAAGCTGAATGCTTTAAACCTGCCATAAAAATACGTAAGAAAAATTTGATCGTTTGCGGCAAACCTCATTACGCTTCTTGGCAAGCTTTTTGGTACGCTTAGACGCTTTTTGCTTGCTACGTTCCAAAAATACAGCTCATCAAAGCCGTTATTTACGACCAAAATCGCGTCATTTTTGATAAGCCCCACGTTTAGGGAGTGGATATAGCCTACGTCGCATTCGATACGGCAAAGCTCGGCGAAGTCTTTTAGGCGGTAGAGCCTAGCGATATTTTTGCCACCTTCATCCCCACAGGCTACGCAAATTTTATTGCCGAAGCCTATTGCTTTTGCAGAAAATTTCGTTTTAAAATTTAGCTTCTTGTCGCTTCCGAAAGCTAAAATTCCATCTGTGCTGCAGGCTAGAATTTCGCCGTTGCCGCTTAGAGCAGAGCTAAAGCCTCCTCCTGTGATACCCCAGGCTTCAAAAAACCTACTGAATTTCTCTCCGTCGAAAAGAAAGAATTCGTGGTCCAAATCAAGCACTAAAGCTTTTTTGGTAGCAGTCATTTTCCACGCTAAAATTTTTGGTAGCTTAATTTGCGCAAGAGTTTTTAGCTCGCCGTCCAGCACGATTAAATAATCGCAGCCGTGCTCGTCAAAATTACATTTATAGACGTAAAATTTATCCTCAAACTCGGCAAATCCAAGAGCTCCGCTATATCCACCGCCGATATAGGCATGCGCTAGCGCCTCGCCGAATTTCGCTTTTTTGTTTTCGTAGATGAAGCCCTTTTTTAGAGCATCAACTTGCTTTTTTTACGAAAGCTTTTTGCAGAGCATCGCAATTTGCGAATTCTTTAGAGCTTAGCCTTTCTTTGCCGTTTTGTAGCGTCTTTGAAATCAAACTAAGCCCTTGCGTTTGAAGTAGAATTTCTTTATTGCCATCGGTAAATTTTTTCATAGCAGCCCCTAAGTATAAATTTTAAGTCTAATTTTAGAATTTTAAAGCTTAAACTATGGGACGCGGCAAAGCTGTTTAAAATCTACCGAGCGCTTCTTTGACGTGATCCTCCGCCATATCGATATTCCACATCGGCTCAAAGACGAGATCGATCTCCACTTCGCCGACGCCCTCCACGCTCTCGGCACCCGCGCGCACCCATTCTACCATCATCTCATGCAGCGGGCACGACTGAGTCGATAGCGTCATCGTGACTTTGGCATTGTTCGCCTCATCTACCGCTACGTCGTAGATGAGCCCCAGCGACACGACGTCAAAGCCCACCTCAGGGTCCACCACGGCGCGAAGCGCGTCGTAAACTTGCTCTTTCGTTACTTTCATTTTTCCTCTCCGAATTTTATGTAGTTAAAGATATTTACGGTGTTGATTAGCACCAAAATTATGCTTACCGCTTGCAAGATCACCGCAGGCGTTAGCGCTCCGAAGCTCGCGCATGCAAGTGCCAATACGTTCGGCACGCAGGCTGCGTAGGCGATCTTTTTGATTATCATATCCTCTAGCATAGGGATTTTGCGCTTGCCGACGAAGGGCGAGACGTAGTGGTACCAGATGAGAAAGGGCGCGATTTTATAGAGGTGCGCGACGATGAAGGCGAACAAAAAGCCGTATAGTAGCCAAAACGCCGCTGCATCCGCGCGACCTGCGAGCCAAAATGCGCCGCTAAAGCCCAAGGCGGCCAGCGAGATATAGACGTTTAAATTCCAATAATCGATCGCTTTTCGCACCCGCCTAGCTAGGATATAGATCGCCTGAGCCGCAAAGCTCGCAAGCGCAGCAAGTGCGATGAAAATTCCAAAGTCTTTTAACAAAAACAGCCCCGCGAGCAGATATAGCGCCAGTGAAGCTTTTGCTAACGCGAAGCTTAGATCGTGCGCCAGGCTAAACATCGGCAGCAGTACGCACGCGGCACCTACGATAACGAAAAACACGAAGCCCAGCACGAAGTATATGTGATAGGATAAAATTTCTGAAAAATATACTCCGAAAACCTCCACGCCGCTAAGCGCTAGCACGAGCGCGAAGCCAAGGCTGATCCCTACCGCCAAAAACGCAGCCGAGATCGCAAGCGCTACGGCGGGGAAGCTCCATTTGGGCGTGCCGATGAAGCTTAGCGCGTAACAGATCGTAAAATAAAATAGGCTAAGCAGCAAAATAGCGCCGCCTGCGTGCATCAAAGGGATGCTTGAAAGCAGTAATCCCGCGCTTAGCAGCGCCACGCTCGCGCCGTAGGCGAGGAGATTTAAAAACGCAAATTTGACGGTGAAAAATTCCTTTTGGATGATGACGGAGGTGAGCTGATAGAGCGCTCCGATGATTATGCTGATTACAAATCCCAGCAAAAATACGTGAAAAAAGCTCGCCGTCTGCGGCGCCTGAATCGCGCTGAAATCGGCCTTTAAAAAGCTCGCCGCGCTTAGAAGCAAAAAGATAAAGCCGCAGATGAAATAGCCGCCTACGATGCGAAACGGCGGCGAAAAGGTCGTGATATTCATCTAAATTTTAAAGCCCTTTAGCCGTGGCACTTCGCATCGGTGTCGAAGCCCTCATTGACCGCGCCGGGCTTTAGACTGATGGTGAGCTTGACCGCGTCGCCGTCTAGATCCTCGCGGGCAATGTCAAATTTAGACTCGATCTTCGGAATCAGCCCCATCGGAAATTTATGATTGACCATGACGACCTTTTTGGTGCCGTCTTTTACGAAATTTAGCGCCACCAGCGCATTTACCATAGGCTCGGGCGGAACGCATTTGCGCGAATCAAAGCCGATGTATTCTACGCCGCCCTGCGATTTTTTGTAAAATTTCAACGTAGCGCCCGCCGCATCAAACTCTTGCCAGTCTGTGAAAAAATCCATACCGGGTCCTTTTTTTAAAATTTCGCGCGATTATATAGCAAATTTTAAAATTTTGAAATGAGGCAGGTCAAGTCCTATTCGGAATTTGTAAATTTAGCCGAATTTTAATACACTACGCGTTAAAATTCTAAATCCGAGGACCATTATGCAGACCATCACGATCATCGATACGTTCGGCTTTTTTTTCAGGCTCTACTACGCTATGAGCGGGCTTAAGACCAAAGACGGCAAACCCAGCGGCATGGTGAGCGGGTTTGCGAGCTTCATCGCAAATCTTTCGAAGGAATTTAAGAGCGATTATATAATTTTCGCTCTGGATAGCAAGGGCAAGACCTTCCGCTCGGATATCGACCCCAACTACAAAACCAACCGCCAAGCCCTGCCGCCCGCGCTTTTGCAGCAGCTGCCCGTCTGCATCGAGATGATCGAAAAGATGGGGCTTTACTCGCTCGGACGCGAGGGCTACGAAGCGGACGATCTCATCGCAAGCGTCGTTAAAAAGCACGGCGCCACGCATAAAATCAACATCGTTACCTCCGACAAGGACCTGTATCAGCTCATCGGCGAAAACGTTAAAATTTACAGCCACGGCAAAAAGATGCTTTACGGCAGAGAGGAGTGCTTGCAGCGCTACGGCGTCTATCCCGAGCAGATCGTGGATTTTTTGGCGATCTGCGGCGACAGCGCCGATAATATCCCGGGCGTGCGGGGCATCGGCGACAAGGGGGCGAAGAAGCTTTTAGACGAATGGGGCTCGCTCGATGGGGTCTATTCAAATTTAGACCGCCTGCCACAAAACAAACAGCGCGAGTATCTGATAGAAGGGAGGCAGAGCGCCTACATAAGCAAGCGCCTGGCTACGCTTTACGACGAGCTGGAAATCCCGCCTTTAGAGGATGCAAAATTTCCGCAGCAAAATCCGCTTTTTAAAATTCGCGAAATTTTAAAAGATTACGCGCTAAACAGACTGCTGTCTGCGTTAAGCTTGCAAGAGCAGAACGGACTTGATCTTTGGGGCGAGGGCAAAGGCGCGGGCGGAAAAAGCTCCGTTTTGGGCGCGGGCGGAAAGGGCGCGGGCGTAGAGCCGTCTCGCGGTGGATCTATCTTGGACGCTGCCGTAGGGGGGCTAGACGGGCAAAATTCTATCCCTAGCGGCTCCGCTTGCGGCGGGCAAAGCTGCGAGAGCGCTTTTAAAACGCCATTTGAGCCCATTTGTATCACCGATGCCGCGGAGCTTGCGAGGCTGTGTGAAGGCGTCAGCGCCGAGACCTTGGTGAGCTTCGATACGGAAACTACTAGCGTCGATAGCAAAAGCGCCAAGATCGTGGGCTTTTCGTTTGCATTTAACGAGGAGCGCGCCTATTACGTCCCGCTCGCGCATAGCTATTTGGGCGCTCCGGCTCAAATTTCTTCGGACGCCGCAAAGGCAGCGATCGGCTCGCTGTTTCGTGGATATGTCGTGGGGCAAAATTTAAAATACGATTTTGAGATCGTGAAAAATAATTTTAACATTGAGCCGCCTGCGCGCTTTGCCGATACGATGGTGCTAGCGTGGCTGCTCGATCCCGCAAACGCCGTGGGGATGGACTCTATCTCGCCGCGGTATCTAGGCTATGAGACCGTGCATTTTGGCGATGTCGTCAAAAAGGGCGAGACCTTCGCCTCCGTGGAGCTGGACGCCGCTACGATCTATGCGAGCGAGGATGCGTGGGTGACGCTGAGGCTGTATTTTAAGCTGAAACAGCTACTCGAACCCGCGCTTTTTAAGCTCGCGCAGGAGCTTGAGTTTCCGTTCGTGCGGGTGCTTTGGCAGATGCAAAGATGCGGCATCAAGATCGACGCGGAGATGATAAAGCGCCTAATCGCGCGCAACGAAAAGTCCCTGCGAGTGCTCACGGATGAAATTTACGAGCTTTGCGGCGAGCAGTTTAACATCAACTCTCCCGCTCAGCTCGGCGCCGTGCTTTTTGAGCGGCTCGGGCTTCCTGCCGCAAAGCGCACCAAGACGGGCTATAGCACCGACGAAAGCGTGCTGAAGGATCTTACGGCGCTGCATCCCGCGGTAGGTAAAATTTTAGACTACCGCGAGCTGTTTAAGCTGCAAAGCACCTACTGCGAGCCGCTGCTGCAGCTTGCCCTAGCCGATGCGCAAAACCGCGTCAGATCGAATTTCTTGCAGACCGGCACGGCCACCGGGCGGTTAGCGAGCAAAAATCCGAACCTTCAAAATATCCCCGCGCGCGGCACGTTTGCGAAGGACGTGCGAGACTGCTTTCTAGCAGACGAAGGCTACTCGCTAATCTCGCTTGATTATTCGCAGATCGAGCTGCGCCTGCTCGCGCATTTTTCGCGCGATCCTGCGCTTTTGGCGGCGTTTAGAGCGGATGAGGACATTCACGCGCGCACGGCGATTAGCATCTTCGGCGACGCGCAGCCCGCGCACCGCACGATAGCAAAGAGCATAAATTTCGGCCTCATCTACGGCATGGGCGCGGGCAAGCTAAGCGATAGCCTAGGCATCGCGCGCGCAGAGGCAAAGAGCTATATCGAGCGCTATTTCGCGGCGTTTTCTACGATCAAGGAATTTTTGCAGAGCATAAAATCGGACGCGAAAGCAGACGGCTACGTAAGCACGCTTTTTGGGCGCAGGCGCTACTTCGACTTCGCAAACGCGCGCAACAACATGGTCTATGCGAGCTACGAGCGCGAGGCGGTGAATACGAAATTTCAAGGCTCCGCCGCCGACATCATCAAAAAGGCGATGGTTGAGATTTCGCCGCTGCTAAACGACGAGGTGCGTCTGATATTGCAGATCCACGACGAGCTGATCTTCGAGGTGCGGGATGATTTGGCGCAGAGCTTCGGCGCGCGCGCGCAGGAGATAATGCAAAGCGCGGCGAGCCTGAACGTGCCGCTTAAGACGAGCCTAAACATCGCCAAGCGCTGGGGCGAGCTGAAGTAACTCCGCTAAATTTAAAGCGCGGCTAAAATTTAAGCGGAATTTAAACGGCGCGTAGAATTTTAAATTTTGAGCAGGACGGATTCTAAATTTGCCCGTTTGATAAATTTAATTGCGCTAAATTTAAACCGAGCGATTGTAAATAGCTAGCGTGGTGCGGCACAGATCGCCGACGCCTTTAAATTTTTGATTAAATTTAAGCTCTCCGCTTAGCAATATCAAACGGCGGTTAGATAGATTTATCCGAATTAAATTTAAACAATGTGTTTTAGCAAGAGGTCTGGATAAATTTTGCCGTGCGTATAAATTAAAATTTTATTTCAACGCCGTAGTGGCGGAATTTTTAAATTTAAATTTTACGCAAAGCCGCGCGCTTCGTAAAATTTAACGAGTGAGAAATTTATACAAAATTTAGCCCGCGAGAAAATGGGCATAGGTTTTGCGAAAAGGAATTTTTAGAAAAATGAAATGATCGACGGCGGGTCTTTTTAAACCCGCCATGCGCGCCACTTCGTAAAGACCGCTCTCTTATAGCCTCATGAGCGAAGCTATAAGGATTTTGGCCGAAATTTTGACATGAATTCTGCGCGCCCGCGTAAATTTTTACAAGCCTGCGTAGAAATTCCACGAGCTTGGAAATTCCGTGCCGCCTATTTTTTAGATTTTTCTAGCGCGGTGGCAAGGTCCGCTATGAGATCGTCCGCGTTTTCGATGCCTATGGCTAGGCGCAGCAAATTTTGACTGATGCCGATGCGCTCTTGCAGCTCGCGCGGATAGCTCTCGTGCGTCATCGATGCGGGATGGCAGATCAGGCTCTCTACGCCGCCCAGGCTCACGGCTAGATCGAATAGCTCAAGACTGCGCGCAAAGGTTTTATAGTCGTATTGCGGCTTAAGCACCAGCGAGATGACCGCTCCGATACCGCTAGCTTGGCGATTTTGTATCTTTTTTTCGCTCGCAGAGTGCGAGCCTGCGAAATTTACCGCCTCTACCGCAGGATTGCTGCGTAAAAATTCTATTATCTTTAGCGTATTTTCACTCTGGCGGTCGAAGCGCACGCTTAGCGTTTTAAGTCCGCGTATTAGCGAATACGCGTCGGTAGGCGATAGCGTCGCGCCCAGAGTGTTTTTCATAAACTGAATTCTTGCGGCAAGCTCATCGTCGTTCGTCGTAACGATGCCGGCGATCAGATCGGCATGCCCGCCTATGTATTTGGTCGCGCTATAAACTACGACGTCTGCGCCGTGCTCTAGCGGGCGCTGATAATACGGGGTTAAAAAGGTATTATCCATCACCACAAGCGCGCCGTTTTTATGCGCGAGCTCGCTGATGCGCTCAATGTCGGTTACGCGCAAAAGCGGATTTGATGGCGTTTCGATGAAGACCATTTTGACGTCGCTTGGAATTTCGGTGATCAAATTTAGATCATCCACCAAGTCGTAATTGATCCCTTGATTTTTAAAAATCCCGCTTACGTAGCGATAGGTACCGCCGTAGACGTTATTATTTAGCAGCACGCGATCGCCGCTTTTAAGCAGCGCAAACGCAGCGCTCGTAGCCGCCATACCCGAGGCTAGCGCGAAGGCGTATTTGCTGCCTTCAAATTTTGCGAAAAGCTCTTCAAAGGCGTTGCGCGTAGGATTTGCGCCGCGTGAATAGGCGTATTTGCCGAAATCATCCAGGCTTTCTTGCACGAAGGTGCTGGCTAGATATATCGGCGGAATCACCGCGTTGTGGGGGTTGGACTTAGCCTCTATGCCCTTTACGATTAGGGTATCTATTTTCATCTTTTCTCCTTAAAATTTAATGGATTTAAAAGCTCATCGCTCCGATAAATTTAGCTATGCGCTCATCGCTGCTACCGAAGAATTCCTCTGCGTCGCCGTCGAATGCGATAACTCCGCCGTCTAAGAATAAAATTCTATCTGCGATCTTGCGCGCAAAGCCCATATTGTGCGTGACGATGATAAGCGAGCGATCCTCTGCGGCAAGCTCGGCGATAGTCTTTAGCACCTGTGCCTCAAGCTCGGGATCAAGCGCGCTCGTAGGCTCATCCAGCAGCAAAAACTCAGGCTGCATCGCAAGCGCCCGCGCGATCGCCACGCGCTGGCTCTGACCGCCGGAGAGGCGAGCCGGATACGCGCCAGCTTTATCCGCCATGCCGACTTTTTTTAGCAGCGCCATTGCATTTGCCTCGGCAAGCTTGCGTGGCTGTTTTAACACATGTACTGGCGCTTCGATGACGTTTTGCAAGACGTTGAGGTGCGGAAAGAGATTGAAGCTTTGAAAAACCATGCCCGTATGCGCGCGGAATGGATGATATTCGCTTGTTTTATGCGGAGCGTCGAAATTTATCTTAAACTCGCCTAGCTGTAGCTCGCCGCCGCTTGGAATTTCGAGCAGATTTATGCAGCGCAGCATCGTGGATTTGCCGGAGCCGGAGCTTCCTAAAATCACTGTCGTTTGCCCGTCACGAAATTCTAAGCTTAGCCCATTTAGCACGACGTGATCGCCGAAGCGCTTAGTTAAGTTCGTAAATTTTATCATCACACAAACCTTGAAAATCGTCGCTCTAGCTTGGATTGTAAGAACGTAAGAAGGGTGCAGACTGCTAGATAAAATAGCGCCGCCAGTACGTATAACGTGAGCGGATCGAATGCCCGCGCAGCGATACGTTGAGCGACCATAAACATATCGACCATCGTAATCGAGGCTACGAGCGAGGTGTCTTTAAGTGTAGAAATAAATATATTTGATAGCGGCGGCAGCGATATGCGCGCTGCTTGCGGAGCAATAATACGGCGCAGAATTTGAGCGTAGCTCATGCCTAAAGAGGTAGCCGCCTCCCATTGCCCCTTTGGCACTGATAGGATCGCAGCTCGCACCGCCTCTGAAGCGTAAGCGCCGATATTGAGGCTAAAGGTAATGATCGCAGCAGCCCAAACATCAAGTGTGATCCCAACGATTGGAAGTCCGAAATAGACGATAAAAAGCTGCACCAAAAGCGGAGTGCCGCGAAAAATCCAAATATAAATTTCGCTTAGCTGCTTTAAAATTTTAAAATTTGCGATGCGTGCGACCGCCGTCAGCACCGCAAGCACGAGCCCGAGCAGAAATGAGATTATCGTAAGCGGGATCGTAACTTGCAGCAGGGCTAGCGCCATCGGCTCTAGCGAGCTGCTAACAAGCTCTAGAATTCTGCTTGTTTCGTTCATTCACTCACATCTTTGCCGAAATATTTAAGCGAAATTTCTTTTAGCTTGCCTTCGGCTTTGAGTTCGTTTAAGGCTTTGCTGATTTGATCTGCGAGCTTTTTATTGCCCTTCTGCACGATCGCAGCGCTATAATCGACATCTTTTAGCTTTGCGGCGATCTTAATCGGAGCGTCCGGACGTTGTTTTAAAAAGTCGTAAAATACGGTATTATCGCGCACGACGGTATCTACGCGGCGAGCGATCAGCAGCTCCATACTTTTAGCGAAACTATCTACAGTTACGTTTTGCGCGCCGTATTTTTTAGCGACTTGTGCCCAGTTGCTGGTAGCGGAGTCTGCATTTTTCTTGCCTTTTAAATCCTCGAAGCTTTTAATGTCGTTGTTATCTTTATGCACGATAATAGCTCCGTAAACGACGGTGTAGGGCACAGAATACTCATATTTTTTCTTGCGCTCATCAGTAATGCTTACTTGATTAAACACAGCGTCTGCCTTGCCTGCATCAAATGCTGCAAGCATCGCATCCCAAGGCGCGGTTAGAAATTCTATTTTTAGACCAAGCTTTTCGGCGACTGCGCGCGCGACATCTACGTCGTATCCTACGAGCTCATTTTTGTCGTTATAATACGAAAATGGCGAAAAGGTGCCTTCCGTAGCTACTTTAAGCACGCCTTCGCGTAGCGTTTTAGAGTTTGCACTGCATATTAAAAGCGCGCACGCAAGCAAAGTTTTTATTAAATTTTTCATAATTCCTCCAAAATTTTATGAACTAAATTTAAAATACAAAATTCCGCTCAGCTAAGTTTAAAATTCCACGCTTCAACTAAGCGGTCGTAGAATTTATTCCGTAATGTCTTTGCCAAAATATTTAAGTGAAATTTCTTTCAGCACGCCTTTTTGCTTTAGTGATTTTAGCGCGGAATTTATCTGCGCCGTCAGCTCGTCGTCCTTTTTAAGCAGCACGGCGGAATAGATCGGCTCATTGCCTTGAGCTGCGATCTTTAGCGGGGCGTTCGGGCGCTGCTTCATATAGTCGAAAAATGTGATATTGTCGTTGATCGTAGCGTCTGCGCGACGAGCTATGATAAGCTCCACACCCTTGCTAAATCCGTCTGCTGTAACGATCTCGGCGCCGTAGCTGCGTGCCATGTCTGCCCAGTTACTGGTAGCGGAGTGGACGCTTTTTTTGCCTTTAAGATCCGCAAAACTCTTAATCTCCTCGTTATCAGCTCGCACTACTAGCGCAGCATAAGCCACGGTATAAGGCTCGCTGAAATTATATTTTTTCTTGCGCTCCTGCGTGATGCTTACTTGATTCATCGCTATGTCCGCTTTGCCTGCGTCAAATGCCGCGAGCATCGCATCCCACGGCGCGGTTAAAAATTCCGCCTTTAGCCCTAGCTCTTTTGCTAGTGCGCGAGCGATATCGACATCAAAGCCGGTAAGATTATTTTTCTCGTCATAGAAAGAATACGGCGAGTAAGTCCCCTCCGTGGCTATTACGAGCGTGCCCTCTTTAAGCGTCTTAGCGCTTAGGGTGGCGGTGATTAGCGCTGTTGCGAGCAGGGCTTTAAATATTTTCATTGAATCTCCTTGAAATTTAGCTATCGCTCGCGCTGCGAGCAGATGCGCGATTATATCGTGCGGAATATATAATTTTTATTAAAAATTTTAAATTTTAGTAAGACGTGATACAAAATTTCGCCTGCATGACAAAACTTTAGCTCATATATTTTTAAAATTTTGACAGAGGTGATTTATAAAATTTCAAGTTTATTAGGTAAAAGTATCGCAGACGGAATTCAGCCTGCGATATAAAATAAAATTTGCAAGTATTTCGAGGCGATTTTTTGAGTTAGAAGCTAAAATTTCGCGCAAGCTAGACTTCTGCTTGCAGTTGCGAGCGCAAGAGAAGCAAAATTTCTCTCAAAAGCGCTCGCAAGATGATCCTTTTGAAAAAGACGAGCCGCTAGCGAATTTGCCCGCCTCCGCGGACGACGTATTTATAGGTCGTGAGCTCTCTCACCCCCATCGGCCCTCTGGCGTGCAGCTTTTGCGTGCTGATGCCGATCTCGCCGCCGAATCCAAACTCGCTGCCGTCGCTAAAGCGCGTCGAGGCATTGGCGTAGACGATCGCGCTGCCGACTTCGTTTAAAAACCGCTCAATATTTGCGTAATCCGCACTTAAAATCGCGTCCGAATGTCCGCTGGAATGCGCGTTTATAAAGCTGATCGCCTCGTTCGTATC
>CAURKZ010000024.1:0-24387 GCA_963525605.1 uncultured Campylobacter sp.
AACGAGCAAAACGAGCAAAACGAGCAAAACGAGCAAAACGAGCAAAACGAGCAAAGCAAATACTTCAAGGAGAAAAACCTGGCTGTTTTCGATCAAACTAGGCACTGGCTCGATCTGTATTTTAGCGGACGCGAGCCGGGTTTTACGTCCGCTCTAAATCCCGTGGGCTCGGCGTTTAGGCGCGCCGTATGGGAAATTTTGCTTAAAATTCCATACGGAAAAACCACGACCTACGGGCAGATCGCGCGCGAAATCGCCGCAGCACGCGGGCTAGCGAAGATGTCCGCGCAAGCCGTGGGCGGCGCCGTAGGACACAACGAAATCTCGATCATCATCCCCTGCCACCGCGTCGTAGGCACGCACGGCAGCCTCACCGGCTACGCGGGCGGCATCGATAGGAAAATAAAGCTGCTGCAGCCAGGGGGGCGTCGATATGCATGGGTTTTTCACGCCCCAAATAGCACCGCGCCGTAAGAATGCAATTTAAGCGGCTGGTAGCGCGCGCAACGCCCAAAAATAGCTAGCCGGATAGCAAAGCCGCGCAAGATAAGGCCTGCCGCCAAAAAGACGATAAGCGTTGCGAGCCGTATCGCAAATGAGCCTAGCTACGCCGCCGAAACGGAGCCCCGTACGAAACTCAAATCGGCGCACCGCAAAACGTCCCGCACCGGTGAGCTCAAAGAGCGGATTGAACAAATTTTAAAATTTCGCCCCTTTTTCTCCGCCTCCGCAGAAGCCGCATCGATTTAAAATTTTAACGCGCCGAGGACGGATAGATCGGCCGCCAGATCGGCCGCTGCAAAATTTACGATAGCCAAAATATACAAGCGGCGCCGAAACGGGCGCGAAAGCCGGCAGTGAAAAAACTAATAGGCGGCGTCGCGTCTGCTTCGTAAAACTGCGGCGGGCTGATTGCCAAGAAGTCCGCTTGAATTAGCGTTTTAAACCGCCAAGCAAAAAAAGATGAAATTTTATCTTTTAGCGCATGATGATTTGCACCGCATCTACAAGCAAATAAAGCTCGCAGGCTCTTAGCGGTCGGAGTGCTGCTGCTGCGCCGCTTAAACCTGCGCGGATATAAAATTTTATAAATTAAAATTCTATGTCGCGGACAATTTAAAATTTCGCGCTTCAAACGATCCGCAAATTCCGCGCTTCAAGCTGCGGCGATTAGGCCTTAGCACTCCCAGCGGTGCTTTTTCATACGGACGCGCTCGCCTCTAAATTCCACGCCTTCGGCCTCTAGCAGTTCGCGCTGAGCCGCAAAGCTCGCCGCCAAAGCGCCCGCATGATAAAGGGCGCGGTGGCACGGGTAGTCGCCGTAGAGCTCTGCCTGCGAGAGCACGCGCCCCACGAGCCGCGAGTGAGCGGGCAGCCCGATCAGGCGCGCGATCTGTCCGTAGCTAGCAACCCTGCCCGCGGGGATCCCCCCTACAATGGCAAACAAACTTTGCGTCAAATATGGCGCGATTATACTCTTTAGCGTTTAAATTTAGATCTAAATGTAGCCGCTTTGCGCCGCTAAATTTGATATAATTTTTAAAATTTAGCGCTTTAAAAGGAGCGAGCTGTGGATAAAAAATTTCAATTAGACACGAAAGAGCTGGACGAGAAATTTGCCGCTATCCCTGAGAATTTAAAGAAGCGGTATGATAGGCATAGATTTATCAGGCACGCGATTATGGCATATTGGTCATCGGCGTTTGCTACTTTTTATTTTTCAATGATATTGGAAATATATTTAGAGTCATTTTTTACAAATATCAGTATAAAATTATCATCTGAAATTTTTATATATATTCGTGATGTCGCGATAATAGTTTTGCCTATATGTGCGACGATCTGTTTTTTGAAATACACTAAGACTAAGCGATACAGCAACCTTTTTATCAAAGATCAAGGAGATAGTTTGTTGGTCTTTACGATCGAAAATTTTGCCAGTATAGTTTTGCTTTTGTATCCGATTTTGCTTTTTATTTGGATGTCAATTTATAAAGACGGTGAAGGATTTGAGGTTTTAGGATTTTTATACGGTCTTATCGCAGCTCCGATCTGCTTGTTAATCTTTACGATATGCTATTTTTTCAATAAAAGCTCATATACGCCCGCCTCCGGGACCCCAGATCTACGCAGGGAGTCCGCCCTAGCGGCTCAAAGCGCAAAATCCGTAAAGGAAAGACTAGACGAACTAAATGAGCTTGACGCAAAATTTAAAAATATACCGCGCAATCTAAAAAATCGCTACGACACGCATAGACTTATCAGACGTGCTAGCATGACGTTTGTGGGCTTTACGGTTCTAGTTTCGTGGTTTGCAAGCTTTGTGAATAACATTCTGGGTGGGCTTTTTTCTCTTGCTGCGGTGATGATTTTGCCATATATTTTTACGAAAATTTATCTAAAAAGCTATCCTACGAAAAAATACAGCAAATTTTTTATAAAAAAGCAGTGTTTTTCTCTGGCGGTTTTTATAATCGAAAATTTAGCCAGCGTAGCTTTAATCCTCTATCCACTTGCGCTCATAATAGCGGCGCTGATCGCTAAAAATAATGAGAGGATAATAAGCTTGCTCTTGAGCGGCTCAAATGTGTTATCGCCTTGTTTTCTCGCTTTTGCAGCGTGTTATCTGTTTAATCGAAGCACCTATATTCCAAAGGACGAAGCGTAAATTTCAATAAATTTAACCTCGTGTCGGCGCCATGAATTTCATTAAATTTGGCCGCGTTTTTAAATTTTACGACGCGGCGCCTCGCCTAATTTCAAAATTTGGTAGTTTTAAAATTTTACCTTGCCGAGGCCTGCGCGCAAGCAAAATTTAAACCGAATATTCAGCCCCTCTTTATATGTAAAGGAATATAATTTCAAAACAGATATCAACTTTGATTTAAAGGAGAAAAGATGCAAAATCAAAGACGAAACCTACTAAAGGTAGCCGCTTTGGCGGCGGGCGCTGCGATGCTCGGTACGAGCGAACTAGCTGCGAGCGAAAAGGCGTTTAAGCTCTCTAAGCGCGATCATAGCAAGCAAAGAGCGCTGCTGCTCTCAAGCTCGGGCTACAAGGACACGAAGTATCTATCGCACGCGGTGGCGTGGATCGGTAAATTTGCGCAGGATAACAACCTCGCGGGCAAAAAGATTGTTTTCATCCCTTACGCAAGCCTACGCAGGAGCTACGACGAATATGAAAAGCGCGTCAAAGAGGCGCTTGCGAGCTTAAGCTTAAATATCGTCGGCGTCCACCACGCTAAAAACGCCGCGAAGGAAGTCGCGAGCGCGGATTGCATATTCGTAGGCGGCGGCAACACCTTCAAGCTCGTGCACGATATGTATGAAAACGATCTCATCGCTCTGATTAGCAAAATGGTCGAGGACGGCACGCCGTATATCGGCTGGAGCGCGGGCTCGAACGTCGCGGGCGCTACGATGATGACGACGAACGATATGCCGATCATCGAGCCTGAGTCGTTTAATACCTTCAATATTTTCCCGTACCAGATCAATCCGCACTTCATCTCGGGCAAGCCTGCGGGGCACAACGGCGAGAGCAGAGAGGAGAGGCTGGAGGAATTTTTGATCGCCAATCAAAAATCGACCGTTTATGCGATGCCGGAGGGTACGGCGTTTTGGCTTGAGGGCGAGAAGGCGACCGTGCTCGGGCCTGCTGCAGTGCTAAAGATGAATTATAAACAAAAGGTTAAGTTGATCGAGCCGGGCAGCTCGTTTAAGTATTGATCGCACCCGCTTAAATTTAACCAAGAGGTGCCAGACGGCACCGCTAGTTTGAATGCACTAATCGGCTAAATTTTAATTGCGGCGCTCGGCTAAATACGTGCGCCGCTTTTAAATTTACGCAGCAAAGTGCGCTTTGCTTATGCGGACGCGCGGTCAAAAGATAAGCATCGATTTAAAGCGGCGTGCGATCGCCGAAGCCATATTTAAAACGCAGATAAAATGCCCCGCATCCGCCTTCTTATGCCGCTTTTACCCCATACATCGCGGATATCCTTGCAGGCTGCGGTGGGATGGTATATTTGCAAAAAAAGAGCGCCTATGGCGCCACCAAAACCGGTTCGAATCACCTCCGAAACTTAACCGGTCTAAGGCAAAGCTTAAAATTTTTTATCTCGCCGGAGTCGCCGCAAGAGTCCGAATTGCCTGCAAAGGTATTTTACGACGATATGTATCGAAGCATCATCGAAAGTGCGGACGAGCAGAGACGCAAGAAGCCATAGAGATGATCGCGCTGCGGCTCGTCGCAAAAAATTCGGGCGCGGCTACTTGGGAGAATTTTCTCCGCGATCAAAGATAAACTAGGAAACGACGAAGCGATCGGTCGCGGGCTTAGCTGCGGCGCTTCTTTTTACAAAGATTATTTTTACGCGAAGCGCTGCGCGGACGGTAAAATTTTAAAATTTGATCCAAACAACGACAAACTGCCTAATATTACGACGCCGTAAACGGGCGGCATCGCTAGCGCGAGCAAAAAGCGGCGCTTACGCAAAAAACACTACATTCAAATCACGCGCGCTTTTAAAATTTAATCTTTTTCCCGCCTAAACGGCTTGATTATGCAAGAAAAGGTGGCATCGCTCGCACAAGGGCGTCCATATAAGCAAAAAATCGCTCCGTCGCATCGTAAGCCGCACGATCTCAAAGCGGCCTTCGCCACCGCTAGTTTGCGCCGCTTGCCGCAGACGGCTCGCAAAGGGTTATAAATTTAAAACGCCTGCGAATTTAAGCGTTTAGCCACTATGAACGTATCCACTCAGACACCACATTAGGTTTCATTACGGGCACGGACGAGCCTGTGCGCCGCATAAATTTGTAGCGCAGCGTGAAATTTCCGTCCGATTTGCAAAACTTGAAGTTTGAACTTAAATTTAAAAAACCTGCGTCGTCGTCGTAAGCTGAAATTTTGCGCGATTGTTTTAAAATACGTTTAAAATTTTAAGGAGAGCTCATGGCATTTTCAGATTTTTTCAAAAAAGGCGGCAAAAATAGCGCGAACGCCGCAAAGATCGGCAAGACCGCGCAGGAGCGCAAGGATATAAGCATCGAAATTTTAAAATCGCAGGGCGTGCCGTTTACCCTCCATCTGCCGCTGCGATACGAGACGAGCGAGGTCGCCCCGCGCGAAAAGGACGAGGTCATCGCTCGCGCGATCTGTTCTTACGCCGCGATAATGTGCGCCTGCTCGATCAGAGACGAGGGCAAGCTCGCGGATGAGGGTAAGCAGGGCGCGCAGGGCTTCCTTACGAACCGCTACGGCTGCATAGACAAGCTCACGCGCATGGAGCGCCGCGTCGTGCAGGGCGAGGCAAGCCGCGACGAGGCCGTAAATATGGGCTGGAAATACGAGTCGCTGTGGGCGCTGATGTGGGCCATGGGGCTCGTGGAGGAGCTTAGTTTTCCGAGCGAGATCTGCGACTGCGCCTTTGTAATGGACACCTTTAGCGGCGGCGATTTCTCGGCACGCGTGAAGCTGCGTGACACGGATGAAATTTTGCAGGCGCTCGATCTCATCTACCGCTACCACTGGGCGTGCGTCAATGCCCGCGTGCACGGCTCAGACTGCGCGGGGCTCGACGAAGAGGTCGTGATGGAGAGGCGCGGCGGGCTAGAGTGGCTGTGCTGCAAGGGGGACGAAAACGATAATCTAACTGACGAATATAATGCGTGGGATTATCCGGACTTGAATACCTAGCGGCCTCTCTTTTTCCTTTATGCGTCGTTGGAAATTTCGCCGAATTTCAGTCACGTATTATAATATACGCTCCTTCATTCGGCTCATTTCCGCCTCGTCTAAAGAAAAAATACTGCACGTTGTCTCGCGAGCGTCTTTAAATGAGTTTGAAATTTTAAGTCCGCGATAGGCTATATGCCTTATCTTGACTTAAAATTTCTGCACAACATTTAAATCCATCTCGCGATACTGCCGCTCTTGCATTCTTTAACTCAAATTTCAACTAGCCTACGCCTAAAAATTAAATTTCGCCTCGTTTAAGCGAAAAATACTTCGCCTTAATTCCCGCGTTTTTTCTTTTTGCTATACATCGTTGCGTCTAAAATTTGCTCGGTTGCATATTTACATACACGCTCCGCCCGCAAATTTCATCCGCGCCTAGTCTAGTTTCGCGATACTGCCGCCTGTGTTTTTGCGCTCAAATTTAACCCCGATCGCGCGCTGTTTTTTCTAAATCCAAAATGTGTGCCGACGGATCGAAAAGCATACCGAATGTGAAAAATTTATAAATTGATTGGGGATAGAATTTTAAAATTCTATTGCGAACCGCGCAAAGAGGATCACGGGCGCAGATCCGCTGAAATTTCAGACGTAGCCTGATAAATTTCAGGGCGCCGTGGAATTTTAGAATTTAAAGCTGCGGGCGAGCAAGGCGTCCGTCCGCGTATTTTAAGCCCGCTAAATTTAAGCAAGCATGTCTGCACCGCAAACCTAAAAATTGCATCAGCCCTGCGTCGCAGCGCTTCCGCTCACAAACGCCGCTGCATTTAGCGCCGCGTCGTAATCGGGCTCATCTACGATGTCGTCCGTGATCTGCTTGTAGGCGATCTTGCCCGCGGTATCCACGACGAAAACCGCGCGGCACGTTAACCCCGCAAGCGCGCCGTCTGCGATCAGCACGCCGTATGTGCGCGCAAACTCCTTAGCGCGAAAATCGCTTAGAGCGCGTAAATTTTTGATCCCCTCGGTCGAGCAAAATCTGCCCGCGGCAAACGGCAGATCCATCGAGACTACGAAAACCTCGGTATTTTTTATACTCGCGGCGCGCTCGTTAAATTTGCGCGTCTCGGTCGCGCACACGTCCGTATCCAGGGACGGCGCGGCGATGATGACCTGCGCCTTGCCCGTGCCGCCACCGACTTTGACCTCGCTAAGATCGGCCGCGACCAGACTAACCTCTGGCGCCTTAAGCTCGCTGCCCGAAAGACCGATGCTTACGCCTTGCAATTTGGTTTGTTGCATGATTTTCCTTTGTTTTGAAATATTTAAAACGGGCGCATTATAAGCCCGTGAAAGCAAACGTCTGCTAAATCCGAGAACAGGCGAGCTCGGGTGTTAGCTAGGCCGATATGAGCGGCGCGTAGATTGCTCGAAGATAAAATTTTACGGCGTAAAGCGGCGGTGTAATTAAAGTGCCCGAGAATACCGCAACTTAGCATAAAGCACTGATGGTCGCGATCTGATATAAGTCTATGATAGTTACACTACGTCGAAGGCAAAATTTCACCCCGTTTGCGGCGATTTTGTCCGTGAATGAAAATCAAAGCGATAGCGCTGTATGTGCACTTTACCTGCGAAAGAAAGAAATCACTAGTAAAACGACAGGTGCGGCATCATGAGCGCGTTTTAAGTTATGTTTTGAATTTTTAAATTTAATTGAAATTTTTTGATCTAAATTTGCAATCTACAGAAATCAAAATTTATGGGTTGAAATTTTATTTGAAGCTAGAGCGTGAGTTAAAATTTTGGCTTGTAAAGCAGGTTAAATTTTAAGTACTGTTTTAAAATTTAAAGAAGCGCCGGGGTTGGCGATAAAGCTATCGCCGCACCCTAGCGCCCGTTAAGCTTAGCCGTTGCGCTTTTTGATGATCTCTTCGCCGACATTCTTAGGAACCTCGTCGTAGTGATCAAATTCCATCGAATAGGTTGCGCGACCCTGTGTCTGAGAGCGCAGATCGGTCGAGTAACCGAACATTTCCGAAAGCGGGCAAAATGCGTCGATGATCTTGTTTCCGCCGCGCTCGCTCATGTTATTAACCTGTCCGCGGCGCTTGTTTAGATCGCCGATGACGTCGCCCATATACTCCTCAGGGGTTTCTACCTCGACCTTCATCATAGGCTCCAAGATCACGGCACCCGCTTTTCTAGCGCCCTCTTTAAAGCCCATAGAAGCGGCGAGTTTGAACGCCATTTCGGAGCTATCGACTTCGTGGTAGCTTCCGTCATAGACCGTTACACGCACGTCCTCGACTGGATATCCCGCTAAAACGCCGTTTTGCATCGCCTCTTGGCAGCCCTTATCGACTGCAGGGATGTATTCTTTCGGAATAGCGCCGCCTTTGATATCATTTACGAACTCATATCCTGCGCCCGGCTCCAAAGGCTCTAGGCGCAAAAATACGTGACCGTATTGACCGCGACCGCCCGATTGTTTGGCGTATTTGTACTCTTGCTCGACCGTTTTGCGGATAGTCTCGCGATATGCGACCTGCGGCTGTCCGACCTCGGCCTCGACTTTAAATTCTCTAAGCATTCTATCTACGATGATCTCAAGGTGCAATTCGCCCATTCCCGAAATGATCGTCTGTCCGCTCTCCTCGTCGGTTGCGACCCTAAAGCTCGGATCCTCTTGCGCCAATTTTTGAAGCGCGATACCCATTTTCTCTTGATCGGCTTTGGTTTTAGGCTCTACCGCTACGCTGATAACGGGATCAGGGAATTCCATACGTTCTAAAATTACTTTATCTTTTTCGCTAGCTAGTGTATCGCCCGTAAGGGTATCTTTAAGACCCACGACGGCGCCGATCTCGCCCGCATAAAGCTCCTTGATCTCTTCGCGTTTATTTGAGTGCATCCTTAGCAAGCGGCCGATGCGCTCTTTCTTACCCTTGCCGGTATTTACGACGTAGCTACCACTTTCCAAAACACCGCGATATACGCGCACGAAGGTAAGCTGACCTACGAAAGGATCGGTCATAATCTTAAATCCAAGACCCGCGAACTCGCCCTCGTCGGTAGAGCTTACGTGAACCTCACTGCCGTCCTCATATTGACCCTTAATCGCAGGCACTTCATCTGGTGCAGGCAGATAATCTACGACCGCATCTAGCAAAGGCTGCACGCCTTTATTTTTAAACGCGGTGCCGCATAGCATAGGAAAAAAGCTTAGGCTTAAGCAGCCTTTCTTGATGCCCTTTTTAATCTCTTCTACGCTTAGCTCTTCACCGTTAAAATACTTCTCCATCAAA
The DNA here is from genome assembly GCA_963525605.1 of uncultured Campylobacter sp. GTDB lineage: Bacteria > Campylobacterota > Campylobacteria > Campylobacterales > Campylobacteraceae > Campylobacter_B. The sequence goes on from CAURKZ010000024.1 coordinate 8,992, forward strand.
GCTTCATCAGTCTCTGCTACCGCTTCGATCATCTTGTCGCGATACTCTTGCGCTTTTTCTCGTAATTCAGCAGGAATTTCAACGATCTCGGGAGCAGAAGGACCCTTGCTATCATCCCAAACGAGCGCCTTCATAGTAACCAAATCTATAACACCCTTGAAATCATCCTCTGCGCCGATCGGAATTTGAATCGGAACAGGATGAGCTTTGAGCCTATCTTTTACCTGCTGTTCGACATTATAAAAATTTGCGCCGACGCGGTCCATCTTATTTACGAAAATGATGCGTGGAACATGGTATTTATTTGCTTGACGCCAAACGGTCTCGCTTTGGGGCTGAACGCCTCCGACCGAGCAAAATACTGCTACCGCACCATCTAAAACGCGCATCGAGCGCTCCACTTCGATCGTAAAATCAACGTGACCCGGGGTGTCGATCAAATTTATCTGATGATTATTCCAAAAGCAGGTCGTTGCCGCAGACGTAATCGTAATGCCGCGCTCGCGCTCCTGCTCCATCCAGTCCATAGTAGCGGCACCCTCGTGAACCTCGCCAATCTTATGACTCATGCCGGTAAAAAATAGAATTCTTTCGCTCGTAGTCGTCTTTCCGGCGTCGATGTGAGCGGCAATTCCGATATTTCTAACCATATGTAAAGGGGTTTTTCTTGCCATGACGCCCTCCTACCAACGATAATGTGCAAAAGCTTTGTTGGCTTCTGCCATCTTGTAGGTGTCTTCTTTCTTTTTAAATGAAGAGCCTTTAGAATTTGCGGCGTCCATAAGCTCGTAAGCCAGGCGCTCTATCATCGTGCGCTCGCTTCTTTTTCTTGCAAAAGAGATGATCCAGCGAATAGCCAAAGCCTGCTGTCGAGCTGGCCTGACCTCGATCGGAACCTGATAAGTTGCACCGCCTACGCGACGAGACTTAACTTCCATTAAAGGCTTAACGTTATCGATGGCATCGTTAAAAATTTCGATACCTTTCTTCTCGCCGCCTTTATTGTCGATGAAATTTAAGGAGCCGTACATAATCTCGGTAGCGACGCTCTTTTTGCCGTCGAACATAAGCGAATTAATAAATTTTGTGATTACTTTGCTGTCATAAATCGGATCAGGCATAACTTCCCTAACGGGAGCTTTTCTTCTTCTCATTTTATTCCTTCAAATTTTAAAATTTTACTCAAACTCGGCAAAATCTAGTGCCGGTCTGTTTAGGCCAAACTATTTTTTAGGTCGTTTAGCACCGTATTTTGATCTTGCAACGGTTCGTTTCGCAACGCCTGCAGTATCGAGTGCACCGCGGACGATGTGGTATTTAACGCCCGGTAGGTCCTTTACGCGACCACCGCGAACTAGCACGATGGAGTGCTCTTGTAGATTGTGACCTTCACCGCCAATATAGCTGATGACTTCAAATCCGCTAGTAAGCCTTACTTTGGCAACTTTACGAAGCGCAGAGTTTGGCTTTTTAGGGGTCGTGGTGTAGACCTTAGTACAAACTCCTCTTCGTTGAGGGCAATTCTTTAGCGCCGGAGACTTCGATTTCTCGGTAATCTTCTTGCGCTCTTTTCTGACCAATTGATTTATGGTTGGCACATCTTTCCTTTCACAAAAATTTATTCAAAAAGATTTGGATTATACTTTGTTTAAACTTACAGAAACGTAAATTTAACTAAATTTTAATCTCTAATCAGTACAAACTCTCCGCCGCCGCAGATCACTAAGCAGATCGCAGCAGAAAGATACAGATATACGATTTCTAGCTCAAATCCGCCCACGCCGGTAAGCGCGCTCAACGGAGTATGTAGAACATATATTATCATGAGCGCGTTTGCGATCACAAGCAGAGCGCCTATGCGGCAAAATACGCCTATGATTATCATCGCTGGCGCCAGCACCTCGCCTACGTATGCACCGTAAGCCACTAAATCCGGAATTCCTCTGGCAACCAGCATCGATTTTACGCCGTCTATGCCGTGAGTAAGCTTAAAAATTCCGTGCATTAAAAGACAAACTCCAAGCCCCAACCTGATAAATAAAAGACCGAAATTTATGTTGATCATATTCATGCTTTATCCTTTAAATTTAGGGCTTGCGCCCAAAATTATTTTTTGAGTTTAACTTCCTTATCTTTATACAGACCGGTTCCGACCGGAATTATGCGACCTAGGATGACGTTTTCTTTCAAATCCTCCAATCGGTCAAATTTACCCGCGATACTAGCCTCGGTTAGAACTTTCGTCGTTTCTTGGAAAGACGCCGCGGATATGACGCTATCGCTTCCTACTGCGGCGCGAGTTACGCCCAGCAGTACGGACTCTGCAATCGCAGGCTCGCCACCAATTTTCATAATGCGCTCGTTTTCTTCTCTAAATCTGCGGCGGCTAATCAGATCGCCCACGATTAGCTGAGTATCGCCGCTATCGACGATTCGAACCTGGCGGAGCATCTGTGATACAATGATCTCGATATGCTTATCGCTGATAACGACGCCTTGAGAGCGATAAACCTGTTGAATTTCGCTTATCAGATAGTAATGCAGCGCCTTTTCGCCTAAAATTCTAAGCACGTCGTGCGAGCTGATAACTCCATCGGTAAGCTTCTCGCCTGCGTGGACGAACTCGCCGTTTCGCACTTGGATCTGGCGGCTTTTATCGATTAGATACTCGGCGCTCGTTCCGTCCTCGCCCTCGATTATAATACGCTCTTTCGCGCGCAAAGCCTTATCGAAGCGGACGGTTCCGTCGATGTCTGCGATGATTGCGGTATTTTTTGGACGGCGCGCTTCAAATAGCTCCGATACGCGCGGCAAACCGCCAGTGATATCTTTTGATTTCGCAGCAGCTTTCGGCGTCCTAGCCAAAATATCCGCAATCGCTACCTGATCGCCCTTATTTGTAAAAATCGCGGTCTTCGGTCCTAGATTATATTTGATAGGCTCTCCCTTGCTAGGAGTAACGACGATGGCCGGTTTAACGCCCTGAGGTAGGTACTCGTTGATAACCAAACGACTCTGACCGGTAGTCTCGTCATATTGCTCCGTAGCGGTGTATCCAGGCTCGATATCCTCAAAGCTGATCTTACCCTCGCACTCTGCTGCTACCGGGATAGAATACGGATCCCACTCAGCGATAATCAAGCGATCGTCTTTTTTAGGCTTGGCTATAAGATCATCGCTTTTTACGACGCTATTATCATCATAGGTAATGACAGATTCGCGCGGTATATAGTGGCGGATCGCCTCTCTGCCGTTGTCATCGGAGATGACTACGTACATGCCCTTCTCGCTTACGACATGACCTTTTTTGATATCTCTTAACCTCTCTAAATAATCGCCCTTTAGGATGAAATACTTAAGCGTACCATTTGCTCCCGCTTTGATCTTTTGGGTTACCGGCTCACCGTCTTTGACGCGAAGTTCGCTGGCAAACGGAATTCGAGTAGGGATATTCCAGTCTTCTTTTATAACCTCTACTAAACTATCATTTTCCCCAACGGTTTCGCCGTCTTTGAAAACGATGTAGAATTTCCCCTCTACCTTGCCGCTTACGCCCGCAAGCTCGGTAGGCTTGGCTAGATCGTGGCGTCGGATGGTATATTTAAATTCTTCCTTCTTGCCCTTTAGCATGATATTCACATCGTCGTGAGTTATATCGATACTTACCTTGCCGGTAATTGGAGCTTTGATCTTAGGCTCGACCAAAAGTACCGCAGCGTTTCTGCGGTTCATCACGATATTTTTGCCGCCGTTTTCATAGGTCTTGACGTTGTAGTATCTGATAAAGCCCTCTTTATCGGCGATTACTTGACGATCTTGCTGCTCGGTAGATGCGGTACCGCCGGCGTGGAAGGTTCGTAGCGTAAGCTGCGTACCAGGCTCACCAATGGATTGCGCAGAGATGATACCGACCGCTTCACCCGGTTTTACCAGCTTGCCCTCGCCCAAATTTACGCCGTAGCACTTCGCGCAAACCCCTTTTTCAGCCTTGCACGTAATAGGCGTGCGGATGCTTACGGATTTAATACCCGAATCCACGATGGTTTTTACTTCGCCAACGCCCAAAAGAGTGCCTTCGGTGAATAAAATTTCATTCGATACCGGATCAATTACATCCGAGCTTAGCACCCTACCCATAATCCTATCGGCTAGGCTTTCTATTTGCGTTCCGTTCTCTACAATCTCGGTAACCTCGATACCCTCGTGCGTACCGCAATCGTGCATCGTAACTCTAACATTTTGCGCGACATCGATCAGCTTTCGCGTTAGATAGCCTGCGTTTGCGGTCTTAAGCGCAGTATCGGCAAGACCTTTACGCGCGCCGTGGGTCGAAATGAAGTACTCATTTACGTTTAGACCCTCTCTAAAATTTGAAGTGATCGGCGTCTCGATGATCGAGCCATCCGGCTTACTCATCAAACCTCTCATGCCCGCTAGCTGCTTGATCTGCTCAGCGCTACCTCGCGCGCCGCTATCGGCCATCATATAGATCGAGTTAAAGCCGTCCTTATCCTTCTCCATCATCTTCATCATCTCATCGGCTAGCTTCTTGCTGGTGCTGGTCCAGATGTCGATCGTTTTATTATAGCGCTCGCCGTCGGTTAGCAAGCCCGCGCCGTATTGGTTCTGAACCTCTCTAACCTGCTTTTTAGCCTCTTCGACGAGGCTTGCTTTGGACTTCGGCACGATGATGTCCGAAACGGAGATCGAAACGCCCGCTTTAGTCGCGGATTCAAAGCCTAAATTTTTAAGATTATCCAAAAATTCCGCACTTATCTCAAGGCCGCCGTTTTTATAGACGTAATCGACAAGCTCGGCGATATCCTTCTTCTTCATAATCTTATTCCAAAGATGATCCGGGATAAAGCTAGGCAGGATCGATTTGATGATCAATCGCCCCGCGGTCGTAAAGATAATGCGGCGATCGATCATCGTTTTGATCTTAGCGTGGATGTCTAGGGCGTTTGCCTCCACGGCAAGCATTACCTCATCGACGTTTGCAAAAATTTTATTCGTTCCTTTTGCACCCGGCTTTTCGAGGCTTAGATAATAAATTCCTAAAACCATATCCTGGCTAGGCACCGCGACAGGCTTTCCGCTCGCAGGAAGTAAGATATTCATCGAGCTAAGCATTAAAATTTTACATTCCGCGATCGCCTCTTGGCTAAGCGGCACGTGCACCGCCATCTGATCGCCATCGAAGTCAGCGTTGAACGCGGCGCAGACTAGCGGATGCAGCCTGATCGCCTTGCCCTCGACGAGCACGGGATGAAACGCCTGAACAGACATCTTATGAAGCGTCGGTGCGCGGTTTAGCATAACCGGGTGATCCTTTACGACCTCCTCCAAGCACTCCCAAACTTCATTGATCCTATTTTCGATCATCTTTTTAGCCTGCTTAACGGTCGTTGCATAGCCCTTTTCTTGAAGGCGAGCGATTAGATGCGGCTTGAATAACTCAAGCGCCATCGTCTTAGGCAGACCGCACTGATCCATGCGTAAATTTGGACCCACGACGATGACGGAGCGACCCGAAAAATCCACGCGCTTGCCAAGTAAATTTTGTCGGAAGCGGCCTTGCTTGCCTTTAATGATCTCGCTTAGAGATTTAAGCGGTCGCTTATTAGCGCCCTTCACGGCATTGGCGCGACGTCCGTTGTCAAAAAGTGCATCCACCGCTTCTTGAAGCATTCGTTTTTCATTGCGAATGATGATCTCGGGCGCGTCGAGCTCCATCAGCCTTTTGAGCCTAGAATTTCGATTTATGACGCGGCGGTATAGATCGTTTACGTCCGAAACTGCAAATTTACCGCCCTCAAGGCTAACGAGCGGGCGCAGATCGGCAGGCAGCACGGGCAGATTTGTAATCATCATCCACTCCGGTTTATTGCCGGAATTTAAAAAGCTCTCGACGACCTTTAGACGCTTGACGATAGTTTTTTTCTTCGCTTCGGAGTTTGTATTAGCCATCTCCTCTTTCAAAGAATTTAAAATTTCTACCAAATCAAGCTCGGCTAGCATATCGCGGATCACCTGACCGCCCATTTTGGCGACGAAGCCTGTCTGCGAAAAGCGCTCTTTTAGGCTCTGGTACTGCTCTTCGTTTAAAACGTCGTATTTTTCGACCTTTTTAGAATTTTCGTTGTCGTAAAATGCCTCGCCTGCACTTTCCACGATATACGCCTCGTAGTAAAGCACGCGCTCGAGATCTTTCATCTTGATGTTTAGCAGCGTACCTATGCGACTAGGCAAGGAATTTACGTACCAAATATGCGCCACCGGCGTTACTAACTCAATATGCCCCATTCTAGTGCGGCGGACCTTCGAGCTCGTGATTTCGACACCGCATTTTTCGCACTTCCAGCCCTTATATCGCATCTTTTTATATTTGCCGCAGATGCACTCATAATCTCTTACGGGACCGAAAATTTTAGCGCAAAAAAGCCCGTCGCGCTCCGGCTTAAGCGTGCGGTAGTTGATAGTCTCCGGCTTTTTTACCTCGCCGTGGCTCCATGCTTTGATCTGCTCGGGGCTAGCAAGCCTAATAGCAAACGCGTCGAAGTCGTGGACTCTGGCGTCCTCTTTTATTTCTATTCTTTCTAAATTTGAATTATCGCTCATTTATTCTCTCCATTCTCGTAAATTTCAACGTCTAGAGCAAGCGATTTAAGCTCGTTTGTTAAAACAAAAAATGTCTCAGGAATTCCTGTAGACGGAACGTTTTCGCCTTTTGTCAGCGCCTTATACGCAGCCAAGCGTCCGTCGACGTCGTCGGATTTGATCGTTAGCATTTCGCGAAGCGTGTATGCCGCCCCGTATGCCTCCAGGGCCCAAACTTCCATCTCTCCAAATCTTTGACCGCCGAACAGCGCCTTGCCGCCGACCGGCTGCTGCGTAACTAGGCTGTAAGGACCGGTGCTTCTTGCGTGAACCTTCTCATCGACTAGGTGGTGCAGCTTGAGATAATACATGCAGCCCACGTTTACGCGCTCTTTGATCTTTTCGCCGGTGCGGCCGTCGTAAAGCTCGGTCTTGCCGTCCTGATCGATGCCTGCCATTTCAAATAGCTTTTTGAAATCCTCCGGTACAATGCCTTCAAATATCGGAGCGGAAAATCTCACCCCTTTCGCCCAGTCTCTAGCGTATTTCAAAAGATCTTCGTCGCTGATCTTCTCAAGCGTTTTTTTAGCCTGCATTAGCTTGGAAACGCCCGCTATCTCTATCATCTTAGCCCGAAGGGTTTTTATCCACTCGCCCGTTTTTTCCTCTAAAATTTGAGCGATCTGCTCGCCTAAGCGCCAACCCACAAGACCTAAGTGGCTCTCCATTATCTGACCGATATTCATACGGCTTGGAACGCCGAGAGGATTTAGCACGATATCCACGCGCTGTCCGCTAGGCAGATACGGCATATCGACCTCAGGGACGATGTTTGAGACGATACCCTTATTTCCGTGGCGGCCTGCCATCTTATCGCCCACTTTTAGCTTGCGCTTAGTCGCGATATAGACCTTTACGAGCTTAACGACACCGCTTGGCAAGATATCGTCTTTTTCTAAAATTTCGATCTTTTCGTCGTGTTCCTCTTTGAGCTTGCGCTTTTCGTTTTGGAAGTGATTTTTTAACTCCTCGTATTCCTTCTGAACAGCTTTAGAATAAGCCTTGACGAAGGAATTTAATGTAAAGCGGTTAGAGCTTTCAAGCTCCTCTTTTTTAACCTTATCGCCCTTTTTATAATCTTTTTTATTTAGGCTTTGATCGCTTTGCAAAGCGCTTTTAGAAAGAAGCGCCACTACCTTTAGCATCTCTTCGCGATCAAGCATCAAAAGCCTGTCGTGATGCTCCCTTTCGAGCTCGGTTTTTTCATCCTCATAGGCTTTATTCGTGCGTGGATCCTTCTCGTAGCCCTTTTTAGTAAAAATTTTAACGTCGATTACCACGCCTTCCATTGAAGCAGTAGCGTAGAGGGATTTATTTACCACATGCCCCGCCTTCTCGCCAAAAATTGCGCGCAAAAGCCTCTCCTCTGGGGTCGGCTTAACCTCGCCCTTCGGAGTTACCTTGCCTACCAAGATCATGCCCGGCTTTACGTGAGTACCGATCTTTACGATACCGCTATCATCGAGGTGGGTAAGCTCCTCCTCTTTGATATTAGGGATATCGCGCGTGATCTCCTCCACGCCGTCTTTAAGCTCTCTAGCCTCGATCTCTTTTTCATAAACATGCACGCTGGTGTATTCGTCGGCACGAATCATCTTTTCGCTCATGACGACGGCATCCTCGTAATTGTAACCGTGCCACGGCATGAAAGCTATGAGAGCGTTTTTGCCGATCGCAAGCTCGCCGCCGTCCATGCTAGGACCGTCGGCTATGATTTGACCGGCCTTTATCACGTCGCCTTTTCGCACGATAGGGCGCTGTGAAAAGGTAGTGTTTTGGTTAGTGCGTAAATTTTTCTCCATCGAATAGTGATCGATAAACGGACCCTTCTCGTCCTCGCCTAAAATGAATATGTTTTTGTTATCGACCTTTTCTACGACGCCGTCGCGTTTAGCTTTGATCGCTTCCCACGAATCGCGAGCGATGATCGCTTCCATGCCAGTTCCTACGATAGGGGCGGTAGAGTGTAGAAGCGGTACGGCTTGGCGCTGCATGTTCGAGCCCATCAAGGCGCGGTTAGCATCGTCATGTTCCAAAAACGGAATCAGCGATGCCGCTACGCCCGCGACCATACCGGAGCAAAGGTCTATCAGCGAAATATCCTCGCGCTTGGCCATGATGTTTTCGCCGTCTTTTCTAACCTCCAAAAGCTCCTCTACGATATTGCCCTCTTCATCCAATTTAGCGGACGCAGGAGCAATTACGAGCCCCTCTTCCTGCGTAGCGGTAAGATAGACGATCTCGTCGGTTACCTTGCCGTTTACGACCTTTTTATATGGAGCCTCGACGAAGCCTAGATCATTTACCTTCGCATAGGTTGCCAAGGTGTTAATAAGACCGATGTTTTGACCCTCCGGGGTTTCGATAGGACAAATTCTACCGTAGTGCGTAGGATGGACGTCGCGCACCTCAAAGCCGGCGCGCTCTTTAACTAGTCCGCCCTCGCCCAGCGCAGATAGACGGCGCTTATGCGTGACCTCGCTAAGCGGGTTAGTCTGATCCATGAACTGGCTTAGCTGACCACCGGTGAAAAATTCCATAAGTGTAGTGGTGATGATTTTAGGGTTTACGAAATCATATGGCATAAGTTCGTCTAAATTTCCGCTGATGCCGGTAAATTTATCCTTGATCGCCTTTTGAACCTTGATAAATCCAAGATGCATCTCGTTTGCCAAAAGCTCGCCGATCGAACGGATGCGGCGGTTTCCGAGATTGTCGCGATCATCGATGAAGCCGTCGCCGTTTTTAACTCTAATTAGATATTTAGCCGTTTTGATAATATCCTCGCTAGTTAGTACGGTTACGTACTCCGGCGCCTCGATACCCAGCTTGTGGTTCATCTTCATACGACCTACTTTGGTTAGATCGTAGCGCTCAGGGTTGAAAAATAGATCGTTTACGAAGCTCTTTGCCGCCTCTTTTACCACCGGCTCGCCGGGGCGCATAACCTTGTAAATTCTAATCGCGGCCAGATCATTCTCGTCGTCTATGCCCTCGCTTTGCTGCAAGAGCTTAAGCGCATCTGCATCTTGAATAAAAGAATTTATGATTGAAGTATCTACACCGCTAGCTAGGTCGTTAGCGATCGTAAATTTTTTCTCGGTGTTAGCGATCTTGGCTAGTTTACCCTCATCTAGCGCAGTTAGCGAATCAAAAAGTACCTCGCCACTATTTTTATCGACGATGGCATCGGCCAGGTAGCGCTCGGCTAAAATTTCAGCCGGATACTCGATGAGCTTTAATCCATCCTCTGCTAATTTCTCCGCTTTTTTGACCGTTAGGCGCTTGCTTGCTTGATGAAGCACTTCGCCCTTTTCGTTTATAATGTCGTAATCGAGCCTGCCCGCGTATTCTTTCGGATCGAAATCGGTCAGGAATTTTCCTTTTTTGATATAGATTGTCTTAATAGGATAAAATAATTTTATTATGTCTTGTTTTTTGTAGCCGAGTGCGCGAAATAGGATCGTGATCGGAACCTTGCGCCTTTTATTTATGCGCACGTATAGTACGTCTTTTACGTCGTATTCGAAGTATAGCCAGCTGCCGCGATCAGGTATTATTTGAGCGGTGTAGATAAGTTTATTTAGAACCGTAGGGCTCTCTTCCTCTTTGAAGATTACGCCCGGGCTTCTGTGAAGCTGATTTACGACTACGCGCTCTACGCCGTTAATGATAAATGAAATTCTATCGGTCATTAGAGGAATGTCGCGAATAAATATATCTTGCTCTTTGATCTCTTTTACGCCGATTTTTTTGCCCGTTTTTTCATCGCGCTCATGCACGAGCAGACGGAGCTTCATCTTTAAATTTACCGAATAAGTAAGCCCTCTTTCCATGCATTCTCTAATCGAATACTTTGGCTTTGAAATTTCGCTACTTACGTATTCAATACTTAGTCTATTCTGTGCGTCGTGGATAGGAAAAATGGCTTTGAAAACCTTCTCTATGCCGCTTTCTCCACCCGAGTTATCAAGATTTAAAAAATGATCAAAACTTTTCTTTTGTAGTTGTAATAAATTCGGAATTTCGATGTCTTTGGGAACCTTTGAAAAATCCACTCTAAGACGATTTCCTGAATATAGGCTGTTTAACATTCCACTACCTCGTAGTTGTATTTTAAAGAAAGAAGTGCCGATGCGACGCACCGGCACACATTTGTATGCGAAATTTTAAAATTCCGCGATTTATTTGAGTTCGACTTTAGCGCCTGCTTCTTCAAGCTCTTTTTTGGCCTTCTCGGCGTCTTCTTTGTTAAGGCCCTCTTTAAGAACGGACGGAGTAGCCTCGGTAGCGTCTTTGGCTTCTTTTAGACCAAGACCTGTTAGGGCACGAACAACCTTAATTACGTTAATTTTCTTATCGCCAGCATCAAGCAATACGACATCGAATTCTGTTTTCTCTTCAGCCGCTGCCGCGCCTGCGCCGCCAGCGCCTGCGCCACCGGCTACCATAACCGGAGCTGCGCTTACGCCGAATTTTTCTTCGAATTCTTTAACTAACTCGCTAAGCTCTAGCACCGAAAGATTAGAGATATACTCTAAAACATCTTCTTTTGAAATTGCCATTTTATTCTCCTAAATTTTAATTAAGCGCTAGCTTCTTTTTTCTGCTTAAGCGCATTGAGGCCGATCGTAAAATTTTGAATCGGCGCATTCCATACTTGAAGTAACATCGCAATAAGCTCGTCTCTCGAAGGCATCTTCGAAAGCGCTCTAATCTTATCTACGCCGGCTACTTCCCCATCGATATGAGCAGTCTTGAGCTTAAAAATTTCATTTTTCTCTTCAAATTTAGCCGCTACTTTACATACAGAAAGCTGCTCGCCCCATAAGAAGATATTAGTATCTTTAAAGCTAAGTCCGTTTTTTTCGGCATTTTTTAAAGCGATATTGGCTAGGGTGTTTTTGATAACTCGAACCTTTACGCCCGCTTCGCGCGCGCTATTTCTAAGATCTTCAAGCTGCTTAACGCTAAGGCCTTTAAAATCGGAAATTACTATAGCTTCGCTAGCTTTGAAAGCCTCGCCAAGCTCCGCTACTATCTTTGATTTTTCGTCTCTCGTCATTAGGTCTCCTTTCCGATCGGTGATTTCAAGCCAAGCGATCGAAATTTTAAAATTTCGATCAATTAAGTTAAAAACCTTGAGCTATCTCCAATCTAAGATAAAAATTTAAAATTTTATTTTAAATCGATTATTTCTTGATTATCCAGCGTAACTGCAGGGCTCATAGTAAGTGAAAGCGATGCATGAGTTACGTATCTGCCCTTCGCAGTCGCCGGCTTATGCTTATTTATGGTTTTAATAAACGTCGTAAGATTGTCTAAAAGCTGCTCTTTACTAAAGCTCGCCTTGCCAAGGCCTGCGTGGATATTACCCTGCTTATCGACGCGGAAATTTACCTGTCCGCCCTTGGCGTTTTTAACGGCCTGAGCGACATCCATAGTAACGGTACCGGTTTTAGGGTTCGGCATAACGCCTTTTGGACCGAGAATACGACCTACCTTACCGACTAGTCCCATTAAATTTGGAGTAGCGATAAGAACATCGAAATTTATATTTCCTTTTTGAATCTCTTCAATCAGATCATCGGCACCCACGATATCGGCACCCGCTTCGCTAGCCTCGCTAGCTTTTGCGTCCTTTGCAATCACGGCTACGCGAACGCTTTTTCCAGTACCGGCAGGTAAAACGACCGAGCCGCGCACCATCTGATCGGCATGTCTTGGATCTACGTTTAGTTTAAGAGCGATCTCCACCGTCTCGTCAAATTTAGCAGAAGCTAGAGTTTTTACCGTGCTTACCGCTTCGTCTACACTATAAATTTTATTTACGTCAACTTTTTTTAAAAGTTCGTTGAATCTTTTTGAATTTTTTGGCATATATTTCTCCGCAATTAAAGTGCTACCGCTTTTTTAAACCTTAGCGGTCAAAAGGTCTAGTCAGTGACCGTAATGCCCATAGAGCGAGCCGAACCGGCTATAATCCTAGCAGCCTGCTCTCTATCTTTGGTATTAAGATCGGCGATCTTTTTCTCGACGATCTCTAAAACCTGAGCTTTCGTTAAGGACGCTACCTTCTTTTTAAGAGGATTGTCCGAGCCTTTATCTATCTTCGCCGCTTTTTTGATCAAATCCGTCGCAGGCGGTTGCTTAGTGATGAAAGTAAAGCTTTTATCGGCATAAACCGTGATGATAACAGGGATATTAAAGCCCGCCATATCTTTGGTTCGCTCGTTAAACGCTTTGCAAAATTCCATAATATTAACGCCCTTTTGACCTAGTGCAGGACCTACCGGTGGGCTTGGATTTGCTTTTGCAGCAGCTATTTGCAGCTTGATTTCGCCAACAACTTTCTTAGCCATAAATTTACTCCTTATAAAATTTAAATAATCTTTTCAACTTGCGAATATGAAATTTCAATCGGCGTGCTTCGTCCGAAGATCGAAACATTGAGGCGAAGCTTGCCATGGATCATATCATACTCTTCTACGATGCCGTTGAAATTAGCAAAAGGTCCGTCAACGATCCTAACCGTCTCTCCGTCTTCGAAATTTATCTTCGGCTTAGGAGCCTCGCGATTATTAATCTTTTCTAGAATTATCTCGATATCTTTTTCCGGTAGCGGAGAGGGTTTTTTCGCCTCGCCGATAAAGCGACTGACCTTAGGCAGCATCTGAATTCTATGCCATAAAGTGGTATCCAGATCTAAATTTGCAAAGCAATACCCTGGATATAAGCTACGCTCTTTAATGGTTTGCTTTGTATTTTTGACCTCTATAACATCTTCGGTAGGCACTAGCACTTCGCCGATCTTAGCCTCAAGTGCTTCGTCTTGCTTTAGCGCTTCTATTGCACGCTTTACCGCCATCTCGCTGCCGGCGTAAGTTTGTATCGCATACCATTTATTTGCCATATTGCGATCCTTACTTAAGCAGTTATCAAAGCGGACATAATAAGATCCACTAGCGCTAAAAACAGTGCGATAACTACGACTACGACGACCACAGAGATATATGCTGTTTTAGTCTGATCTTTAGTCGGGAAAATTACCTTATCTAACTCTACTTTTGCTTGTTTATAATACTCTTTTACTTTTTCCATACCCAATCCTCGTGGCAGGGCAAGAGGGATTCGAACCCCCAACCATCGGATTTGGAATCCGGCGCTCTACCGTTGGAGCTATTGCCCTATAAACAATTAGCCTTTTAACTTTACTTCTTTATGAAGCGTGTGCTTTTTTAATCTAGGGCAATATTTTTTAAGTTCTAGTTTTTCGGTCGTAGTTTTGCTGTTTTTATAAGTAGTATAGTTAATATCGCCACTCTCGGAGCATTTTAATCCGACCTTTACTCTACTTGAATTCTTTGCCATTTGGTTTCCTTGAATAAAAAAGCAAGCGGAATTTTAAAATTCCGCTTGCAAAAAATTAAGCGATGATTTTCGAAACGACGCCTGAGCCTACAGTATGACCGCCTTCGCGAATCGCGAAGCGAGTACCTTGCTCAAGAGCGATCGGAGCAATTAGCTCAACGGTGATTTTAACGTTATCGCCAGGCATTACCATCTCCGTTCCCTCAGGAAGGGTAATCGAACCGGTAACATCTGTCGTACGAACGTAAAACTGCGGTCTATAATTATTAAAGAATGGAGTATGGCGTCCGCCCTCTTCTTTAGTTAGGATATAAACCTCGCCCTCAAATTTAGTATGAGGAGTGATAGATTTAGGTTTGCATAGAACCATACCGCGCTCTACTTCCTCTTTCTTGGTGCCGCGCAATAAAACGCCTACGTTATCGCCAGCCTCACCCTGATCCATCTCTTTTCTAAACATCTCAACGCCGGTAACGGTAGTAGTTTGAGTAGGTTTAATACCTACGATCTCGATAGTATCGCCAACTTTAACGATACCTTTTTCGATTCTACCGGTTACAACGGTACCGCGACCGGAAATCGAGAAAATATCTTCGATCGGAAGAAGGAAATCTTTATCAGTATCGCGAACAGGAGTTGGAATATAGCTATCAACCGCATCCATAAGCTCCATAATCTTTGCAGACCATTCGCCGTCTTGTCCAGCTTTTGCTTCCTCAAGAGCCTTAAGAGCAGAGCCCTTAATGATTGGGGTCTCGTCGCCAGGGAATTTATACTCTTTTAAAAGATCTCTAACTTCCTCTTCGACTAGCTCTAAAAGATCCGGATCATCGACCATATCGGTTTTGTTTAGGAAAACTACGATGTATGGAACGCCTACTTGGCGAGAAAGCAAGATGTGCTCGCGAGTTTGAGGCATAGGACCGTCCGCAGCAGAAACAACTAAAATAGCGCCGTCCATCTGAGCCGCACCGGTAATCATATTTTTTACGTAGTCGGCGTGACCAGGGCAGTCAACGTGAGCATAGTGACGCTTCTCGGTCTCATATTCGATGTGAGACGTAGCGATAGTAATACCGCGCTCTTTTTCCTCTGGAGCGTTATCGATATTGTCGTAGTCTTTTAGCTCGGCTAGACCCTTCCTGGAAAGAACAGCAGAAATAGCAGCTGTCAAAGTAGTCTTACCATGGTCAACGTGACCGATGGTACCAATGTTTACGTGTGGCTTGTTACGATTAAATTTTTCTTTAGCCATCATATCCTCCGTTATTGATTTGTGGATTACACAACAAACTAAGCGACTCTATTTTATGGAGCTCATAGCGGGACTTGAACCCGCGACCTCTTCCTTACCAAGGAAGTGCT
>CAURKZ010000025.1:0-24350 GCA_963525605.1 uncultured Campylobacter sp.
TTTACGACTGCGTGAAAAAGGCCGACGAGGTATTTTGCGTAAATATCCCGCGCAAGGCAGATATAGTGATCTCGGTCGCGCCATATCCGATGGACGTCGATCTCTATCAGGCGCAAAAAGCCCTAGATAACGGCAAACTAGCACTCGCGCAGGATGGAATTTTAATAATGGTCGCAAAGTGCCGCACGGGCATCGGACCAAAGCCGTTTTTTGACCTGATGGCCTCCGCCGACACGCCAAAAAAGGTGCTCGAAAAGATCAGTGCGGGCTTTAAGCTCGGCTATCACAAGGCCGCTAAAATGGCGGAAATCTCGCTCTGGGCGCAGACCTGGGCGGTGAGTGAGCTTAGCGACGATGAGATGCGCGCCGTACACCTAAAGCCGTATCATGACCTGCAAAAAGCCGTGGACGACGCACTCGCGCAAAAGGGCGCGGACGCTAAAATCATCATCCTGCCGTTTGGCTCGATGACGGTGCCTAAGGCCTAGGCTTGGCTAAAATTTTATATTACGATGCGAGCTGCGGCATCAGCGGCGATATGAATTTGGGCGCGCTGGTGGAGCTTGGCGTGGATTTTGGCTATCTTTGCGCCGAGCTTGAGAAGTTAAATTTAGCCGGCGAATTTAAGCTGGAGCGCAAAAACGTGCTAAAAAATGGTATAGCCGCGACCAAAATCGACGTCGTGCCGCTAAAATCGCAGCCTCACGCTAGAAGCTACGCGGGTATCAAGCAAATTTTAGAGAGTTCAAATTTAAGCCAGAGCTGCAAACAAAGAGCGGGCGCGATATTTCGCACCGTCGCGCAGGCCGAGGCCAAAGTCCACGGCACTGACGTAGAGCGGGTGCATTTTCACGAGATCGGCGCGGTTGATAGCATCGTGGACGTCGCGGGCGCGGCGATCTGCTTTGAGTATCTTTTTGAAAAGCTCGGTGTCTCGCGCGTGCTAAGCTCCAAAATCGAGCTTGGCGGCGGCGTAGCCATCTGCGATCACGGCGCGCTTAGCGTGCCTGCACCCGCCGTTTGCGAAATTTTAAAAGGCGTGCCCGTAAGCCTCGGGCGCACAAATTTCGAGATGACTACGCCCACGGGAGCGGCGATTTTAAAGGCCTGCTCGGATGAGTTTACGGACGGCGCGAGCTTTAAAATAGAAAAGATCGGCTACGGCGCGGGCGGCAAGGACGCCGCGGGCTTTGCAAACGTGCTTCGCGCGATGATCTGTGAGGCAGACGAGGATTTAGACGATCAAAATTTAGGCGCGCGCCCTCGCTACGGCGAGGTTTGCAAGCAAATTCTGATCTCCACGAACATCGACGATATGGACGCCGAGAGCTTTGCTTTTGCGTGTGAAATTTTACGAGAAAACGGCGCGCTAGACGTGTTTAGCCGCTCTATTTTTATGAAAAAGGGGCGCATGGGCTTTGAGCTAAACGCGCTGTGCCGCAAGCAGGACGCGCAAAATTTAAAGGACCTGATATTTACGCACACGACGGCGATCGGCGTTCGCGAGATAGAGGTTGCTAAAACCGAGCTAAAGCGCGAATTTGCGCGGTTGCAGACGAAATTCGGCGAGATAGGGCTTAAATTTTCAGGCAGTGACCAAACGCAAAAAGCAAAGCCTGAATTTGACGAGTGCAAGGCCGCGGCGCTCGCGCACGGCACGACGATCGAGCGGGTGCGAAAAGAGGCGCTGAAAATCTATGACGAAACTAGAAAAACTAAAGGCTGATCTGCGCGGGCTTGGCGAGCTGGCGGTGGCATTTAGCGGCGGCACGGACAGCTCGCTACTATTGCGCGCGGCGCACGACGCGCTGGGCGCGCGAGCGATCGGCATAACGATAAGATCGCCCTACATGTCCTCGCGCGAGATCGCCGAAGCCGTAGAATTTGCCCACGCCTACGGCATCCGCCACGAAATTTTAGAACTAGGCGTCGCAGAGGGGATCAAAAACAACCCCGAAAACCGCTGCTACCTGTGCAAAAAAGCGGTCTTTTCGCGACTGATAGAGCGCGCCCGCGAGCTTGGCTTTAGCCGCGTCGCAGACGGCACGAACCGAGACGATCTGAGCGAACACCGCCCCGGGCTCAAAGCAAAAGAGGAGCTGGGCGTACTCTCGCCGCTGATAAATTTAACCAAATCAGAAATCCGCGAGCTCTCGCGCGAGCTGGGCTTGCCAACCGCCGAAAAACCGAGCTACGCGTGCTTGCTAACGCGCCTGCCGCACGGGCGCAAGATCGATGAGAGCGAGCTAAATTTGATCGAAGCGGCGGAAAATCTACTCATCGCAAGCGGCTATGCAAACGTCCGCGCGCGGTGCGACCGAAAAAATATAAAGCTGCAAATGCCCTTTTCTAGCATGCAAAGCTTCCTAAACGACGCGAAATTTAAAAGCATCGTTAAGCAGCTCGTGACGCTTGGCGCTGCGGATGTGACGCTCGATCTCAAGGGGCTTAGAGAGGATGTTTTGCATGAGAGAGGATGAAATTTTAGAGCTTTTCGCGGGAGTAAAAAGCGGCCGCATGAGCAAAACGAGGCGGTTTTGTGTAAGCAATTTTAGCGGCGTCGTGTGCGAGATCGCCGCGCTGGATGAGTATGAAATTTTGCTCGATTCAAAGGGGTTCGGGGAAATTTAAATGACGAAAGATGAGGCTTTAAATTTTATCCGCGCCGTAAAATCGGGCGAAAAGAGCGAGCGTGAAGCGATAGAATTTTTACGAGATTTCCCTTTTAGCGACGTGGGCTGCGCCAAAATCGACACTCAGCGCGTCCTGCGAAACGGCGCGGGCGAGGTGATCTACGGCGAGGGCAAGACGGACGATGAAATTTTGCGTATCGCAGAGGCGATCGGCGCGAGAGGGCAAAATATCTTAATCACGCGCACGAACGAGCGGGTTTTTAAGCGGCTGCGCGAAATCTTACCGCAGGCGGAGTTTAACGCTCGCGGCCGCGTCATCAGCGTCAAATTTAAAGAGCCCACGCTCACGCAAAGCTACATCGCGATAGTATCTGCCGGCACCGCCGACGGCGCGGTAGTGGAGGAGGTGTACGAGACGGCGCGATTTCTAGGCAACGACGCGCGTAAATTTAGCGACGCGGGCGTGGCCGGGCTGCACAGGCTGATCGCAAATTTAGAGCAGATACGCAGCGCAAAGGTCGTCATCGCGGTGGCGGGCATGGAGGGCGCGCTAGCTAGCGTGCTGGCGGGTCTTGTTAGCGTGCCGGTGATCGCGGTACCCACCAGCGTGGGATACGGAGCGAGCTTTGGCGGGCTGGCAGCGCTGCTAGCGATGCTAAACAGCTGCGCAAACGGCGTGAGCGTCGTAAATATCGACAACGGCTTCGGCGCCGCGTATAACGCGAGCCTGATAAATCATCTCTAAATTTACGCCGCCGCGCGGGTCAAATTTAACGGCTAAATTTAAAAGGAAAGCGTTGCTAGAGGAAAATTTAAACGAGCAAAAGGCTGGGCCGAAGGGCGCGAAAAAGCTGCAAACAGGGCAAAGCGCGCGGACGAGGCTAGCGTTTTTAGCCGCGGCGGTCCTGATTTTAGCGGTAGAAATTTATATCGCGATCTGCGTGAAGGGCGGCTTCGTGCGCCACTACGCGGGCGACGTTTTGGCCGTCATCTTGCTTTACGCGTTAGCTCGGGCTGCATTTATCGAGCCACCTTTAAATTTGCCGCTTAAAATTTTCGCGTTCGCGGCGGCTTTGGAGCTAGCGCAGTATTTTGGCGCGGTGCAAATTTTAGGCATAGAAAATAAAATTTTAAAAGTAATGATCGGCGGGACGTTTGATCTTACCGACCTGCTCTGCTACGCTGCGGGCTGCGTCCTAGCGGGCGTTTGTGAAAAATTTGAAAGTAAAAACCGACAAAGGAGAAGCGATGGATAAACAAAAAGCCGTGCAAAAGATGACCGAGGTCATGGCGAAATTCGTCGGCTACACGGGCAAGGTGCTGCCTGATGACGTGACGGCGAAGCTACGGGAGCTTAGCGAGCGCGAGACGCAGCCGCTAGCGAGAGAGATCTATAAAACGATGTTTGAAAACCAGCGCCTAGCTAAGCAGCTAGACCGTCCGTCTTGTCAGGATACGGGCGTGATCCAGTTTTTCGTGCGCTGCGGAGCGAACTTCCCGCTCATCGGCGAGCTTGAAGAGCTGCTGCGAGAGGCCGTACTGCGAGCGACGCGCGAAGCTCCGCTGCGTCACAACAGCGTCGAGACGTTTGACGAGTACAACACCGGTAAAAACGTCGGCAAGGGCACGCCGAGCCTGTTTTGGGAGATCGTGCCGGATAGCGGCGAGTGCGAGATCCACACCTATATGGCGGGCGGCGGCTGTAGCCTGCCCGGCAAGGCGACCGTGCTGATGCCGGGCGTGGGCTACGAGGGGGTAGTGAAATTCGTCATGGACATCATGACCAGCTACGGCATAAACGCCTGTCCGCCGCTGCTAGTGGGCGTAGGCGTGGGCACCTCGATCGACGTGGCGTCCTTGCTATCCAAAAAGGCGCTGATGAGACCGCTAGGCTCGCATAATTCAAACGACCGAGCCGCGCTAACCGAAAAGCTGCTCGAAGAGGGCATAAATAAAATCGGCCTAGGCCCGCAGGGCATGAGCGGCGCAAGCTCGGTGATGGGCGTGCATATCGAAAACTGCGCCCGCCACCCAAGCGTCATCGCCGTCGCCGTAAACGTGGGATGCTGGTCGCACCGCAAAGGCCACATCGTCTGGGACGAGCAGCTAAATTTTGACGTAAAATCGCACAAGGAGTTCGCGCTATGAGTAAGAAAATTTTAACCACGCCGATCGCGCCCGAGGATCTGGCAGATATCAAAATCGGCGACGTCATATACCTCAGCGGGCACATCGTCACCTGTCGCGACGTGCCGCACAGACGCGTCGTAGATGAGGGTCGCGAGCTGCCGCTAGATATAGCAGGCGGCGCGATCTTGCACGCTGGACCGATCATCAGAAAAACGGGCGAAAAAAGCTTTGAGATGGTCTCGGTTGGGCCTACTACGAGTATGCGGATGGAGAAATTCGAGCGCGAGTTTATCGCTAAAACGGGCGTGCGCCTCATTGTCGGAAAAGGCGGCATGGGCGAGGGCACGATGAGCGGCTGCAAGGAGTTTGGCGCGATACACTGCGTATTTCCTGCGGGCTGCGCAGTGGTGGCCGCGACGCAGGTCGAGGAGATCGAGAGTGCGGACTGGACGGAGCTTGGGATGCCCGAGACGCTGTGGAAGTGCCGCGTCAAGGAGTTTGGCCCACTCATCGTCTCGATAGACGCGCACGGAAATAATCTTTTTGAGCAGAACAAGGTCAAATTTAACGAGAAAAAGGACGCGGCGCTGGCTGAAATTTTACCGCAGGTCGGGTTTATAAAGTAGCTAAATTTTAGCGGCTCCCGCTTTAAATTCTACGCCTTAAATTCTTACGCCCTGTCGCTAAATTTTAAAATTTAGCGCTATAACGAGGGGGCAAATTTAAAGTGCTTTGGACGGATGGCGCGGGCGTAATCGATTAATAAAACAGCCGGCGGGGCTAGGCGCGAGATTAAATTTTATCTGCAAATTTAGCTAGTCGCGAGGGATAAATTTTAAAAATTTAGACCCGCAAAGTCGCCGTTTGAAAGCACCGATTAAAAGCGCGCGCCAATCTCGCCGAAGCTCTTTCGTAAATTTAGCCTACGCGCTATTTTTCTGCGCGAATTTCACGCTTGCGTAGAGGTAGCTTGCAAGCCCCAGCGCGCCCAGTATCGCGCCCGCCTCGCCTATGTGTTCAAGCCCGAATCTCGTTGCGACTTGATGTCCTAAAAGTGCTCCGCCGCCGATACCTACGTTATAGATTGCCGAGTAGATCGATATCGCGACGTCGGTAGCGTCGGGAGCCAGCGCCAAAACCCTAATCTGCAAACAAAGCCCAAAGCCGAAAATCCCCACTCCCCAGACGAAAGCTGCAAGCAGCAGCGCTACGTCATTTGCGACAAAAACCTTTAGCGTTAGCACCGAGGCTAGGATAAAGAGGACCGAGCAGATCAAAAAGGCGTTCGCAAATGAACGGTAAAGCTTTGAAAAAAGCACGCTCGCAGCGATTCCCGAAGCGCCGAATGCAAGCAGGACGTAGGTTACGAAGTGATCGCCTGCAGGGTTAAATTTCGCCACGAAGGGCTCAACGTAGCTGTAGGTCGTAAAATGCGCGCCTACGATCAAAAGCGTCAGCAGATACAAAGAAAGCAGCATAGGGCGTCTTGCTAGCATCGGCAAGCTCGCAAGAGAGCCCGCGCGGCGGCTTGGCAAAAACGGTAAAATTTTCCAAAGAAACAGCGCCTCCGCCGCCGCAAGCGCGCCGATCGCAAAAAACGTAATTCTCCAGCCGAAAAGCTCGCCGACCACGCGCCCCAAAGGAAGTCCCAAAACCATGGCTAGCGAGGTGCCCAAAGCCAGCATGCCGATGGCCTGAGAGCCTTTGTTTATCGGCGCTACGCGCACGACGAGCGATGAGGTGATCGACCAAAAGATCGCGTGCGAAATCGCGATACCGAGTCGCGCGATTACTAAAACGGTGAAATTCCACGCAATGGCGGCCAGGACGTGACTTAGCGTAAATAGCACGAAAAGCCGCAAAAGCAGCCTCTTGCGCTCGAGCTTCGATGTAAGCAGCATTAGCGGCAGCGAAAGGATGCTCACCGCCCACGCGTAGATTGTGA
The DNA here is from genome assembly GCA_963525605.1 of uncultured Campylobacter sp. Lineage (GTDB taxonomy): Bacteria > Campylobacterota > Campylobacteria > Campylobacterales > Campylobacteraceae > Campylobacter_B. Next base: position 6,709 of record CAURKZ010000025.1, read on the forward strand.
TGATTAGCCCCGTACTCGTAACGTCCATCTCAAAATCCGCCGCGATGTCGCTTAGCAGAGCCACGGGGATAAATTCCGTCGTGTTAAAAATAAAGGCGGCAAACGCCAGCGCGATAACTCTCGTGTAAGCGATTTTATGGACGTTCATCGGCTTTCCTTTTTTGAGCTTTTTAAATTTGGCTTTAAGTTTAGCGCATTTAGCGGTTTTTAGCTTTTCGAGTTCTGCTTGAAATTTTAAAATTTTAAAATTCCGCGCCATATATACGTGCCGCGCTAAATTCTAAACGGGGGGGGGGGGGGGTTATAGCTAAATTTATCCTCCGCGCAGCTTGCGGAAATAGAATTTACGCTCAAAACGCAAAGTCGCATGGAGTAAAATTCACGTAGCGATCAATCAATGAAAATTTAAAATGAAATTTGCGCTGCGCTCGGCAGGAGGCAGTAAAATTCCTTATATTTGGCAGAATGCGCTGAAATTTTATGTACCGCGATATAGTAAGCCATAAATAAAATTTCGCTACGTCGAGTTTGGATGCGTATAGCAGTTGAGGCTTTGTAGTGGCTAAATTTTATTATCCAGTCTTATTGCGATATGAGGTCTTTTTATCTTGTGGCAAGTGCATTTTTAAATTTCTTAATTTTCACGCATTCCCGTCATTTGATATTTAGGTTAGAATTTCAAGCCAGACGGCTAAATTTACATTAATTTCTACCTGTTGCTTACGATCCGCGCTTAAAGTATGCAAAAAATTATTTTCAAAGCGGAGAAAAAGCCCGTCTCAAATCGTCCTCAAGGCTCGCCTCAAACCGCCCGCAGATCGCGCTCGCCGCTCGCCGCTATGATAAAGCTTTAGAATTTTATTCGGTTTGCGAAGCATTTAAATTTTTAAGCAATAAATATGTAAAATTAGCGAAATTTGATAATTCCAAAGGACGAAAAATGGCAAAAGTTATGAAAACGATGGACGGAAACGAGGCGGCGGCTTACGTCTCATACGCCTTCACCGAGGTTGCGGGCATCTATCCGATCACGCCTAGCTCGCCTATGGCGGATTACACCGATATTTGGGCGTCGCAGGGCAAGAAAAACCTCTTCGGCATGCCCGTTAAGGTAGTCGAGATGCAAAGCGAAGGCGGCGCGGCGGGCACCGTGCACGGCTCACTCCAAGCGGGCGCGCTTACGACGACGTACACCGCATCGCAGGGGCTTTTGCTAAAAATTCCAAACATGTACAAGATCGCAGGCCAGATGCTTCCGGGCGTCATTCACGTCGCGGCGCGCGCGCTTGCGGCGCAGGCTCTTTCAATTTTCGGCGATCATCAAGACGTCTACGCCTGTCGCCAAAGCGGCTTTGCGATGCTTGCAAGCGACAGCGTGCAGGAGGTGATGGATCTAGGCGGCATCGCGCATCTTGCGGCGATTAAGGGGCGCGTGCCGTTTTTGCACTTTTTCGACGGATTTCGCACGAGCCATGAAATTCAAAAGATTGAAGTGATGGACTATGCCGAGTTTGATCGCTTGCTCGATCGCGAGGCGGTGCGTAAATTTAGAGAAGGCGCGCTAAACTCCGAGCATCCTAAAACTCGCGGCACGGCGCAAAACGACGACGTATATTTTCAGACGCGCGAGCTAACTAATAAATTTTACGACGCGCTTCCGGACATCGTCGCGGAGTATATGAGCGAAATTTCAAAGATCACGGGGCGATCGTACGCACCTTTCGTCTATTACGGCGCAAGCGAGCCGCAGCGCGTGATCGTCGCGATGGGTTCGGTCAATCAAGCCCTTGAAGAGGTGGTCGATCATCTAAACGCGAAGGGCGAGAAAGTGGGCGTACTAAAAGTGCATCTCTACAGGCCTTTCAGCCTCAAATATCTCTTCGCTGCGATGCCTAAAAGCGTGCGTAAAATCGCCGTGCTCGATCGCACAAAGGAGCCGGGCAGCCTCGGCGAGCCGCTGTATCTGGATATAAAAGCCGCATTTTACGGGCGCGAGGACGCTCCGCTCATCGTGGGCGGCAGGTATGGGCTAAGCTCTAAAGATGTCGATCCCGCGCAGCTAATCGCCGTGTATGAAAATTTAAAGGCGGACGAGCCTAAAAACGGCTTTACGATCGGCATTGACGACGACGTGACTCATCTATCCCTACCCGTGGGAGATAAAATTTCGCTCGGCTACGAAGATGAGACCGAGTGTCTATTTTACGGCCTGGGCGCAGACGGCACCGTGGGCGCGAATAAAAATTCCGTCAAAATCATCGGCGATAAAACAGATCTTTATGCGCAAGCATATTTCGCCTACGACAGCAAGAAATCGGGCGGCTACACGCGCTCGCACTTGCGCTTCGGCAAAAGACCGATCCGCTCGACTTATCTCGTCTCAAATCCGCATTTCGTCGCTTGCTCGGTCGCTGCGTATCTGGACATCTACGACGTCATCGGGGGCATCCGCGAGGGAGGGACCTTTCTTTTAAATTCCATCTGGGATGCCGAGCAGACGGCGGCAAAGCTTCCGAACAAGGTCAAAAAAATTCTAGCTGTCAGGCGGGTAAAATTTTATATCCTAAATGCCACCAAGCTAGCACGTGATATAGGGCTCGGAGGCCGCACCAATACGATCATGCAATCGGCGTTTTTCAAGCTCAGCGGCATCATTCCGTTCGAGCAGGCGCAGAGCTATATGAAGGAATACGCCAAGAAAACCTACGCCAAAAAGGGCGAAGCGGTCGTGGCGATGAACTGCGACGCGATAGATAGGGGAGCGGATGCCTTGGTGCAGGTGGCGGTCGATCCTGCGTGGGCAAATTTAAAAGATGACGCAGCGGGTGCGGACGACAAATACAAGGGCGACGAATTTATAGAAAAGATCGTAAAACCGATGAACGCAGCGCGCGGCGATAGCTTGCCGGTCTCGGCGTTTTTGGGGCACGAGGACGGCGGGTTTGATGCAGGCACGACGCGATTTGAAAAGCGTGGCGTGGGTGTCACGGTGCCTAAATGGATCGAGCAAAACTGTATCCAGTGCAACCAGTGCGCCTTCGTCTGCCCGCACGCCGTAATCAGAGCGTTTCTGCTAGATGAAAAGGACGAGGCCGCCGCGCCTTTAAATTTAAAAGATCACCTACTAGAAGCCAAGGGCAAGGAGCTAAAGGGGTTAAAATATAAGATCCAAGTAAGCCCGCTAGATTGCACGGGCTGCGCGCTTTGCGCCGAAAACTGCCCGAGCAAGGAAAAATCGCTCGTCATGGTGCCGCTTGAAGAAGAACTCGCAAAGGGCGAGCAAGAAAGCGCAGACTTTTTATTCGAGCACGTAAGATATAAAGACGATTTGATGGACAGATCAAGCGTCAAGGGCGTGGGATTTGCGCGCCCGTATTTTGAATTTCACGGCGCGTGCCCGGGCTGCGGCGAGACGCCGTATATCACACTGATAACGCGACTTTTCGGCGATCATATGATCGTAGCCAACGCCACGGGCTGTAGCTCGATCTACGGCGGATCAGCGCCTTCGATGCCGTACCGCAAGGACGAGAACGGCCGCGGCGTCGCGTGGGCGAACTCACTTTTTGAGGACAACGCCGAGTTCGGGCTGGGAATGAAGATCGCAAGCGAGACGCTGCGCCATAAGATCGAGGATCTGATGCTAGGCTCGCTCTCAAGCGTGCCAAACGCGCTAAAGGCGCTTTATAACGACTGGATCGAAAACAGAAACGATACGCTAAAATCTGCTCAGATTAGAGATAGGCTCGTACCGCTGCTAGAACAAAATTTGAACGCGCCCGGGGTTCGTGAAATTTTAGAACTGAAGCAGTATCTAAACAAAAAATCGCAGTGGATTATCGGCGGCGACGGCTGGGCTTACGACATCGGCTACGGTGGGCTCGATCACGTGCTGGCTACCGGCGAGGACGTAAACGTGCTGGTGCTGGATACGGAGGTTTACTCAAACACGGGCGGGCAGAGCTCTAAAGCTAGCCGCCGCGGCTCGATCGCGCAGTTTACTGCAGGCGGCAAGCGCGTTCAGAAAAAAGACCTCGGCCAGATCGCGATGACCTACGGCAACATCTTCGTCGCACAGGTAAATTCCAACGCGAACCAAGCCGCGACGCTAAAGGCGATCATGGCGGCGGAGGCTTACCCGGGACCTAGCCTTATCATCGCATATTCGCCGTGTATCGCGCACGGTATCAAAGGCGGCATGGGCAGCTCCGGCGATCAAGCCGAACTTGCGAGCAAATGCGGCTATTGGCCTACCTACACCTTCGATCCGCGACTCGCGTCGGAGGGCAAAAATCCGCTTAAAATTTCATCCAAAGAGCCGGACTGGAGCCTTTATGAGGAATTTTTACTAAACGAAGTGCGCTACAACGCGCTTAAAAAGATCGATCCGGAGCACGCGGGCAAGCTTTATGAGGCAAACAAAGCCGACGCGATGAGGCGCTACCGCCAGCTCAAACGGCTTGCGAATGCCGATTTCGGCGATGAGGTTGTCTCTACGGATGCCGCGAGCGAGAATGCTTAAGCTTTTCGGCTATTTGTTGAAATTCCGGCTCTGCGAATTTTGTAATCCGGAATTTTATTAAATTTAGCGGGATTGCATAAAATTACGTATAAATTTTAAAAGGAAAATCCATGAAAAAAATTGGACTAATCGGCGGCATGAGTTACGAATCTACGATTACCTATTATGATGGGATCAATCGCAAAATTAACGAGCGTCTAGGTGGGCTAAGTAGCGGCGAAATCCTGCTAAGTAGCTTAAATTTCGACGAGATCGAGCGGTGTCAACGAGATAATGAGTGGGGCAGGGCGGGCGAAATTTTAGCTCGTCACGCGCGAGTTTTGCAAAGCGGCGGCGCGGATTATATTTTTCTTTGCACCAATACGATGCATAAGTGCTACGAGGCGATAAAGGCCGCTATATCCGTGCCTTTCGTGCATATCGCAGATGCTACGCTAAATGAGCTGCGAAAACGTGGCGTGCAAAAAGTAGGGCTGCTCGGCACGATCTACACGATGACGCAGGATTTTTACAAACAGCGCCTAATAGATGGCGGCGTGGAGGTACTCGTGCCAAATGCGGACGAAATGGAAGCGGTAAACGAAGTAATTTTTGGCGAGCTTTGCTTCGGTAAAATCTTACCACATTCCAAGAAGAAATTTTTGCAGATCATTGAAGGACTTAGGGCTCTCGGCGCGCAGGGCGTGATACTGGGCTGCACGGAGATCGGGCTGCTCGTATCGCAAGTAGATACCGCCGCGTGGCTATTTGATACTACGCAGATCCACATCGATGCGGCAGTAAGTCTAGCTTTAAGCGAGTAAATATCAAATATGAGCCGGTAAAATTCCGGCTTATAATTTCAAATTTTTATATACATTATCAGTTAAATTTAATCTTTCTCTGTTATAATAACGACTATCAATCATAGAAGGGGATGAAATGAACGTTTTAGTTATAGGAGCAGATGAGATTACGCCCATTAAGGCGGTTTTAAAAGACCTTGGCGCGAGCAACATCGAGCACTGGGACGCACGAAACGAAAATCGTGTAAATCGCAAGCCGATCCCGCAGGATACGGAGTGCGTCGTTATGCTTACGAGCTTTTTAAACCACAACACGATGAAAAAGATCAAAGGCGAAGTGAAAAAACGAAAAATCCCGCTCGTATGCGCTAAAAGAAGCGTTAGCTGCGTATTTTGCGAATACTGTAAGGTTTTCAATTTAAATCAAGAATTCGGTTGCAGACCTTGCGAAGATGATTAAAATTCCAAGGAATTTAAGTAGTAGTGACGGCAAGCCCAAGCAAGCGGTTAAAAAATCGCGCACTGCGCCGCAATCAAATGCTTACAAAGATGAAATAGGCGAGCTAAATTCCAAGGATTCTTTAAATTCTAGCAAATTTAACGCTACTTGCCTTGCGCACGCCGAAAGCAAGAAATTTAACGGTAAATCTAAAAAGTTTTCAAGCGGTAAATCGGACGCACTTAATCATAATGCCTCTAAGCCGTGCGTTGCAAAGAGTGCGCAAAAAGGCGGCGCAAATAGGAATTTGACAGCAAGGGCTTTTTATGACACTGGCTTCGCGCAAGAGAATTTTTTCTGCGCCAAGCGCTCGGACGAGAAATCCGCTTTATTACGAGATATTGCCGCGCCAAAACGAGATATCGCGGCGCGCGAAAAACGTCAAAAAATGGATCTGTGGCGCGATAACGAGCTTATTGATGATGAAATTTTAAATGCCGAAACTTTTAATAAAAAATTATTTGGTGGCGAAATTTTTGGCTTTGATGCGAACGGGCGCGAGATTGTGCCAGAGGCGCTGCGGGATTATGATGCGGCTTCGCGAGCGCGAGCGATGCTAGCTCTATATAATTTTAACGTTAATGCGGATTATAGAATTTCGCCTGCAAATTTAAAGGGCGCTTCGCAGTTCCGAGCGGCATTTTTAAATTTTATCGCTTCCGAACTTAGGCGCGGGGCTCGTAAAATTTACCGTTTCAAGCCCGCCGTGAAATTTTGCGCAGCGGATAATGCGATAATCTTTTCTTATCTGTGTGGCATGCCGCTGCCCGTATTTGTCGCCAAGCCCGCTTATAAGCTAACTCGCGCAATCGTGAGCCTGCGTAGCGGATTGTTGCTAAATGGAGACGATGCGTTCTGCAACTTCGTATTTTGCAAAATCGCGCTTCGAAATGCAGGCGCACAGCTGCAGCTTGTGGGTAAATCAGGCGAGCTCATTGTAGTTCGCAAGGGCGGTTTTAGCCTAGGCGTGGTTACGAGCTTTAAGAAAATTCTACCTCAAAATCCAGCCATTTATGATAATGATATAAGAAAAGCGCTAGAGCTTTGCCACGGAGCAAACCTCGACGCCGTGTATCTTGTCTATCCAAAAAATGAAAATTTTAACCGCCACGTCGAGATAAAAAGCGAATGCTTTAAGGGAAATTTCATTATGAAATTAGTACCATACAAGCTTACCGACAAAATTTATTAAAAGGATACCAAATGGTTGGAATTATTTTTGGAAGCTCGATGGGCAATACCGAGGACGCCGCGAAGCTAATCTCCGAAAAGCTCGGCATCGAAAATGAGCTAAAAAACGTCGCAGATATCGCGCCTGCAGATCTAAATAAATACACTGCGCTCATCATCGGCAGCTCCACGTGGAACGACGGAGAGTTGCAGGACGACTGGGCGGGCTTTGATTTCTCAGCCCTTGATGTCGCGGGCAAGACCGTCGCGATTTTTGGTATGGGCGATAGCTCAAGCTACAGCGACGCCTACTGCAACGCAATGCGCGAGCTATACGATAACTTCAAAAAAGCGGGTGCAAATATCGTAGGCGCAGTGCCTACCGACGGATATGAATTCGACGAGAGCAAGGCCGTAGTGGATGGCAAATTCGTTGGCCTCGCGCTAGACAATGACAATCAAAGCGACCTCACCGAGAGCCGCATCGAAGCGTGGGTAGCGCAGATCGCTCCATCTTTTAAATAGTCCTCCTTTAAATTTGCCGTGAAGTGCCCGCTTCACGGCTCTTTCATCTTTTTTAAAATCATTAAAGCTTAGACCTTTTTAAAATTTAGCTCTGCCGACTTCGGTTAAATTTAAACAGATCGGGCTTTGAAATTTTAAAATTTTAATCTGCACGAATGAAATTTATCTTTTAAATTTAGAGCTGCTCGATACTTTGCGCTCATGTAAATACAGACCCGCTTGGAGGCGCACGGTAGCGTGAGTAGATAAAATTTAGCCTCTGTGGTGGCGGAAGGATAAAGCTGGAAGTTTGCATATCGCAAGTGGATTTATAAACCTCGTCGGCATAATAATCGGCGCACGCTCGGGAAATAAAATTTGTAAATTTTATAAAAAGCGAAGCGAGAGGCATCGTCGCTAAAATTTCCCTCCGCACATACGCCATTGAAATTTCTTTCCGCACGCACGCCGTAAAAATTCTCCCCGCAGTTCTGCCATGAAATTTCGCGCGCCGTTTAATGTAAAATTTTATCTATCCACGCAGCGAGGGCTGCCGTCTGTCCGCAAAATTTAGCATAAATTTGGCGTACAACCGCGTGCAGCTGTCGTTCTTTAAATAAACCGCAGCATAACCCGCGAGATTGCCCTCGCCGCTAAGAGCAAAAGCCGCAAAAATATGCAGCGCGACAAAGCATAAATTTAAAATTTAGAGGATTTACTCTCTTTGTGCTATCCCGCGCGAATAGCGCGACAAGGCTTAAATTTAAAATTTTAGGGCGCAAATTTTAAGGCTTAAATTTACAGCCCGAGCTCTATCGCCAGATCCTTTACCGCTTTGAGATTTACCTTGCCGCTGCCGAGCACCGGGATTTGCTCCACTTTTTTTACGACGCTTGGCTGCATTATCGGCGCCAGCGCGGAGTCCTTTAGGCGGCGCGAAATTTCATCCTCGCTCGCCTCACCCACGTAAAGCAGAGCGATCTTTTCGCCCTTTTTCTCGTCTTTTAGGTTTACGCACGAATAGATCGCGCTCTCGCCTAAAATTTCGCCCACGGCGCTCTCTACCGCGCCCAGGCTGATCATCTCGCCACCGATTTTGGCAAAGCGCGAAAGGCGGTCGGTGATAAATAAAAACCCGTCGTCGTCGATATAGCCGATGTCGCCGCTTTTGTAGTAGCGCACGCCGTCTATTTGCGCGATCGCCTCAGCGGTTTTTGCTGGCTCATCGTAGTACTCCTTCATAACCTGATGCCCGCCGATTAAGATAAGCCCCTCCTGGCCGTTTGGTAGGGGCTGCAGCGAGGCGGGATCAGTTATCTTTATGACCGTGCCCGCAAGTGGCAAGCCGACGCTCTTTTCGCGGTTGAAGTGAAGCTCTTTGAAAAAATCGGGCTCGAGGACGTTCGGCGTATTTACGCTCACCACCGGCGCAGTCTCGGTCGTGCCGTAGCCCTCGTAAATTTCGATGCCGAATTTTATCTTAAATTCCTTACGGACATTTTCGTTTAGCTTCTCCGCACCTGCAATCGCTAGGCGTATGCTTGCCAGCATAAGCGGATTGAGCCTTTTGTTTTTGGTGTAAAGCCTAAAAAACGTCGAAGTGCCGAACATTATCGTAGCGCCGTATTTCGCGCTCATCTTGCCGACGCTAAAGGCGTCCGTAGGATCGGGCACGTGGATGCTTAAAATTCCGTCGTTTAGCGGAAATAGCGTCGTTACGGTAAGCCCGAAGCAGTGAAAGATCGGCAGCGACGCTAAAATCGCGTCGTGCTCGGTAGCGTTTATGAGCTCTGAAATTTGACGGACGTTCGCCATTATATTTTTATGCGTCAGAACCACGCCTTTAGGCTTTCCCTCGCTACCGCTGCTAAATAAAATGGTCGCTACGTCATCTATCGCATGCGGCTTAAAATACAGCGCGCGAAATAAAATTTTAGGCATTAGCAGCGATTTTAGCGCGCAGGCTATGCGCTCGTTTTTAGAGACGCCCTCGCTTAGATCCTCAAGGTATACGAGCCGATCGCCGATCGAGCTTTCCAGCTCAAAGCCCTTTGATTTGAGCTTTTCTACGAATTTGCGCGAGCTGATGATCGTGCGGATGTTTGCTTTATCCGCGCAGTAGATTAAATTTTCCTCGCTTAGCGTGTAGTTTAAATTTACGCTCGTTTTGCCCATCGCAAAAAGAGTTAAATTTACGGCACTTGCGATGACCGAGCTAGGCAAAATGATACCGACGTTTTCCTCGCTGCTTATGCGACTCTTTAGCCTTTTGCGAAGTATCAAAACGGCGCTCATCATCGCTAAATTTGTGAAGCTCACTCCCGTACTATCAACCGCTACGCGCTTAAAAGGCGATCTCTTGGCTTGATTTAGCCAGTTGTAGGCAAGCGGCTTTAGGCTTGCGAGGTATTTGCCCCAGCTGAAAAACGACAGCTCCGTTACCGCGCGCTTTACCTCGTGCGCCTTGGAATTTGCCTCGATCGGCGCGCCGAAGCTTACGCGAAGTGCATTTTTGCCGCTTTGCGAGATCGTTCTTTTATAATGCTCGCTGGCGCGCGAAAACGTCGATCCCCAAAGCCCCCTGATATAAAAAGGCACGATTACGGAGTTCGTATCGTGCGCGGCTAGCTCAAACCCGCCTTGAAACTCGTCTATGCGGCCGTTGTAGCTGATGTGGCCTTCTGGGAAGAGCCCGACTACTTCACCAGCATTTAGCGCCTCGCGAATGCTTTCGATCGCGCTTTTGCTCACGCCCGCTCCGATCGGAATGACGCGGAAAATTTTAAAAAACCACTTCAAATACCACAGATCATAGTAGCTGCGATGCATCACGAAGCGCACTCCGCGCGGGCACGCAAGCTGCACCACCGCCCAATCGATCCAGCTGATGTGATTGCCCAAAAGCAGTACGCCGCCTTTTTGCGGGATGTTTTCGACGCCGTCTACGTGGACCTGGTAGCCGAATTTCATAAACGGAATGAGTAAAATTCTAACGAAAAGCTGCGGCAAATATTTCGCGCCGAAGATCCCGCAGATAAGCACGCACAGTGCCGCCATAACGAAAATTTCGCCGCTGGCGACCGCAAAATGCACCAAGATGATGGCGATGAGCAAAAACAGCACCATAAAGATATTTTGGATGAAATTTGAGCCCGCAAGCACCCGCCCCATGCGCTCATCAGCGGTGAAAAACTGAATGACGGCGTTGAGCGGCACGATGAAAATTCCTCCGCTAAACCCGAAGAAAAACGACGCCGTGCCGAGCCAAAATACCGAGTGCGCGTTGGCTAGCACCATTAGCGCGAGCGCAAGACCAAATGCGCCGAACGGCACGATACCGAGCTCGATATGTTTTTTGCAGTAGCTACCAGCAAAGATCGAGCCTAATGCAATTCCAATCGCGCTAAGAGCTAAGATCACCTGGATCACCATTACGTTGTCGCTGCCGCTAAGGCTCTTGTAGTGAGCCGGGAAGGTCGCTATCACGAGCTGCGAGACCGCCCAAAACATCGAAAGTCCCAGCGTACAGAGCAGGACGTTTTTGTCTTTTAGCACAAAATTTAAATTTTGCCTTAGATAGCGAAGCTTAAGATAGTCGTCTTTATTAAATTCCGCCTGCGGCTGCGCGGCGTCGAAGAATGGAATTTTATACGAGTAGTATGTTTCAAGCGCGGAGCCCGCGACCAAAAGCACGCCGATGAACCAAACCGAGCTCATCAGCTCACCCGCGTCGCTGCTGCGAGCTGCAAACAGCTCGAAAATCACCGAAAAAACAAGCGATGAAAGCAGAATCGCGATGATGGTAAGAGCCTGCACGAGGCCGTTTGCCGCACCTAAATTTTTCGCGCCGACGATCTTTTTAATCAGGCCGTATTTGGCGGGTGAGTAGATCGCACTTTGCGCCGCAAGCAGGATCGTCATAAAAAATGCAAAATAAAACCATCCGCACGCATATCCGAGCGTAATAAGCACGGTAAGGGCAACGCCGAGTTTCGCGCAGATCCGCGTAATGCGAGTGCGCGAGAATTTATCATTGAGATAGCCACTGGCGCTAAAAAGAAATACATAAGGCAGCAAAATCAGCAAATTTACAAGCGATGTTAGAGCGATGAGAGCGCCGGAATCGGCGCTTTTGACAAGGACGTTTTGAATCGTGATCTTATGGCCCAGATCGACGCTTGCGTTGATAAACATAATCGCTAAAAACGGCAAAAATCCGTTGATTTTTAATAAAGATTTCACGGGCGCTCCTTTAAAAACGGGATTTTATCTCACGGAAGTTAATAGACGCAAATTTAAGGCGGCTTCGCTACAATTACGGAAAAATTAAAGGAAAAATATGAAAGTACGTATCACCAATCGCGACGTTGATAATCTCAATAAATTTATGCTGCTTTACAGCAAAAAGGCGCGCAAGCAGCGCCTCATCAGCACCTACGCCATACCATTTGAGTTTCTACTCGTTGGCATCATCATCGACGGGCTTTTAAAAACGGCGCCGATTGCGAGCGTGGCGTCGGTTATTTTGGGCGCGGCGTGGCTTATTTTTTATCCGAAATTTTACCGCCGCATGCTAAGAAAGCATCTGGATGCTGCTAAGCTCGCGCAAGACTCGAGCACGGAGATGAGCTTCGTCGCGGACGGCGAGACGATCTCGTTTTCAAAAGGCGAGCCGCGCGCAAGCGAGAAATTTACCGCGCGTTCGCTAAATCGCATCGCTGCGGGCGGAGAGAATTTTTTCTTGGCGTTTGATCGCGGCTTTCACATCGTCCTTCCCAAAAACGCCGGAACGGACGCAGCGGTGCAGCATCTCGCAGATCTGCGCGGGCTGCAGATCGAGCCCGTGGATATGGACGTTGAAATTTAACTCAGGCGTAGCCTGCACCGCTAGCGTCGTCGGGGGTTAGGTGGGGTTTGGGGCGAGTAGAGCAATGCGGTGCTGCGGAGGCGGCGTCCTGCAAGAAGTGTGACCTCGCAATGGGATCCCTTCCCGCCCCAAGATATATCAGGAATTAAAATTTAGACGGAATTTTATTTTGTAATAAATTTAAAATTTCTCTATGTAGAATTTTGCCTCTAGAATTTAGGTAGTGACGGCGTTTTCTCTTAAGGGGGAAGGGGCGTTACTTGCTCTGTGCTTCGCTTGCGCTCGCAAGAAACGCCGCCAGGCTAAGAGCCTTGCGTCGCTACGCTCGTTTTATAAGAGTGTTCTCCCTCCCTTTTTTTTAAAAAAATCCCCCAACCCCCAGCGCGCTCAAGGGGCGAGCCTTGCAGTTCGCGTTAAATTTTTATATCGCAAGAATCACAGTTTTGTATTCATCTACTTAGTAAATTTAACACAGGCGTAGCCTGCACCGCTAGCGTCGTCGGGGGATGGGTGGGGTTTGTGGGCGAGCAGAGCAATGTGGTGCTGCGGGGCAGCGCCACCCTCTGCGAGAGGTGTGACCTCGCAATTCAAGCCCCCTGCCCGCCCCAAGAGGAACATATCGCGGGCTAAAATTTAAACGGAATTTCATTTTGTAATAAATTTAAAATTTCTCTATGTAGAATTTGCCTCTAGAATTTGGGGCGTGGCAGCATTTTCTCTTAAGGGGGAAGGGGCGCTACTTGCGAGGCGCTCCCCTTCCCCCTTAAAATCCCCCAACCCTTGGCACGCTCAAAGGGCGAGCTACGCTCGCGCTAATTTTAAGCTACGGCTGGCGGCGTAAAATTTTGGCTAAAATTCTGCGTTCAGCTCGCCGTTATGCCTCGCGCATCTCCTCTGCTAGGCGCTTTTTGTAGGCGCGCTTGAAATAAAACGCCCAAATTAGCGGAAATATTATCTCCAGCCCTTTCCAAAATGCAAACCCGCCATACTCTCCAGGAATGGTAAAAAAACCTATCCAAACTGCATAGTAAGCAGCCACATAGCTTATCACGAAGATAAGGCCCCAAATTAGTACTTCGGAGCCGGTCGTAACGATCCAGATCGCAATCAAATAGATTAAAGCGCTTGCTAGCGCGGTCGAAAAAAACCAATTCAAAACGCCTAATTTTTGATGGTCTATATCCGCGCTAAGATAGCCTACTACGCACGCGATAATACACAGAGCGCATAAGATAGCGCGCAGCACGGCTAAATAGCGCAGTCTGCGGGGTTGTATCGCGCCTTCATAGTCGCTGTTTTCGCAGCTACTACTTTGGCTGTTTTTGCCGCCGCGCCCCGCTACATAGACAAGATGCGCGCCCAACGCTATGAAACACGCACATTGAATGAAGTCCATAAATATGAAGCTGCCGAGTGCATCACTTTCGCCTACATTGCCTATTAACCTAGGCCACGAAAATTTTACTATGCAAAACGTCGCCGCGAGCAAAATCGGATGCAGCGCAAGCCTGCCGCTCCTTAAATCATAGAGTAAATTTTTAAAATATCTCATGCTTTCCCCTTAAAATTCCGCGGAATTTTAAAATCCCGAAAGAACTCCGCGCATAGTCTGCGAATAGAATTTTATAATTTCTCTAATGCGGAATTCTACTACTAAATTTAGAATTTTGCGGCGAGGAATTTTAAAATTTAATGCGGACGCAGATCGTACAGCTAGCGTTGCGTAGGTAAAGATAAATCAAAAATCTCCACGAGCAAAATTCCAAAAATTAGCGCAAGTAGGTTAAATTACAAAAGCTGCACGAGGAAAATTTAAAATATCGTAGGCACTAGTCCGCCGTCAAGCCTAAGTGCCGCACCTGAAAAGGACGATGAATAGGAGCTTGCGACGAAAGCGACGAAACGACCGATCTCTTCTGGGCGGATGAGCCTTTGGATTTGCGAAAGCGGGCGATGATTTTTCATAAAATCTTTCTCGCGCTCGTTTTTGGGTACGGAGCTATTTTTATACATATTTTCTAGCATCTCCTCGACGCCTTCGGTTAGCGTGGAGCCCGGCATTACGGTATTTACGGTGACGTTGGTGCCTTTAGTTAGCTTTGAGAGGCTTTTTGCCAAGGATAAATTCATCGTCTTAGTCATGCTATATTGCGGCATTTGCCCCGATGGCATCAACGCCTCCTCGCTCGCGATAAAAACTATCCTGCCAAAATCCCTCTTTAGCATACCGGGAAGATAAAATTTACATAGCGCGTTGCCCGACATCACGTTTACGCGGAAAAATTTCTCCCAAATTTCATCCGCGATATCAAAATACTCCATCGGCTCGAAAATTCCCATATTATTTACGAGGATATCGACGGTCGGCAGCTTCTTAAATAGTGCCTCGCGATCCGCTTCTTTTGCGATGTCGGCAGCGATACCTTCTACGCAGGCGTCTTTAAATTTAGCCCTAAGTTCGCTTACTACTCTTTGCACATCCGCTTCGCTTCTGCCATTTATCACGACATCCGCACCCTCGCGAGCGAATTCTGCCGCGATAGCCTTACCGATGCCCTTAGTCGAGCCGGTAACCAAAACCTTTTTATTTTTTAAGCCTAATTCCATTTTTCTCCTTTGATTATTTAAAATTTTAATTATTGTCTGTACTGGTTTTAGTTAAGCCACTTTGCTCGTTCATTGCTAGAATCCGTTTCGTTGCCGATCGCTTCGTAGCGCGAGTAGTAAAACTCCACAAACTCCCGCACCTGCGCCTCGCGCGGCAGATACACGCCGCCGCTAAGCTCTGCAAAGCGCGATAAAAATTCCGCCGCGTCCTTTTTGTCGCAATAAAGCCGCGCCAGCTCCTCGTAGTTTTGCAAACACGCTGCTTTGAAGCTCTCGTAGCCTGCGCGGTCAAATTTAACTGCCAGTCGCATACCGTCGAATTTCAAAATGCCCGATGCAAAAAGCAAGCTCAGATGTATCAGAGCCTCGCAGTAGTAGGGCTTGAGCTCCTCCACCTGCTGCCACGCGATGAGCCCCACGGCGCGGCGGATCAACTCATCTAGCACCGGCAGGCAAAACTCCTCCTCCTCGTGGAAAAAGAAGCTCACGAGCCCGCCGGTGGTCGCTTTGTACTCCTCGATGAGCTTAAAAAGCCCCGAGCGGTT
Organism: uncultured Campylobacter sp.; assembly: GCA_963525605.1. GTDB lineage: Bacteria > Campylobacterota > Campylobacteria > Campylobacterales > Campylobacteraceae > Campylobacter_B. The sequence continues at coordinate 22,208 of CAURKZ010000025.1, forward strand.
CATGCGCGCCTCGGTGTCCGCGTCGATGAAAAATATATGCCCGAACTCATGCCCGATCGTCGATATTTCGTAGACGCGGCGCCAAATTTGCGGCTTTTTAAATAAAATTTCGCGCCCGAAATTTAGGTATTCAAGTTCAAATATTTCGCTGCTTAGCCGCATAAAAGGCTTTGACTTAGCGCTTTCATAGACGAAATTTACGAAGGCGAAAATTTTCTTACCGCAGTTGGTGCTTACGAATTCGTCGTTGGGCACGACCTGCGCCGAAAAGAGTCCGTTAAGATCGGCTCCGTAGTAGATCAGCGGCGCGCAAACGTAAAGCTGGGTTTTGGCGATGTTTGAGAGCACCAGCGAGTGCATGACGGCATTGTTTGCACCGATTTTTTCATACGCGCGCTCAAAGCTCTCGCTTACGCGCGCTTTAAATTCCTCCGCGCTGAACTCATACGCGCTTGCAAGTCTGACGTCCCATTCTAGCGCGACTGCGTGCGTGTAGGCGTCCTCGTAGTATTCGAGCGGATGCCCGATCTGAAGCGGCGTTTTTATATCCATCCACGCGATCTCCGCATCCCGCCACGCGCCGATCACCGCGCTAGCGTCTCTCTCGCAAAAGGCCTGTTTGAGCTTAGATAGATACGCGACGTAAGCTAGCTCGCTCTCATCTTCTACAAGCGTCACCAAACGCTCCAAAAGATCGCTAAATTCGCTCTGCAGCTTCGCCGTCTCATCCGCAAAGGCCACGGCGTAGGGCACCATTTGGGATTTGCCATCGCGCTGCACTATCGCGCCGTAGCAGCGCTCGCAGATCTCGCCGTGAGGCGTGCGCATAAACAGCTCCTCTTGCAGCAAAAATTCCTTCGCCTGCGCAAGCGAGCTAAATTCCTTTTCCCAGCGCTTGTTCGTGCCTTCGATGATTAGGGCTTGCCAGCTTTTTTGCATATCGCTTATCACGAGCCCGATGCGGTGTACGCCCTTTAAAAGCTCCAGATAAAACGGCTGCAAAATCCCCTGCGCGCCTGCCTCGGCGATAAGAGCCGCGTGCATGCTCTCGTGTATTTCGCGCGTGAAATCATACATTTTGCTCTTTAGCTCGCGCTGCTGCGCCTCATCGTAGCCTAAGCGGCGAAATTCCTGCAGAAGCGGATCCTCTTTGAGATCAACGATTCGGCGTAGTACGGCTATGCGTGCAGTATCGCTAGGCTCAAAACCGCAAATTTCCAGCCCGCGCGCGATCAGCTCGGCGTGCGGCTCGTCGTAGAGGGCGTTTAGCTGCGCTTTAGCAGAGGCCGCCATCTCGCTAAGTTTTGCAAAATCGTTCATCGCATATCCTTTTTGCCGTTTTATCGTCTTTTTACGAGCGGAATGTGTCTGCTTCGAGAGCTAAATTTTATCCTCACGCCCGCTTAAAATTTTAAAATTTCGGCATAGATTTTTGCCGATTGTATCGAAAAAGTGTTAAATTTGCGCGGTTAAAATGCGAGATTTTTAAATTTAAGGAGTAAAAATGAGCGATTTAAACTTAGACGATTTCGGCGAGCCGCGCATAAAGGTCGTAGCGCTGCCTAAGGATACGAATAGCTCGGGCAATATTTTCGGCGGCTGGATACTAGCGCAGATCGATTTAGCGGGCGCGACGGCGGCGCGCGAGATAGCGCCCGAGCGGGTCGTGACGATCTCGATGCAGGAGGTAACTTTCAAGCAGCCCGTATTTATCGGCGATGTCATCAGCTGCTACGCAAAAGTACTAAGCGTGGGAAATACCTCTATCCGCGTGCAGATCGAGGTCGCAGCGTTGCGGCTGGGCGAGGATGGATTTCGCGAGTGCTTGCACGTAACCAGCGCGATCGCAACCTACGTAAGTGTGACCAAATCAGGCCAAAAAAAGCCGATTAGCGCAGAGATCAAGCGGCTGCACGGATTTTAAAATTTTTTAGACTTTAGTTTTAGCTCAAGGAATTTTAGCGTCAAGCTTATAACGCGAAAATTCTTATGTGGGATAGGCTTAGTGCACAGAATTTGCTGCGTAAAATTTTATAATTTTAAGTGCGGAATTTTGCTGTGTAGTATTTTAGCGGAAAACCTCGCAGATAGAATTTTAGAATTTTAGAATTTTAGAATTTTAGAATTTTAGAATTTTAGAATT
>CAURKZ010000026.1:0-24291 GCA_963525605.1 uncultured Campylobacter sp.
TTAGCGCCTCTCTATATCTCTACCACCCAAATAATATTCTTCCAGCGGATAATTTATATTGCCGCAGTTATCAAATTTAAAACCTTTTCCAATACCGACTACGGCATTTTTTCTCTCTTTATAGTATTCTCTAGTAATGTCAAAATTCGTTATCAAGTCATAAATATACTCGGAATGGTTAAATTGCATATAATTGCCGTTAAATATAGCAAATTTATCAAGAAACAAAGTACCTGTGACTTCTTTCTCGCCACCGTCAACCATAACTATCGGTCTGTCAAATCCAACGCTCATATCATTCAAATTTATTTTTAAATATTTCTTTGGATCGGTTTTTTTAGCCTTTAACTCTTTCATCAGTATCTGCTCGGTCGTTTTTCCCTCTTGATAATATTTTTCTAATACTTCAAAACAATTCGATAAATTTATATTTTCTAGTTCATAGTATGCAACCTCGTATCTACTGGACCAAAGACTACCGAAGGTTTTCAACCTATAATCATCAATCATCCAATATAGCTTTACGTCATAGTCCAAATATGCCCCTGCTACTCTTTTATACAGCTCCTCTTTGGGTAAAATTCTATCTTCTTTGAGGCAGTATCCTTGCTTGTATTTGTCGTAGTCGGAGAGAGAAACTATCGCAAAGCCTCGTGAAGTGGAATAATCGGGGATTATACGGATAAATGCGGCACAAAGTATTATTATAAGAAGCAGCGTGCCAGCTAGCACTTTAAATTTAATAGACCTGTAGAATTTCATATCGTTTCTTTTCTATCCATCCATTCGTTAGAGGCTAATTCTTTCGGGCCCGGAGGAGTTTGTTTGCCCCACAAATAATAACTCAATATATCGGCACCGTAATTGCCCTCTAATTCTAATCTTAAATCAGTTTCTTTTTTGCTCATCTCTTATCCTTTTTCGGTTACATTCGTTAAGATAAAATTTCAATTAAATTCATCCGCCGTGAATCCACATATCCAGCTCCTGTTCCGCCGGAGCTTTGATATCAAAATTTATATTTCCGCAATTATCGTATGAGAATTTACGTCGTAGATTTTTCATATGAGTATAAGCCAAGACTTCGTTAAGGCTTTCTAAGTTCTCATATCCGTTTTTTATTGCCATTAAATTTTTAATAACATTATATTCAATGTAAAAACTTATATCATCGACATCAACATAATTCACAAAAAATTGATTTTCTTTAATTAAAAATGATTTTTCTAAAAACATTTTTCCGTTATGAAATGGATTTTTCTCTTCCGATAAGATAATAGGCTGTCTAAAGCCTAAAATTTCATCCTTATATACAAAATATTTTGATAGATCGGAGATATCTATTTGCATCTTGTCTTTTATCTCATAATCAAAACTCTTTCTATCGGTATTTTCAACCAAAAAATCAAACCAGTTTTCTTCATTAAAATCGCCGATTAGATAGAGCTTGGAGATGTGCGCCGTATAAAAACTATGGCCGAAATTTTTTATATCGTGCTCATCGATAATGGTATTTCGCAAAATTTCATAGTCGTGATATCTTTTAAAATAATTTGTAGCCGCATTTTGAAGTAGCTCTTCGTTACTCAGAATTCTATTCTCTTTTAGACAATATCCCTTTTGATATTTGTAATAGCTAAAAATAGTAACTACACAGGAGCCTTGCGAAGTGGAGTAATCGGGCACGATGCGGACAAATACGGCGCAGAAAAATAGCACTGCGGCTATGATTTTAAATTTAAGTTTGCGAAATTCCATTACGATCCTTTAAATGCCGCCAGCGAAGCAAACGCATATCTAGCCGCTCCGTTAAATTTATACCTTAGCTTCGCGTTCATTACTCTAACCTTTTAAATTTGAGATAAATTTTATCGACGCTCAAAGTTTTTCTACCTGCGCCAAAACCCCTTTGCATCGCTAAATTTCATATCCCGCGCTAGCCAATTTTAAATCGCCGCAACATTTAAATTTTTGGTTCTCGCAGCGCTTAAATTTTACTCGGCGAGGCGCGTAAAATTCAGCGACGCGGCGCCAAAAATTTTAGATAAATTCTAAAGCCGCGCCTTAGTTTTACGCCCGCAAAATTTAACCGCACCGCAAAAGCTACTTCGCTGCGCAAAATTTAACCGCACCGTACCAAAGCTTGTTACTTCTTCGGCTTGCTTAGCTCATAGCCGAAGTGGATCTTTTTGGTCTCGCCCGGCTTTAGCTCAAAGTCCCAGCTAAGTAGTCCATCCTTGCCGAGGCTGCTCTGCTCGGGCGAGTTTTTCAGCGCGACCTTTACGTCTTCATGCGTCGAAACGGGCGCTCGCTCTTGCAAAACCACGTTCCACGCGCGCTTGGAGCTATTTTTGATCTCGTAATCCCAAGCCATGGAATTTTTACTTTCGCCGCCGAAAAAGGAGTTTTTCGTGAAGTTGTTCGCCTGCTCTTTTTTGACTTCGATCAGGCTGTTTTTACCCAGATACGCCGTAGCCTCGGAGTTTGCGGCAAAGCCTAGATGCACGAGCCCGATCTGCACGCCGTCGAGCTTTATTAGCGTTTCGCCCTCCTCTATGTTTCTTTCGGGGCTAAATTTAGCTCGCACGTAGGCCGCCTCGCTGCCGTAGCCGTCGATGAGCAGATCAAATTTCGCATCTAGGCTCTGTTTATCGAAGCCGAACTCGCCCGCCTCGCCCGCTTTGAGGCTCACGCCGCTAATTTTCCACACCTTTGAGAGCGAGCTTTCGATATTCGAGCCCGTCCTTGCATACGACGATCTAGCCTCCGCCGCAGGCGCTCTCTGCATATCCGCCACCTCTAGCATCACATCCTTTTTATAAGCCGTTGCGAGCTCGGGTTCTACAGGCTCGCCCTCATACCACGGGTAAAACGGCTGCGGCGCGGTCTGCGAGGAGTACTCGTAAGGATACAGCGCGATCGTTAAATTCGCTAGCTCGGCGTTTAGCGGATTTTGCACCGAGAGCTTTTGCGCGACCTCGATTTTGCCGCTAGTAAGATCTGCGGAGAGCTCGTTGTGCGTGTAGGCGCTTACGTCAACGGGGTAGCTTATTTTTACGAAGCTCGGATCGCAGCCAAAGTTCGCGTTTAAGCGACGCTCGTTCTTGATCCGGTATTTTGAAATTTTCTCTTTGAGCTTTCCGATTTGTTCGTCAGTCTTTGAAATTTCACCCGCTACGAGCAAGACCTCGTCGTAAATTTTTTGCGAATCCGTCTTTAGGCTTGCCAAACTTCTATCTTTTAAGCTCGCGAAATCGCTTAAAAAGCGCTGCTGCGCCTTAAGTGCGACCAGGCGGTCGCTTAGCTCGCGCAAGCTCTTTTCGTCCGCCTCTTTTTTGGCGAATTCCGCGTTTTTCACGGGCTCGCTCTCCTCCAAAGACAATTCACGCACTTCGCAAGAGCCCACAATCTCGATGCTGCGGATATCCAAGTACTCCGGCACGTTCACGCTGAAGTTTGATTTTTGCGCGCCGAAGTTTTGGTACAAGAAAGCGGAGTTCGCGTAGATCTCAAGGCTATTTTCCTGCGCGCTTAAATTTACGGCAAGCGCCGCAGCTGCGCTTAAAAGCACTATTTTTTTCATTTTTGCTCCTTAAAAATTTTACGTAATTGTAACGATAAATTTTGATTTTTATGCTTAAAATTCGGAGCAAATTTTAAAATTCCGGTCCCGCCGCCCGCTTTGAAATTTTAAAATTTCGCCGCCGTAAAATCCCCGCCGCGGACGTTAAAATTTTACTGCCGCTAGCGCTATATAAGCTTTGTTGCTCGCGAAGCCAAACCGATAAATTTTAAAATTTTACGCAGTAAAATTTCTGAAACTTTAGGTGGGTCGAGGGAGCGAAGCTCCCCGTCGCAAGGACGAGCTGTGCTCGTCCGCGAAGTAAAGACTAGAATGGATACGTCAAGCAGCAGACGCGACCGACCCTTTCGTTGTAGCTGACATCGAGCTTTAGATCGTATAGCTTACTTAAAATTTCGCTTTTTATGATCTGCTCTGCCTTGCCGTATGCGACCTCGCCGCCGCCTTTTACGAGCGCGACGTATCCGCCCAAAAGCAGCGCGAAGTCGGGATTGTGCGTGGCTAAAACGACGGTGTAGCCGTTTTTTAAAAGCTCCTTCGTGGCGCGGAGGAATTTGTATTGGTTGGCAAAGTCTAACGCCGAGGTGGGCTCGTCGAAGATCACGATCTTGGGCTCGCTGCAAAGGGCGCGCGCGATGGACGCCATCTGCCTCTGACCACCGCTTAGGCGCGTGATGATCTTGTCTTTTAGGTGCCAAATTTCAAGCATTTTCATGTAGCGCTGCGCGAGCTTGTAGTCGTTTTCGCTCGGCTGCGAAAAGATCCCGATATGCGCCGTGCGCCCCATCAGGACGTATTCGAAGACGCTGTAGTCGTACTCGCAGACCTCGCTTTGCGAGACGTAGCCGATGATCTCGGCGCGCCCTTTGGCGCTGAGGCTCGCCATATCCTTGCCGCCAACAAAAATTTTACCGCGCAGAGGCGTAAGCGTGCCGCTGATTAAATTTAAAAGCGTCGATTTGCCCGCGCCGTTTTGCCCCAAAATCGTCAGCATCGCGCCCGCTTCGAGGTTGAAATTCACGTCGCGCAGCGTTAGAGGGGCGGATTTTACGTAGCCGAAGTCTAAGCTCTCAACCCTAACCATTTAGCTTCCTTTTGTTTTTAAGCAGGATGAATATAAAAAATAGCGTGCCGATAAAGCCCGTAAGCACCCCTAACGGGATCTCGCTTTGATTTATACTGCGCGCTACGTCGTCTACGATGAGCACGAAGATCGCGCTTAAAAATATGCTCGCGGGGATCGCTTTGGTGTTGCTCACGCCCACGATCATGCGCGTTAGATGTGGCATCAAAAGCCCCACCCACGCGACTATACCGCTGATACACACGCTGCTTGCGGTTAGCAGCGTCGCGCAGACGATGATGATGCCTCGCTCCATGACGACGTTTACGCCCAGCTTCGCCGCGGTCGCATCGCCCATGGATAGGACGTTTATGCGGTAGCTCATCAACACCAAGATAGCGATACAAACCCCCATCACCGGCGCTATCATCGCTAGCACGGAGGGATCGACCTTCGCGAGGCTTCCTAGCTGCCAATACACGATGTCTGCAAGCTTCGTCTCGGGATCAGCCATAAATTTTAAAAATCCGATCAGCGCGCCCATCAGACCGCTTACGATGATGCCCGCAAGCACGAGCATTATGGTGGCGCTCGAACGCAGCGCGCGCGTGATTAGAAGCGTAATGCAAACCGCCGCAAGCCCGAAAACAAAGGCGAAAAGCTGGATCAAAAGGATGTTTAGATCAAGCAGGATCGCGATCGCCGCGCCCACGCAAGCTCCGGCGCTAACGCCTAAAAGATCGGGCGAGACGAGCTGATTTTTAAAGACGCCCTGATACGCCGTGCCGCTGATGCCAAGCGCCGCGCCCACGAGTACCGCGGCGATGATGCGCGGCAAGCGCACATCCATAACGACGTTGTGGACGTTTTGCGCTACCTCGCCGCCGCTAAGCGCTTTTAAAACCTCGGCAATGCTTAGTCCGAAGCGCCCTATACAAAGCGACACGGCGACTGCTGCGATCGTCGCCAGTATCAGCAGCACGAGCATAAATTTAAAATTTTTCATACCTTTCCTTGCTTTAAATTTTATCTTTTGCCTTAAATTTAATCTTTGAAATTTTGCCTCGTTGAAACCTGCTTAAAATTCCGCTTTATATTCCACCCTCCGGCTCGTAGCGAAAGGCTTGCGGTAAAATTCCTTCGTGATAGCTCCAAGATCAATATTTCAGAAAAGATCCGATGAAAATTTTAGCCGCCTGCAAGATTTGTAGTGACGTCCTCGCGCCCGTGCGGTCTCAGCCGAAAATATTTGCAGGCGCAGCATAGACGCGCTTTTGTCGCGCCGCTTCAAGCTGCGAAACGCAGGACTTGACAGCAGTGCCTCCGCCTCGCACGACATCTTCTACCGATGATGACGCAGAGGCTGCAGCGACTTTGATTTATACATCTAAATCCTTAAACAGATGTGGCATTTTAGCACATATCATATTAAATTTTTATGATTTCGGCTTTCATATACGTGAGCAAAATTTAATGGCGTGCAGCTCTGTGCAATAAGGCTTTTAGCAAAATTTAGCTTGCGGATTTCAGATGAGCGCCTACGAAATTTACGCCAAGATGGAATTTTAAAATTTCATCCTTTCGCGAAAGATGCGCTTAAGCTCGATGGCGGAATTTTGCCCGGCTAAATTCCGCCGATTTAGCAGCAGACGCAGCGCGCGGCGAAATTTTATGCAGGATTTGAAGATTTGATTTAAAATTCTACGAACGGATGCTGCGCGAAAATTTTCTATTTGACTCCGGTTTTGCTAGCCACTTAGTTGTAGAATTTTACTTGCCGTTTGGCCGCGGGATTTTATTTGACCGCAAGAGGTTAAATTTTATCATGAAATTTCGCATCGCTTAAAATGCGATGCGAAATGAATCCATCCGTCGCTACTGCCAGCCTAGGGCTTTGCGTTTTAAGCGCATGTCGCTTACCATTTTTAGCGCAAGCGCGACTGGATCGGTATCTACGTGCATCACAGAGCCAAGTGCCCGCCTGGTGCCCTCTTTGAAAAAGTGTATGACGTTTGCGGAGCCGTGGATTTGATACTCGACGCAGTGATACGAGTCGATGCCCATTAGACGGAATCCGAGCGAGGCATCGACGCCCTTTTCGTTTGCCCACTCAGGAGAGGTAAAGGCAAGCGGCAGCTCGTAGAGATTTTTGCCTAGCGCTCCTGCGATACCTGCGAAAATTCCGCTGGAGCGGGTATTATCGATACACTCACCCACGTGCCAAACCGGTGGAAGCTCATCTTTTTCTAAAAATGCCCGCAGCGACGCGCCTGCTTTTTTATACGCGCTTTTTTGGCAAAAGCCCAGCTTCATTAGCGGGAACGACGCGCAGCCGTTGGTTAGGATTAGGACGTTATTTTCGATTAGGGTTTGTGCGACATCTATGATAGCGCGCTCATAAGGCACTTTAGGATTGGTGCAGCCGACCATATTTACGATGCCTAAAATTTCACCGCTTTTTAGCGCATGCGCTAACGGCTCCATGCCACCGTAGTGTTTATGGACGAATTCTACCGAAAAGCCCACTTCGGCCTCGACTTCATACGGCGGGATATATACCGGCAGTCCCTTGCGCTTTTCGTGAGATTGCAATGCGCGATCTAGAATTTTACGCGCTAAATTCCTAGTCTCGGCGATATTACTATGGTGATGATCGTAGCCTATATGCTCGGCTCCGGGAAGCCTAGCTGATGAGCTTGTGGTAACGACCTTGGTCTGGAAGCAGTTAGCCACGTCCATAATCGCAGGATAGACATCTTGGACGTCGGCGACCCACAGATCAAGCGCTCCCGTGCCTATGACGAGTTCGGCAGTTACGGCGTTTGAGAGCGGCACGACGCCCCAGTTGCGATACATCGCCGATAGTCCGGAACAGCACACGCCGTAAAATGCGATACCCTGCGCGCCTATTGCGCGAGCCTTGTCTTGGTACTCTTTAGAATTTCCAATCTCCACTATTAGGCTTACTAATGTCGGCAGATGTCCGTGCACGGCGATATTGACCCAGCCTTTTTTGAGTGCGCCCATATTGCTTTTGGAAGTTACGCGATCTCCTACGCCAAATAGCGCATCCGTAGCGATATTTGCAGCTACTACGCCGGTGAATGTAAAAGCAAGCCCGCAGCGCAAAAGATGCTGCATCACGCTGCGCCAGTCTCCGTCTGTGCCTACACCCGTTCGGTGATACGCCTCAAAGACTTCGTTATACGCACTAATCGGCAAGATATCTAGCTTCCGCCATACTTCTTGACGCTCCTTGGGTGCGAGTGCAGTGATGGTTTTATACTCGCCGCTGCTTTGCGAAAGATCTGTCAAAAGCGTATCGGCAAGCTCGATCGCTACCTCTTTTAACTCTCTGCCTTCAGTTGGAATTCCAAAGGCTTTGGCGGTATTGATGATTTTGTATTCGCCTATGATTGGCAGATCTAGCTTGCCCTGTGCCGCCCATTTTAGCGACAGCAGAAGCTCTCTGGCGTGCGCGCCGTGTTGAGCTACGCCTGCAGCTACTTGGCGCAGTAGGTTGCGCGATACGATGAGATCGGCGTCCGCACCGCAAGTGCCGCGATCGGCCTTTTTAGTAATTTTGCAAGGTCCCATATTACAGATCTTACAGCATACCCCGCTAAGTCCATAACTACACATAGGCATCTGTTTATCAAAGCGATCAAACGCCGTATCTACGCCGATCTGCTCCATCCTAAGCATCATTTCACGCACGGCGGGATCGGGGGTTTTCTCAAGTACTTCTTGCTTTGTAGGGAAGGTCTTTTTGTATTCAAGCACTGCTTTCATATAATCCGCCGTAAATTCCGCCTCGTGAAAATGCTCGAAAAGATTGCCCTGCGCGTCTTTATGTGTGTGCGGACTAGCCTCTGCGGGCACTAAAACTTTTGGGATGCCGTGTTCGTCAAATCCGATAATCGCGCGGTGAGAGTGAGGCTTGTGATCATGGCAATGTTTGTCGTGCTCGTGTGAGCTGATGACGGAATCCTCGTCGCGCTCGTGCGAAGATGTCAAAGAATTTACGCCGTATTCGTGCAAATAAGCTGCGAGGTTTTCTTCTTGATCGTGTGGATGGGTCGCAAGATCTTCGTCGTGTAGATGCGAGTGGATTGCGGAGCTATCGCTATGCTCGTGCGAGCAGGAGAAGTGGTCTTTGCTGCTTGGGCTCTTCGCAGGATTTGAGATGGAATTTGTCAAAGCATCAGCCATGGAATTCATTGTAGAGTTTATTGCGGATTTTTTAGCGTTGCCTGCGCTTTGATCGCTTGAGCGCGCCGCAAAGTTCGTGCTTGAAGCAGAGCTTGCGCTATCATCGTAGCCAGACGCGGAATTTTTGGCTTCGCAGTCGCACTCGTCGCAGGAATTCCCACCTGCGGCGCGATTTTTAGAAATTTTGTCGCGAGCATGTGAGGCGGAAGTCATAGAATTAGCGGCAGAATTTTTAGCAGTGCTTGCACTTTTGTCGAAAACGGATGCGGCGGAGCTTTTGACCGCGTCTGCGGCAAAATTTTCCCCCTTATTCGCAGCGGAATTTTCATCCGTCGCAGCCTTCTTGCGTGAGTCTTTTTGTTTTGAGATTTTGTCGTTTGCCATGACGTCTCCTTAAAATTTATTTTAAAAATAAGCGAGAATGCAGCCCTCAATAAATATACTTAAAAACTACATTATTTAATTCTTATAGATAAAATTTAACGTGATTGTATTTTTTAATTGCTTTAAATTCCCTTAATAGCGCACTAAAATAAAAGATAAATTTTTATGAATAAAATATACTAAAATAGCTGGATTTAAATTTTGCCAAGCGGCTCGATCATCTTAGATAATCGATTAGCTTGGCGGAGATTTCGTGAAACTGCAAAATTTTATGCCCCTTTTTCTCGCGCATGAAGTCTTGCGCGTCGCGCAATCTCGCAAACGTGATGAGATCGTCGCCTCTGGCGCTTTGCAGCACGCTGCCGAAAACATAAAACGCGTCCTGCGCCCGCAAAATTTCGCCGCTTGCGTAATCGGTGACGTAAAGCTCTGCACCGCCGAAATTTGCGTTCGTGGAATTGGACTCGCCTAAATTGCCGCTAGCGGAATTTTTACTCATCAAATTTTCCTCTGCGGAAGCCGCGCCGTTATTGCCGCTCAAATTTTCGCCCTCGAAAAAATACGCAAACATCGCCTTGGGCGAAGAAAACGCGAGCGCTCTGCCGTCTTTGAGCCTTGCATAGGCGCGAAATTCAGGGTGCGCGCTAGTATCGATGCCGTATTTGGCGCAGGTAAGATTTATATCTTTAAGCCACGCGATCTCGCGCACGCTTTTAGAATTCTGCGCCGAGCCGGAGCCCGTACTATCAGGCGTGCCTAAATTTTGTGCCGAGCCGGAGCTTTGAGCCGCGGAATTTTGCATCTCCACTGCACCGCAAAGCGTTATAAATGCCGCTAAAATGAGTGGAAATTTCACGCTAAATCCTTCGATCTAAAGATAAAATAGCCCAAAATCAGGCTTGCCGCGCCCAGAGCGATCGGATAGAGCAGCGAAAAGGCGATGAAAAGCCCGCGCCCGAAGTGATCTAGGATAAAATACGCCGTCGTACCGATGACCGCAAGATCGGGATCAAACAGGCTGATAGCGGCGATGCGGAAGTCCTCCATCGGGTTTGCTAGGGCGATTGCGAAAATGAGATTTTCGTTCACGCCCGTTTTTGCGAGCAGTCCGATTAGCACGAGATCCAAAAACGCAAGGCAGAAAAGCCAGACGAAAAACGCAAGCCCAAGCCCCATCTCTTGGCTTTTTGAAACGGCGCAGATCAAAAACGCTACGCCTAAAAATGCCGCGCACAAGCTAAAAAGCAGCCCCGTATAAAGCAGGCAGATCGCCCACGGAATGCCCGTGCCCTTAATCGCGCCCCAAACGATCGCCAAAAGCAGCGACAAAAATATCGGCACGAACACTCCAAACAGCCTTCCCAGCGCCTTGCCGTAATAATACTGCGCCTGCGAGATCGGAAAGCTTAGCAAGTATTCTAAGATATTTAGGTCGCGATCGGCTAGGATCGCCTTGCTGGTGGTTACGAGCACGAAGACGGGCAGGATGATGATGCAGATCTGAATAAACAGCAGCAGCAGTCGCGAAAGCCCGCTAAAGCCGAGCACACGCGAGTCGGTCACCCCCGTGATGAAAAACGCCGCCACGAGCCCGCTAAAGATCAGCAGATAGAGCAAAAACCAGCGCGAGCGGAAGGATTCTTTGATATCCAAAGCGGCGATGGTGAGTAAATTTTTCATTCTTTTCCTTTAATTTTCTAAGATAAAGCGATCTTGGGCTTTATATTTGGACTCCGCACTTAAGCGGGCGTGCGCCTTGTCTTAAACGCGCCACCCGTCTTTAAATTTAGATTTCTTGCGCGGCTTAAATGCGCCCGTCTTTAAATTTTAGCCTCGTTTTGTAGCGCGGATTTCGCGGCCTTAAATTTTGCCTGTCTAGCGTTTAAACAAGCGACAAAAATTTTATCCGCCGCTTGCGACTGCGGATCGCGCATAAATTTTAAATTTACGGCTCCGGCTCGCAGTGTGCTTAAACATCGCGTCATTCAGCGTCGCCTATCATCCGTCATTCACGACGCCGCGAAGTAAAATTTTATCTCATCTATGGCGGCATGGGCGGCACGCTGAAATTTCACGCTTTAAATTTAGCGCAAAACATGGGCCGCTCAAAATTTCGCTTTAGCCAAAACGTCCTTAATGTGCGTGCTCCGAAGGCATATCGTGCGCAGCGCCGTTACTTTCGTGCATCTGCCCCATATCGTGCGGCGCGCCTTGAGAGTGAGCCGTGCTGCCCGCATCGCCGCTCATGCCATGATCTGAGCCGTGAGTATGCCCCATACCGCTCATATCGTGTTTCGGCTCGCTTGTGCCGTGCTCCGCGAAGTGAGGGTCTTGCATTCCACTCATTCCGCCCATGTCGCCGTGTCCGTGCATACTTTCCATATCGCCGTGCGCATCGCGACCCATATCGCCCATTCCCATGCCGTGCGAGCCGCCGCCCGCTTTAAGTGCCGCGACTACTTGATCGAAGCTGAAGTCTTGCTTGCCCTCTTGTTTGTTTTTAAACGCGCCCCAGCCGAACGACATAGGGGTTTTAAAGCCCTTGTAAAAATGCGCCGTGCGTGCGTCGATAAACTCGCCGTTGCCGCTAGCGTCATTGATGTAAATTTTGGCGTCCTTCAGCCAGTTTAGTTTGTCGTTGGTAACCATAAAATCTACCAAGCAGCCGATGTCGTCAAAGTAGTGGTTTTTGCCGTCCACGCGTACATCGACACTGAAGCGGTTGTCGCTGATCGCCATCTGGCAGTGCTCGCATACGTCTCTGTCGTAATGGACGTTGCCGTAGTCCTTCTCGTCGCCGCAGCCTAAAAACGTAAGCGCCGCAAGTGCGCAAAGTAAAAATTTAAACATTTTTGTCATCTACGATCCTCCCTAGATCCATACAAATCATTCTTTTTACCAACCCTTCAACCTCGTCGAGCCTATGCGAGATAAAGATCAAGCTTTTGTCTTTTGCATACTTACGTAAAAGCGTCTTAAAATGCTCGCGCGCGCTCGGATCGAGATTGGCGGTCGGCTCGTCGAAAATCATCGCCTTGCTAGCTCTGCCGAAGGCTAGCGCGATTAAGAATTTCTGCTTCATACCGCCGGATAGCTTATGAAATGGCTTGTTTAAATTTAAACCCAGATCAAGCTCCATTTCGTCGCAAAATTTTACGATGCCTGCTCTGCTTGCGTCGGCTGTGCGCTCGGCGAAGTAGATGAGCTCATTTAGGCTCAGCTTAAGCGGCGGCGGGGTTTGCGGCACGAAGCTGATACCGCGTAGTGCGCGGCTGCGCTGCTTAAACGAATCAAATCCGTCGATAGTGACGCTGCCGCTTGTGGGTATGTATTCGCCTAAAATCGTTCGCATCAGCGAGCTTTTGCCCGCGCCGTTTTGCCCGACGAAAAGCACTTGCTCGCCGTCCGCGATATTTAGATCGATATCTTTTAAAACGAATTGATCTGCGAATTTCTTGCTTACGTTTTTAATCTCTATCATAGGCTTCCTTAGATCATATCTTTTAGCTTATTGCCGATACCGAGTGCGTCTTGGTGACACACGTCGATACAGCGTCCGCATAGCGTGCAGTCTATCCCTTTTAACATAAATTTGCTCTTATCGCCTAGGTTTTCGGATGCCTTTTTTTTGGTGATATCCAGCACGTGCGAAACGAAGCAGACGTCTTGGCAAACGCCGCAGTGATCGCACCTACTCTTATCCCAAGTAATCTTGCTTAGGCTCGCTTTCGCCGCAAGCGAATAGGTGCTTCCTAACGGGCATAGATGAGTGCACCACGCTCGCCTGCTAAAAAACACTTCGAGCAAAAACACAAAAACGATCCAAAGCCCCGCCAGCGAGAAGCCATAGATGATGAGGCGCGATAAAATTCCAACTACGTTAAAAATTTCAAAAACGAGCAGGTCCGTAATAGCGCTTAGCGCTAAAAACGCCGCCCAGATCGCATATCGCATACCGCGAGGTAATGAGCGCTCCTTGATGACGTGCTTAGTAATTAGCGTATTATGTAGCTTTTCGCCGATCTCGCTAAGCGCTCCGTAAGGACAGATCCACGAGCAAAATGCCTTGCCGCCCGCGATGAAGTAAAACAACAAAATGGTGCCCGAGCCTATGAGTAGATTTATCGGCAGATCCTTGTGCGCGGCGATCACCTCAAGAGTCGCGAAAGGATCTGCTAGGTGAAAGCCAAGTATCCGCGAGCCGCTGATGTCGCCCTCTAAAATTTGAATATCCGCGCGAAAGGAAAGCACGAAAAGTAGATGCACCAAAAATACCGTGGCGTAGCGCAGCGCCCGAATGCTGGGGCGCAGCTTGCCGCTTTTATTTCTAAGCGCGAAGGTCGAGAAAAAGCTCGTATTTTTGATCGTGCATCGCGAATTATATTTATCCAAGACTTACTCTTTAAATTTTGAAATTTCATCCGCGAGCTTATCTAGGCTCTCGTCGCTTACGTTGGTTAAAAGCCCGCTCATCAGGCTGTTTTTGATCTTACCCGCTTTATAATCTTTGAGGCTTGCTAAAATTTGATCCTTGCTCTTGCCACCGATCGGCGGAGCGATCTTGCCGCGTCCGTCATCACCGTGGCAGGGCGCGCAGCTTACCAGATAGGAGCTACTAACCTTAAAATCGCGCTCTTTGACGCTCTGCTGTAAAATTTTAATATTTTTCACGTCCTTATCATCGATGAGATCGACGCTTTTGCTCTGCGGCGCAGGCTTTGTTTGCGCCTGCGGCTTGACTTCCTGCTGTGGCGCGCTAGAATCGTCTGAACTAGCCATAAAGATCATCAGCGCGATCAGCGCTACGCCCAAAATCAAAGCTAAAATTTTGCCCGGTTTCATTTCTGCTCCTTAAATTGTTTGTTGAACTCGTAAATTTCTTTCGCCATCGTCTCTATCTGCTGCTCGCTCATGCCGTTTACGAGCTGCACCATAAGCGGGTTAGGCTTTTCTTTAAATTTATACTTTTTAATCATATCCACGATCTGCGCGTCGGTTTTATCCAGAAGCGACGGGCCGATGATGCCATTGGCGTAGTCGTCGTGGCACGCCGAGCAGCGCAGGATAAAATCGTGCCCAAGGCGCTTTTTCATCAGGTCGAAATTTAGCTTTTCATATTGATTTTTGATGCTCGAATACGCCACGATATTTTTGGTCGTTTCGTTTACATCGCCGTTTAGGTTAAAATTTACCTTTCGCTCGCCGTAAAAATCGTAGCTTACGAACTTATCGTCCTTCTTGGGCGCCTCGCCGCTTTTAACGCTGATGCGAGGCTTGGCGGTGGAATTTTGATCCGCTTTCTGCGATGCGGAATTTGAACTCGCGGAATTTTGCGAGACAGAATTTTGCCCTGCGGAGCTTGTCGCGGCGGAGCTTGAATCGTCGTTATCTCCGCAGCCGCATAGCAAAAGCGCCGCAGCTAGTGAGCAGAGGTAGAATTTAATGGAGTTTTTCATTATTTTCCTTCGTAGATTGATTTGTAATCCGCCCGCGGGATTATCTCGATGATACGCGCCGGGCAGAGCTCTGCGCACGCGCCACAGCCGACGCAAGCGCTACGGATCTGCGGAGCGAAATGCGCGCCCGCTTCTATCATAGCGATGGCATCAAGCGGCTGCGGGTAAGGGCACAGCGACGCGCATAGATCACAGACCTTGCCCTCTTTCGCCGCCAGCGCGGAATTTAGCTCACGCTCCTGCTCGGTCTTGGCGGGCTTTAGGCGCAGATCGTCCGGTTTTAAAACCTGCCCGCGATACGCCAAACAGGCGTTTAAATTTTTAATCACGGCGATTCCCATTTTGACCTTTTTAGGCTCGTTCGTCTCGTGGCTAAGCGCGCCGCTAGGACAGGCGAGCACGCAAGGAAGCGCGCCGCAAAGATAACAGCCCCGCTCTTTGGCATCGATGACCGGGGTGCCGATGTCAAAAAGATGGGTAATATCCAGCAGATAGATGCTGTGATAGGGGCAGACCTGCACGCATTGGCCGCACTTGATACAGCTACTGCGGAAGCCCCGCTCCGCCAGCGCTCCTGGCGGGCGCAGATATAAAGAGGTGGAATCCCCGCTAGAATTTTTTGCAGAATTTTGCTTTATGGAATTCGGCACGAAATTTTGCCCCGCAGAATTTACGGAATTTGACGCGCCGGAATTCTGCGCTTCGCCGCCCGTAAAATTTACGGAATTTGTGAAATTCTCATCCGCAAATAAGCTCGCTGCCCCTAGAGTCCCAAGCGCTCCGCCGAGTAGTTTTATCGCTTCGCGTCTATTCTTTATCATTGCTTCATCCTAGGTTTTGGATCTTTTAGCAGTAGCTCAGGCTCTGAAAACGGAGCGAGCTTGGAGATGAAATTTAAAAGCGCGATCCCGCTGGAGCCGTAAAAAAACCGCACATTCGGTTTATACGCCCAAAGCCTGTCGGCATAAGCATATGAGCTGTAGCTAACGTCGCCGTAGCCGTCACCATCGCGATCAAATCCGTCGTAATCGTCGAAGTAGTTGCCGATCCATTCGTTTTGCAAGAGCTTGGATTGTGGGGTATCGTTCAATACGATCTCCATATTTCCTTTAAATTTATTGTTTTTAAATATGCTTTTTAGCTGCGTGGCATGGAATTGCACGCCGATGCTGTTGTATTCGATATCATTGTTTTCAAAAACGTTAAGCGAGCCCGGCTGGTAGGGGGATTGATCCAGATAAAATCCGCGGGCATTGTAAACGACTTTATTATCCGTAACCCTGAAATTTGAGCTATCCTTCATACCTATGCCTACGCCGTAAGCGCCGTCTGCGTTGCGCACGACGTTACGTCTGGCGATATTATCGCTTGAAAACATAAAAAATAATCCCACGCTATTGCCGTCGTAGTAGTTATCCTCCACGACGTTGTGCCCGGAGTTCATAAAGTGCAGAGAATAGCGACAGCTATGGCCTTTATTGCCTGCGACGAGATTTCCGTTTGAGAAGTAAAAAACGGTGTCGCGGACGTTGTGGACGTCGTTATTTAAAATTTTATTGGCATTGGAGTACCAAAGCTTGATGCCGTCGCCTTTAAAACTCGTGCGGTAGGTATTGCTTGAAATTTCGTTGCCCTCGATCGTTACGTCGTTTGCCTTGCTTAGCACGACGCCGTAGAGCACGTCTTTGATGAGATTATTTTTTATGATTACATTGTTTACGTCGCTTACGTTGATCCCCGCATCCTCGCTAAGATGCTCGAAGCCTCCGTTTTGAATTGTTAAATTCTTGATTGTAACATGCGGAGAGCGGACGCGGATGACCGTTCCGTTGCGATCGCCTATGATCACGGCGGAGCGGTCTAGTCCGTCGATAGTAAGTGGTTTATCAATTAAAATATTGCCGTGGTACTCGCCCGCGGCTAGTTCGATAATATCGCCCGCTTTTGCGCTATCGATCGCGTCTTGAAGCTCGCCCGCGCTTAAGCTTAGCGCGAGCGAGAATGCTAGAAGCAAAAGCCTCATCTATGCTCTCGTAGGAATTTTTTCTTAGATAGTAGAGCTAACGCCGATAGCAGCGACAGGGCCAGCATCAGCCAAAAGCCAAGAGCCGGATATGAATGGGTAGTAAAATGCGCCACACTGCCGTCGCCAAATGCTGTAGGCATAAAAGGCTTTATTTTAAACGCGCCCCAGTCTTGCAGGTTGTGCCCGAACCAATACAGCCAGCCCACGTAGCAGCCGATGAAAATAAGCGGCGCAATGATCGGCAGGATCATAAGCAGAGTTTGCCCCTTGCCGTCGTAGTACAAAAACGCAAGCATACCGATCGTAGCGATTATGAGATAATACGGCGATAGCGAGTGCTCGAGCGTGCCGCCGCGCCAGACGGGATACATGCCGATATAATGATTTAAGGTATTCATCTCGCCGACATCGCCGCTAAAGCCGTCAACGTGGACGTAAAGTGGAATTCCATCGGGGAAAGCCTCTTTTGGATAGTTCGGCGCTTCAAGTGAAATTTTCCACACCGGTATGCTAGGGACCCCCACTTCAAATTTATGCTCCAGCATCGCGCCTAGAT
Source organism: uncultured Campylobacter sp. (assembly GCA_963525605.1). Lineage (GTDB taxonomy): Bacteria > Campylobacterota > Campylobacteria > Campylobacterales > Campylobacteraceae > Campylobacter_B. The sequence goes on from CAURKZ010000026.1 coordinate 17,281, forward strand.
CATTTTTAACATCACTAGGAATTAGGTGATTTTTATACGATGCTTTTGTATAAAAATTCCATATCGGTGCGGAGTATGCGGGCAGCTGCGAGACGCTGCTAACCTGCCCCGATACGATTTTGCCTTGGACTTTGAAAAATCCGAGCGTAGGGATGGTAAAAGCGACCGTCATAATAAGCAGCGCTAAAATCGCATAAATTTTATATTTTGGCATTTCGTCTCCTTTAAATTCTCCCCCTTGCGGGGGAGAGTGGGGCTAGTTAAGACCCGCGTTCTCATCGACCCATTTTAGGTATTCGATGATATCTTTGATCTCTTCGTCTTTCATATGCTGATTTGGCATGCGAAGGTTGAAGTAATTTATCATTGCCTTAACGTAGTCGTCTTCGTAGAATTTAGCAGGGTCTTTGATGAAATCGGCTACCCATTTCTCGCCGTTTTCGTGGCGAAGTAGGACGCCCGTTAGATCAGGACCCGAGCTTACTTGGCCGATGACGTGGCAGCCGTTGCAGCCTCCGCGTAGGTAAGCCTTCTCGCCGTTAGACGCAGCCTCGCTCATAGGAGTGGAGAGCTCGCGGATCAGGTTGTTTTTAGCGCGAAGTCCGACATCTGCGGTTTTTACTAGGTACTGCCAAACTTGACCTTCCCAAAGTATCGCGCCGTTCATATCGCCCGCTTTTACCGCGGCGTCTGCCTTGGCTTTGGTTTCAGGAATTTTGCCGTATTGATCCAGCGCGTCATCGACTAAAGCCTTGACCTTAGGATATTTCTCGTAGTTTTTCTCTTTTAAGAATTTAACGACTGATTGAATAACGTCGTCGGTGGCTTTATTCGTAGCTACTACCTTGTCGTATTCGGCTTTTAGGGCTTCTGGGCTAAGAGCTTTTAGCATAGACGCTTTAGCTGAAGTGTATTTTTTATTCGGATCTTTTACGTATAGATATCCAAACATCTCAAGGTGCAGCGCAGAGCAGAATTCCGTGCAGTAGAAAGGAAATACGCCCTCTTTATCTGCGATGAAATTTACGCTCGCAGTCTTACCCGGCTCAAGCGACATATGCAGATCGTAATCATCAACCGTAAAGCCGTGAGTTTCGTCCTCGGCACGCTCTAAATTTGTCATATAGATCGTTACGTTATCGTCCTTATTAACCTCGATGTGCTCAGGATTAATATGGCTGCGGATCGCAGTGGCATAGACTTTTACGTTTTTGCCATCGCGCTCGATGCGCTCTTGACCAGCTAGCGTCATAGCAGGGTGTTGCTTGCCGGTACGAGAGTTTGTCCCCATAGTATAGGTAGGTTTCGTATGAAGCTTGCTAGCTGCGATAGAAACTACGTCGTGCGGCTCGCCAAGACCGATAGGAAGATCGTAAAGCATCTCCATTTTAGGTCCTGTAATGTCGATGAGCTGGTGATTTTGCGGATGAAGCGGTCCGATAGGATTAAATCTATCGATCGAAAGCTTATCCAGCGCGATTACGTATTTGCCGACAGGCTTAGAGGATTTACCCTCCATAGAATCAAGATGTCCGATATTGTAGTGAACGTTGATCCTATCTAAAACTTTTAGCGTCTTGTAGTTCCATTTTACGATCTGGCTATCGACGTAAAGTGATGTATAGATTACGCCGTCTTGCGAATCGAAAGTATTATGAAGAGGTCCGAGGCCTAGCTCTGCTTGTCCGTGAAGCGTCTTTTGCATATCTAGGATCGGAATTCCGTATGGATCCTTGCCTGCATATTCTTTCTTATCAATTAGCTCTTTGATCTTTTTAAAATCATAAACGCTAGCGTGAGTATCTAGTTTACCGCCGATGATGATATAGCGACCATCAGGGCTAACATCGACGCCGTGAGGGGATTTGGCTTCAGGGATCAAAAATAGCGCTCCCGCTTTTACGGCGGCATCTATCGTAACGATTCTGTGTCCGTTTACGACCTTGTAGTTTTTGCTGTCTTGAGCAAGTTTTTCTAGAATTTGCCAGTTATAAACGTGCAGGTAGTCAGTATCGTTGCGACTCATACCGGCTTCCATCGGAGGCAGACCCTTTTCGATGCCGCCTGTGTACATTTCGGAGTTGAAGCTGTTGGTAAACGCCCAGCCAAAGCTCTCGCCCTTACCTGCGTCGCTTAGATCTTGCATATACGGAGGAAGCTCTAGAGAAAAGGATTTATTTACGTCGATTTTACCTTTATCGTAGTCAAATTTCCATAGCGTTACCGCGCCGCGATAAACCGCCTGATACTCCTCGATTGGGTGCCAGTCGTTATCGAAAGGTGCTGCGTATTGGCTGGTTTCGATGACGTATTCGGTATTAGGCGTTACGAAAGAGCCGCCGTGATCGCTTTTGATTACGGGATTTACGACTATTTGAGTAGTTTCGAAATCGGATAAATTTATAACCGCGATTCTTGGGTTCGCCTTATCGTTGATAAAGAGATAATCGCCCACATACTCGCCGTTTTTCTCGCTGAAATTTGGATGGTGAGTATCGCCCCAATTGATCTCTTTGCCGTTAATAGAGCCCGATCTTAAGACCGCCTTGCTCTCCTCGTCAAAGCCGTATCCCTGCCAAGGCTCCGGGGTAAATACGCCGATATATTTGTAGATCCTCATCGACGGCACGCCGTAAACGATCACCTGTCCGCTTTGACCGCCGGAGGAGAAGACCATATAATCGTCCTTCCTACCGGTCGGCTGATAGGTCTTAGCCGCCGCCAAAACGTCTTTTTCGCTTAAATTTCGTTCTTTCATCACGCGCTCTAGGTCGCTATCTGCGGCACACAGGGCGCTTGCGGCGAACAAAACCGAGCCTAAAAGCACGGGTTTGAAACTTTTTAACATACTAATCCTTTCTTAGAATTTTAAAATTTTACCTGATTTGCTGACTACGAGGATCGTATCCCCGTCTGCGTACATCGCTAAAAATTCGCTTTTTAAATCCACAACCTCCTTTAATCCTGCTTTTTGATTTTCGTAAATTTTATCTTTAGTAGCGATAAACTGCGTGCTGCGGGCGCACACGATGGATTTGATCCAAGAGCCCACGCTTTTGCGCTCGCCGCTTTTTAAATTTATAAAGCTCCCCTCTATATCACCCACAAACAGTGTCCCGTCGCAGTCTGCAAGCGCAGTGGCGATAGAGCCGCTTAAATTTTTATCGCCAGCTTCGGCTGAAATTTCGCTTCGAGTTTTAAGCCCCTCGTCTTGAAATTTTACGTCTTTGAATTCTGAGCTTTGAAATTCTGCGCTCTTTACGCCGCCAGCTTTCATTTCGTTTGGCTCGGAGCCTTGCGCGCTTTTCGTGCTATTAAATTCCGCACCTTTAAATTTTATGTCAGCAGGTTCCCCATGCGCAGCGCGATTGGGCGCTGTATCGCTGCCGCTAAATTTAGTCGCGACGAGGAGGTCTGCGCTAAAACAGGCTACGCCGTTCCAGCTTGCGACGCAAAGTCCGTTAGCGCCTAGGCTAACGGCATTGATCCTGCCGTAATGAAGCGAAATTCCGCGCAGCCCGTCGGGGGCGGAATTTTTATTTAAAGATTGCCCGTTTGCGGTGGAATTCTCACCTGGGGCATAACCGCCATCCGCGCTGTTATCAGGGTCTTTGTCTAATCTTATTAGTTGATTCTTATCTACTACCGCGTAAATCGCGTCTTTTGCGGCATAGATCGCGTCTATTTGGGCTGTGCCGCTACGCCCCGTCTTAAGCGCGTGTAAAAACTTTAATCTGTCGTTTAGTACCGCGACTTCGGCTCCGCCCCAAGCTAGATAAATTTTGCCGTTTTTAAAATTTAGAGCCGTGATTTCGTTATCGCTGTATTTTTGCGCGAACTCCACGTCCCATTTAGCAGTATCAAACACCCTAAGCTCGCCGCCACTGCCGCATAAAAGCAGTCGGTGCGAGCTTGCGTCGAATGTGCTCAGACGTAGCGTGGCGTTTAGATCAAAGCTGCCCGCTGCTGCCATCTGCGATAAACAAATCAAAAAGGCAATACAAAATTTTTTAAAATTCATCTTAATCCACTCTTTGCGAAATGATACTCCTCCAAGGCTTAAAAATCGGTTTAAAGCTTGAGCTATAATGAAATTCTAAGTTTTCTTAAAAGTTGCGAAATTCTATGATATAAAAACAGCTCTAAGTAAAATTTTATTTTTCGCATTTCGCTATATAAATTCCGCTTTAAAATTATAATTTCAGTAAATTTTTATTTTGACAGATTTTTAAAATTCGCAACGCTCCTTTAATTTTGTTTAAATAAAAAGTTAGTATAATCGCCAAAGTTTGTTTTAAATTTTACTGAAGGAGAAACTATGGAGTTTCTGACAAGTTTGTCTGAAAGCACTCAATTCTTTTTGCAGCTCATTATAGTCTTGGGCTGTTTGTTTTATGGTGCTAAAAAAGGCGGTATGGCGCTGGGAATTCTAGGCGGTATAGGCTTAGTGATCTTGGTGTTTGGATTTAGATTAGAGCCGGGTAAGCCGGCAGTGGACGTTATTTTAACTATCCTCGCAGTCGTCGTAGCAAGTGCAACGCTACAGGCTACGGGAGGGCTTGATGTAATGCTTCAAATAGCGGAGAAATTGCTTCGTAAGCATCCAAAGATGGTTTGTATCATCGCTCCAACTGTTGCGTGGACGCTTACAATCTTATGCGGAACCGGACACACCGTCTATACGCTGCTTCCGATCATCTATGACGTAGCTATTAAAAATGGGATTCGCCCTGAGCGCCCGATGGCCGCTTCTACGATCTCCTCGCAACTTGCTATCATCGCTAGCCCCGTTTCGGTTGCCGGCGTTTCGATGGTCGCGATCTTACTAGGTCAAGGCGTGCATATCGAGGGCTTTAGTACGTATTTGGATCTACTTAAATTAACAATCCCTTCTACTTTCATCGGTATGCTTGCGATCGGAACGTGGTCGATTTTTAGAGGTAAAGATCTAGATAAAGATCCGGAATTTCAAGAAAAGATCAAAGATCCAGAGCAGAAAAAATATATCTACGGCGAAAGCACGACATTGTTAGGTCAAAAGCTTCCTAGGATTAAGTGGGTTTGCATGTGGATATTCTTAGCCACTATTGCGCTAGTAGCGGTTTTAGGTTACGAGAAAAGCTTGCGTCCTGCGTGGACTAAAAATGTCCCGGGCAAATCCGTAGAGATCATCGTCGATAAAAAAACGGTCAAAAATATCACGATCAAAGATGGTCAGGTCATCTCCATGGTGGACGGCGGTAAGGTCGTCTCAAACGTCAAAGAGTCTAAAGCCAAAGATGCGACTAAATTTAATAGCGTCGAAATTTACGACAAAGATAAAAAGCTAGCTCAAAGCATCGTCTCTCAAGACGGAAACGTCGTCATCACGACAGGCGATAAGAGCGAGAGCATCGCAAACGCAAGCATTGTCGTAAAAGATACGATGAAAAAGACCACAAATTTAAATATGGTCTTAACCATTCAAATTTTCATGCTTCTTGCAGCATCCATTATGATGATTGTCTCGGGTATCAAAGCGGGCAATATCGCTAAAAATGAAATTTTTCATAGCGGTATGATCGCGCTTGTAGCCATTTATGGAATTTCATGGATGGCAGAGACTATGTTTACCGCTCATATCGAAATGCTTAAAGCGTCGCTAGGTAAGGTTGTTATGGCGTATCCGTGGACATATGTCATCGTTTCGCTGCTAATTAGTAAATTCCTTAACTCTCAAGCGGCGGCGGTTGCTACTTTCGTACCGCTAGCGGTTAGCATCGGTATTGATCCGGGCCTTATTATTGCGTTTGCACCGGCTTGCTACGGATACTATATCCTACCTACCTATCCGAGTGATCTTGCGGCGATCCAGTTCGACCGCTCCGGCACTACGCACATCGGCAGATTCGTCATCAACCACAGTTTCATTTTCCCTGGGCTAATAGGCGTTCTTACTTCATGCGCGATGGGCTTTATCTTCGCTCATATTTACGGCTATTTATAATAGTTGCGCTCGCGGGCATATGGCTCGCGAGCTTTAAATTTCAAATCCCAGCGGCTTTTTAAAATTTTATAAAATTTTGAAATTTTAAATGCTCTAAATTTTTAAATTCTAAAGCTTTCTAAATTCCGTTCATAACCCGCTCTAGGCTAATTCGTTTTAAATAAAATTTACGTTATAATCCCGCCAAATTCCACACAGGAGACAGATATGCAAATCCCTATCGCATACGGCAAAGACGATCATCGAAACTTAGAGATAAACGAGAAAAATTTGCTCGGCGTTTTCGATCCAAACCCCGTGGCTAAATTTGACGAAACGACGCTCATCGCAAAGGCTCTAGCAAATCCGATAAATCAAAAAAGCTTTGACGAGTTTATCGCGGGCGAGCAAAAGATCGTCATCATCGTAAACGACGGCACCAGGCCCACGCCTACGGCAAAAGTTTTAAAGCAAATTTACCCGAAAATCCGCGAGAAAAATAAAATTTTCATCATCGCCACGGGCTGCCACAGAGAGGGCACGCTTGATGAGTACGAGATGATCTTCGGCAAAGAAATTTACGCGGAGATCAGAGCCAAAAACGAAGTTCACGATCACGACTCCAAGCACGACGAGATGGTATTTTTAGGCGAGTCCAAAAACGGCACGCAGATGTATCTAAACAAAATCGTAGCCGAGGCGAAAAAGGTAATCGTCATAGGCTCGGTCGAGCCGCACTATTTCGCGGGCTACACCGGCGGCAGAAAGGCCTTTTTGCCGGGCACGGCGTCGTATGAGAGCATCACGCAAAATCACAAGCTAGCTCTTAGCGCCGATGCGCAAGCTCTGCGACTAGAGGGCAACCCCGTGCACGAGGATATGATCGATGCGATGAAGGTGCTCGCGCACATCGACGTTTTTTCGATCCAAACGGTGCTTGACAGCGAGGACGGCGTGTATTACGCAAGTGCTGGCGATTTGAACGACAGCTTTTACGACTGCGTGAAAAAGGCCGACGAGGTATTTTGCGTAAATATCCCGCGCAA
>CAURKZ010000027.1:0-24193 GCA_963525605.1 uncultured Campylobacter sp.
CCGCTCTTTAGGCTAGCTAAGCTTGCTGCTCTGGTTTCGGCGAAGGATTTGGTATTAGAGCTTACGCGCGCGCTAGGAGCCGAGGAAGCATCAAAGCCTAAATTTAGATAATTGCCGCTTTGATAAATTTTAGGGTTATAGCTTAGGCTTACTCCTACATTTAGCGTTGCGTGCATATTAGCTGCGTTAGGAGTTATAAGACTGCCGCTTCCTTGCTTATTGATTAGATGAATCTCACTGCTTGGATTAATCGGGCCGCTTACTCCGCTGATATAAGCCGTGATATTGCTTACGTTTCTTAGATCTGTGTTAGCGGTAGGATCGCTTAGATTAAGCACACTATCTCCTGCTCTAATAGAGCTGGGAAGGAAGAAATTTAGCTTGTCAAAGCCGCTAATATTTTTAGCGCTTAAGGAATTTACTGCCGCAGGAGAGCTATTGCTCGCTCCTATGTTAAGGGTGTTGCCGCTGCCGCTTGCGCTTATTACGCCTACATTATGACCGCTGATAAAATTTAGCGTATTATTTGCGCCTGCTGCGTGGATATTTCTAGCGTTAAAATTCTTATCCTCCCCCGCTTTGCCTATGTCTATGTTGTTTCCGTTAAGACCGCCGGCACCAAGATACTTCTGCAGCTCATCCGCATCAAAGTCTCCATTTATGCTCTCGTTAGTCTTAATAAGCTTTTGGATATAAAGCTCCCGCTCATCCTCGCTTATATGCATACCGCCTATGTTTCTACTAAAGGTATTGGCATCTTTTATGACATAGTTTTTATTTAGCTGAGTTACGTAGCCCTTGTCTTTAAAGCGCGGATCATATCCGGTAAATTTACCGCCTCCGCTTTTATAGGCAAGTGTGTATTTCTTATTATCGCCATCTGGATAGCTTGCATTGTTTAAAGCGTTAAATTCGCTTGCGGAATTTACAAATATATCGGTACCGCTTAGATCAGTATTGCCGGAGCCGGTTAAGCTTAAAGCCCTTTTAGTATTGGACGAAGCATCGTTTTCTATCTCGCTAAGGGAGGCTAGGTTAAATTCCAATTTATTGAAATTTGCAAAATTCCCTGCATTTAGGCCATTGCCGGAGTTTGAAGATAGGATATTTAAGCTGTTGCCCGAATTGCTAGCGTTTGCGCTAGATACTCCGTATAACGTGCCCGCTACGCTGCCGCTTTTGAAATTTACTACGTTGTTGCTGCCGCTAGCGGCTTCCGCTGCGTAGACATTGCCAGCAACTTGCGTGTTGCCGTTTAAATTTACGGTATTGGAGGAGGCGCCACCGCTAGCCTTTCCGCCGTATACGCTTCCGCCTACGTTTACCGAGTTGAGAGTTATGGTGTTGGAAATCGCGCTGTTTCCCTTGCCGCCTACCGCCATTGTTCCTACGCTGCCGTTGTTTATAGTTACGATATTGGATTTAGCTTCTCCGTTGCTAGTATTGCCGCCGTAAATGCTATTACGGATTATTGTAGCATTCGTAGTTACGCTATTATCGTGGACATTTCCGCCACCGCCGCTATTATGGGCGTTGGCAGCGTTTACGTATTTAACATCTATTCCGCTTGCTTCGAAAGTTACGTGATTATTATAAATTTCTTGCGGGGTAGCGGAATTTGAGTATCCTCCATCAATCTCGCCTATGTTGCTTCCGCCCTTGATCTTGGCGTAGTTGTCGTGGACGCTATTGCTTCCGTCGGTAGCGTCGTCTCTACCAGAGCTTATGTTTTTGCCGCCTAGATTGCCTGCATTCTCCTTTACTATTACGGTGTTTCCTTTATTGCCGAATAGCTCGGTAGCGCCCGCAGCCTTGTTGGAATTTTGATTTTGCATTAGCTCACTTTGATCGAAGTTAAGGTCCATCCAAGAGCGAGTTAGCGTGCCCTTTTGCATGATTAAATTCTTGCTGTTTTCGACCTCGATCGTAGTGCCGGTGATTTGATAGTGGTCTTTGTCGGTAATCGTATAAATTTGATTATCTTGCACGGTTTGTGCGGCTCTAGTAATCGTGCCGCCGCCTGAATTATGTATCAAATAGTACTTTCCTTCGCCAAGATCTGATTTTATACCCTCTATCTTTGTGCCGTTTAAATTTGTATTGCCGCTAGTAGTTAGAGTAAGCGGCGCATCGGCTTGGGTAGTGGAATATAGATCGTGAAAATTTATAGAGCCGAAATTCTTAATGTCCTTGGCTTTTTTCACGCCGCCGCCGACCCAGTTTTCTATATGCAAGGTATTAGTTTGATCTGAATTCTTATTGCTGCCGTAGATTGTACCGCTTATCGTGCCGCCTCTAAAATTTACGTTACTATTTTCGACGCTGCCGCTTGTGGCGTAGCCCGCAAAGACATCTCCTGCTATCGTCGTTCTTTCTTTATTGATATAAACGACTGCGTTTTTGACGCTTCCTGCACGTGCGCCATAGACATTGCCGCCTACGTGCACGCCTTTGTTGGAGTCGAATGCCCCTAGAGTAACTCTATCGCCGTCCGATTCGCCTGCGATACCGCTTGCTGCAGCGACATCACCCTTTACGGTACCTTTGTAAAGATCAACTACGCTTCGCGAGCTTGAGGCGCCGCCCAAAGAGCCTGTGACGCTGCCTACGATTGCATCGTCGTTGTTGATTTCTACGCGATTTGCGCTCATTGCGCTAGCACTATTTGCTTGACCGCCTACTACTTGGTAATTTTGCGCTTTTAGCTTTGCGCTTATGGATACGGAGTTTGCGCTAGAGCTTCCGCTTCCACCCGCTGCGCCCCAAATTCTACCGCTACCGTTTAGAGTAATAGTGTTTGTGCTGCCGTAATAAGGCGCCGTTATATTGACGCTATTAGAGTTACTTTGCCCCGTGGAGGATTGAGCGCCGAATATGTCGAAGCCTTCTCTAAACGTGCCGCCTTTTATAGTTATTCTATTTGATACGGCATCACCGCCGCCGCTTACTATGCCGCCTACGATTACATTTGTAACGGAGCCGTTACCGATAGTGCCTCCGTCGATCGTTACGGTGTTGGAGGAGGCTTTTTTATCCGCTCCACTTCTGCCGCCGATGATATTATAATGTCTATTTGAGCTACCGCCGAAGTTATCGGCATTTCCCGTGATTTCGGCGCCGTATTTTACAAAAACCTGATTCCGCGTCGCTTCGCCTTCGTTGCCCGTTTTAGACGCCGCTATGCCTTGCCCGCCCACGACCAAATTTACCTTAGAGCCGTTTTCCAAGCTCACGTAATTATCCGATACGCCCTTAGCTTCGGCGCCTATTGCGATACCCACGTAAGCGTTTGCGCCTCTAATCGTAAGTCTATTGTTGGAGGCAGAGTTTAACTCGGTAAAGCCAGCGATCCCATCGCCGCTTCCTCCGCCGTAAATCACGCTGCCGGAATAATCCGTCCCGCCGCTTGCAACGCCCGTAATCGTCGTAATATTGCCATTTGGGCTGGTGCTTCCGCTGCCGCTAGTATTGCCGCTAAATCCTGCCGAATAGAGGTTATTATGGGTATGGATAAGCGGCGGATTAGAATCTGCATTGCAAAGTGCTTGTGCGGGCGCTAGTGCGAGCACCGCTGCGAGGCTAAGCATAGAGGAACAGATGGATTTTTTCATATATTGATCCTTTAAAATTCATAAAGTTTGCGATTATACATAAAAATAGATCAGTTTGCAATATGAAAAATCACTGATCGGTTTTTAAAAGAGGGGGGGCTTCATTTGTAATTTTAAGTAATAAAAATTCACTCTTTGTGCAGAATAAATTCTTGACTGCAAAATTTAACCCTTTTTTAGGGGGGCATTTTGAGCGGATTGCAAGTGGTAAAAAAATCTTAGTAAAGAGATTCTGAGTAAAATTTGAAACAAGAAAAATCTGAGCTAAATTAATTCTGGCAATTTCAAGCTGCGGTAAAATTTATGCAGGATAAATTTTAAACGAGCGGAATTTTATATAAATGCCGTTTCGCTCGCGAAAAAGCTTTTTTGAAAAATTTAAACGAGCAAGATTGCGCGATAAATTTTATGTGATCCCGCTGTAAGGGTTAAAGCATAGCAAGCAGGAGATAAAATTTACGCGATAAATCTTGCGTGATAAATTTTAAATAAGCCGCAAATCCTACAAGAAGCTGTAAATTCCATCTAGCAAGAAATATCTTTTATCCGCAGCGCCGTGATAAAATGGGTTAAAAGTCCCTTCGTATGCCTTTTCAAAAAAGCCTTCTTTGCTTAGCTTTATAAGCTCTGCATTGACGAAGTCTAGTAGCTCTTTATTGCCCTTCTGCACACCAATACCCATGAAATCGGGCTTGCCTAGAGTTTTAAGCGGTACTTCTACCTCACTATCGACTACCGGATATGCCATTGCGATGAGATTATCGGTCGCGTAGGCGTCCACGTCGCCGTCTTTTAGCATGCGGTAGCACTCTCTGGCGATCTTGCAAAATGTAAAATTTCCAAAGCCTTCTTGTTTAAAAAATGCCTCGCCCGTACCGCCGCTTTCGAGTAAAATTCTCTTCTCTCGCAGATCCGCTAAGGATTTTATTCTATCGGCTTTGCGGGTTAAAACTCCAAGATTTACCGAAAAATACGGTGTTGAAAAATCGATCTGCTGCGCGCGTTCAGGCGTAATGGTAATCGTAGCGATGACGATATCTACGCGGTTGTTTACTAGTGCTGGAATTCTATCCTCGACCTTCATCGGCACAAGCTCGATTCTGCCGCCTTTTTCGCCGAAAAGATCATTTGCTATGGCCTGTGCCATCGTAACTTCAAAGCCCTCGAAAGTCCCATCGTTTAGCTCGCTAAAAGGAGGCTGTCCGTCGTAAACGCCGATGCGAACGACGCCTTTTGATCTGATCTGTTCCAGACTATCGGCGAAAGCAACGATAAATGGTAGCAACATTGCAAGAAGCAATTTCATGGCAAATCCTTAAATTTAATCTCTTTTCCGCCTTCAAACGAAGCAGGAAATTTTATTTATTAAAATTCTAAAAGCCGGTCTTGAAATTTAAAGCAAGCTCTTAGAGCATATTATAAATTCCATCTAGCAGAAAATATTTCTTATCCGCCGTACCGCGATAAAATGGATCAAAGCTCTGCTCGTAGGCCTTTTTGAAAAAGCCCTCTTTGCTTAGCTTGATGAGCTCTGCATTGACGAAATCAAGTAGTTCTTTATTATCTTTCTGCACGCCGATGCCGATGAAATCGCTAGGGCCTAGGTTTTTAAACGGCACCTCTAAAGTATCATCGATGACGGAATATGCAAGCACGATGAGATTGTCGTTTATATAGCCATCTGCATCGCCATTTCGAATCATTTCGTAGCATTCCTTAGCCGAAGCGCAATGGCCTAAATTTTTAAATCCTTTGGTTTTGAAAAATTTCTCTGCTACCGTCGCGTCGCCTTCGAATACGATCTTTTTATCATGAAGCTGTGCGATATCGATAAAAGCGTCGGCTTTGCGCGTTAATACGCCTAAATTTACGGAGAGGTAGGGGAGGGAGAAATCGATCTTTCTTTTTCGTTCGTTTGTGATGCTAAATAGACCGATCACCAAATCAAGCTTATTTGCCTCTAAAAATGGAATTCTATCATTTACGCTTAGAGGGATGAACTCGATTTTGCCCTCTTTTTTGCCGAAAATTTCTTTAGCGATCGCGTTTGCAAGATCGATTTCAAATCCTTCAAATTTGCCGCCATTAGACTCGCAAAGCGGCGGATGGGCGTCGCGCACTCCGATGCGAATGACGCCGTTTTGTCTGATTTGATCTAGGCTATCTGCAAAAAGCGCCGCACAAAATAGAGCTGCTATAAAAAGTAGTTTCATTTTATGTCCTTAAAATTGGATTTCGCATATTATCCGCCTATCATAAATGACGTTTTAGTCGAAGCCGTTAGATAAAACACTGCTAAATTCCGTCCTAAAATATGGCATAAAGCCCATCTAATAAGAAATATTTTTTATCTGCAGCGCCTTGATAAAATGGCTTAAAAGTTTCATCGTAAGAACGTTCGAAAAAGCCTTGTTTGCTAAGTGTAACAAGCTCTTTATTTATCAGATCAAGCAGTTCGATATTGCCTTTGCGCACCCCGATACCTAAGAATTCCGGATTACCTAGATTTTGGATTGCTACTTCTAAATTGTCGTCGATAATTGAATAAGCTAGCACGATGAGATTATCGTTAACGTAAGCATCAGCTTTGCCTTGTTTAAGCATATCGTAGCATTCGGTAGTAATGGAGCAATGGATTGGATTGTGGATTTTATTTTTATACAAAAAATTTTCTGCCGTAGTACCGTTACCCTCTACTAAGACTTTTTTGTTTGAAAGATCGTCTATACTTTTGATGCCGTCGCTTTTACGTGTCAAAACTCCCAAACTCATCGAAAAATATGGATAAGAAAAGTCGATTTGCCTTTTTCTATCTTGCGTTATCGTGATGGTCGCGACTGCAAGATCTACCTTATCATTTTGTAATGCAGAGATCCTATCGGTGGCGTTTAGAGGGACGAACTCGACTCTACCGCGCTTATCGCCGAATATGCTCTTGGCTATAGCGTCTGCAAGGTTGATTTCAAAGCCTTCGAAATTACCACTTTTTTCATCACTAAAAGGTGGCCTACCATCACGAACACCGATTTTAACGACTCCGGCAGATCTGATCTGCTCCAAACTGCCCGCAAAAACACTGCTGCAAAGTGCAAAAATAATGCAAAAAAGTAGCTTCATAAACTATCCTTTTCTTAAATTTTATATTATCCCTTAGATATTGCGTGATTTTACCCTAAAATAGTTAAACATAACTTCAATTACATAATACGGATTGCTAAATCGGTAGTAAGAGAACGAGATTAGAATTTAAGAAGTGATAGATAAAATTTTATGAAGTGAAATTTAGCCGTAGCGAAATGTGGCGCAGGAAAGTATAGACTTTAATTAAAATTTATATATCGTAATCTATGCCGTAGTTTTTGCAGTACCGGCATATAATTTGATTTGGAATTTATCCATCGTGCCGCTTGCTTTTCGAGCCGGAATTTTACGTCTTGTCCACGCGCCGCATATTTCGCAATAAAATTTTAAAATTTGCTTGGGTTGAAATGCTTTTTGCGTTATAGAATTTTGCGGTATTTTAAAACTATTTTTCACCAACTTCTACGATTTTGCTTAGCACGTATTGTTCTAGCTCTCGTCTAGGCACGTCATTTTTGAGCGCTTCGTTGTAGATATTTTCGACTATGCGGCTGTATTTTTCGTAGGGAAAGTAGAGGAAATGGTTTGCCCAAGCGCGTTTGATGAGCTCGTGGGTCAGCTTTTTTCTAGCCCACGCTTTGAAGCAATCAAAGCCGATAAAAACCGCCGATGTCGCTATGATCGTAAATAAAATGGAGAAGTGAAAGTCGATCTTTTCAAACATCGCGTGCGTCAGCGTTATCAAAAACATAACGCAGACGAATGCGAAGCAGGCGAAGATCACGTAGGATTTGCCGTAGTTAAATTTAAAATTTAGCTTCGAAGGATCGACGAGCATTCCGTCGTTAAACTCGGCGTTGGCTTCGAGCAGATCACGGAAAAGCACGGGTTTATGCGAGACATGAAACATAATTTCTAAAAGCCTATCTTTAAAATTTGATTTATCCATCGGAGTTCCTTCGATTTTTGCGGCATTATATCTTAAATTAAATTGTTATAAGATAAAATGGTGCGAAATTTCAAGGAGAGATTATGTTTGAAATCAGCGGAATGAGCGGCGATGAGATAGTTTATATTAACGGCAAGTTTTGCGCGGCGAGGGATGCGGCGATAAGCCCTTTCGATCGCGGTTTCGTGCTTGGAGACGGCATCTATGAAGTAGCGCCCGTGGTAAATTCTAAAATTTGCGACAGAGCGGATTTTTGGGAGCGCTTTGAGCGCAGCGCCACGCAGATCGAGCTAAAGATCCCGTATTCTCGCGAAAAATATGAGGAAATTTTATATGAGCTCATCGCGCGTAACGGCGTGAGCGAGGGCGCTTTCTATACTCAGATCACAAGAGGTGCCGCGATGCGGGATTTTGACTACGTCCGCGGTATAGAGCTCAGCGTCTTTGCTTTTGTGTATCATACGCAAATTTTTGATAATCCGCTCGCAAAAGAGGGGATCGAGATCGTAAGCCTGCCCGAGATCCGCTGGCATAGGCGCGATATAAAATCGATCTCGCTTTTAGCTCAGTGCATCCTAAAGCACGAGGCTCACAAGGCGGGCGCTTATGAGTGCTTTTTGATCGAGGATGGGCTGGTTACCGAGTGTTCGAGCTCCAGCGCGTTTATCATCAAAGATGACGTTCTGATTACGCGACCGCTTTCAAACGACATACTGCCTGGCATCCGCCGCAAGGTGATCTTAGGCCTTGCCGAGCAGGCGGGGCTTAGCGTGCAGCAGCGGGCGTTTGGAATGAGCGAGGTTTATGAGGCCGATGAAGCCTTTATCAGCGCGGCTACGCTGATGGTGCTGCCGATCGTAAAGGCAGACGGCAGAGCGATCGGCGGCGGCACAGTCGGTAAATACGTACCGCGCCTACGCGAGATGTATGCCGCGCGGCTAAGAGCCGAAGCGGGACTGCAATAGAGCGGTCAAATTTAGCCCGTTAAATTTAAACTATGCGGGCTGATTAAATTTTGCTTTCTAGCTCCCCGGTTATGTGACCCAGCTCGCTTACTAATTCTAAAATTTCAGCCAGTTCGTATTGATGAGCATACGCTGTTCCGGTTGTCGGAGGTATGCTAAATAGCTCTGTTTCAAAGCGGTTCGGCGCGCCGTTTAGAAATAGGTAAAATTTATTATCCATAAACGCCGCGCTTATGCTAAATTTATGGTAGTATCGCTTTAGCTCGTTTAGTCGCTCCATCAGCGCAGGCGTCAATAGATATCGAGCTTCGACCTTGTCATCAGCAAACACGCGAAATTCGCTATTAAAAATGACGTTGTCCATTAGCTCCTTCTCGCCTAGAATTTTTGTATTTAGCTCGCGGCTCGCCAAGATGGTTTTGGCGTAAAATCTCTTGCCAAATTCGCATATCAGCACGCTGCCGCTAAAATCCATATACGCATCATATAAGCTCATCGCAAGCGAAGCTAGCTTCACATAGGTATTGTCTATGCCCAGATCGTAGTTCTTTTTGATTCTAATCGCCTCGCTGAGGCTAAATTTTACCCCATCCCATTCGCCTTTTATCTCATCTTCGCTGATAAAATCGGAGTTTGCAAAGATTCTCGCTCGCCTGAATTCCTTCGCGCTTATGCCACGTCCTGGCGAATAAGTAAGCTGCGGATACGCCTGTGAGATTGCCGTGCGCACCAAAACTTTTTTGTAAAACAGTTTATATTCATAAGCGGCGTCCGCAATGCCGTCGTAAATGCAAGCAACATAAATAATCAAAAGCACCGCGTAGATAAGATAAACTTCGATCATCTTGTAATCCGTATCATCGTTTGTTTTAAATACCGCATCGATCGCAAACATTATGATAAACGGAAACAGATACAAAAATGCTATCTTGGCATAGATCATCACTACCTTGCAAATACACTTTTTTTGTTTGGCTCTACTTAGCGCTATCGCTCTTTCTAGTTGCATACGTTTCCTTAAATTTTTTGATCCGAAATTTTATAAAATTCATTCTCTTGATAAAATTTCACTACAGCCTCATCCGCGCTTGCGTTGCGCTGCAAATACCGCAGCAAGGGCTCTGCGCGCGTATATATCACGCCCAGCCCCGCAAGACTCGTCGCACGCGAAAGCGCCACGTAGAGCTGCCCCTTGGCAAAGATCCTGTCGATGTCGCAGATGAGCTGCGGGATGCTCATGCCTTGGGATTTGTGGATCGTGATGGCGTATGCGAGCTTGAGCGGGAACTGATAATACCGCGCCAGCACGATCTGCTCGGCATCCGCGCCGCTCGCGGCGATCTCGCTTAGTTCGTATGTTTGCAGCCCCACGCGGTTTAGCATGCCCGAGGGCTTTTTTACGACCACGCTTTCGATCTCGCCGCAGGAACTTTTTTCGATCTTTTCGACGACGCCTTGCTCGCCGTTGAAAAACTCGCCGCTTTTATTTGCGGTAAACAGCACCTTTGCGCCCTCTTTTAGCGTCAGACTTTGCGGCGTATTTAGCGAGGCGATCCATTTTTGAATTTTCTGCTCGCTCACTCCGCTTTGCAGCGCTTCATAAACGCCCTCAAAGCTGCTTTGTGGCGCATTAAGCTTGGCTAGTCTGGCGCTATTTATCGCATCTACTTCAGCGTTTCGCCCTGAGATTATCGTGGCATCTGGTTCTGCTCGCGCGGCATCGATGAGCAAAGATCGCATCAGCTCTGCCGTCTGTTCGCTTGTGATGCCGAGCCGCAGCTCGCAAAGCAGGCGGTATAGCGCCGCATCTGCGGTGCGCTTGGAGCCTATCATCTCGACGTAAAAAAACTCGCACTGCCTCCACGCGTACGAGCCGAAGGCGTAATCCGAGTCGCTAAATAGGCTCGCGCGCGGCGCGTTCTCGCCCTCTTTGCGCACCGGCGGAAGCTGATAAAAATCGCCCGTGACGAGCAGCCGTCCGTTAAATTTAGAATTTGAAATTCTAAGATAGATCATCTCGAAAAGCTCGGCGCCGATCATCGAAATTTCATCGATCACGATGAGGTCTGCGAGAGCTAAAATTTTTCGCAGCTCGCTTAGCTTGCCGCTTTGTTTGCGATCGAAGCTCTTTAGCTCCTCGTGGTTTTTGCAAATGCCGAAACGAAAGAAGCTATGCACGGTCACGCCGCCGATCTCTACGGCGCTGATGCCGGTGCTACCCAGAACGATGACGAGCTTGCCGCGAGTGCGGTAGTTTTCGATGAGTTCTTTTATCACGTAGCTTTTGCCCACGCCTGCGCCGCCCGTGATGAAAATATTGCGATCTTTTAGCTTCTGGATGATGAAATTTATCAAGTTTTTTCCTATTTTTTGGCAAAATTATAGCCAAAATTTTTTAAAAGGCATTGTTTGAAACGATTAGTATCTCTTATCTTTGCGGCTTTAATCCTTGCAGGTTGCGGTAAAACCATCCATAAGTTTATCCCGGAAAATCCCGCTGTTTTGGATCTCGAATACGCTCAAAACAGCGAGCGACTACCGGCTCCCGCTTCGGTGCAAAACATAAGCGGAAGTGCGTTTAAGAGCCGCTATTTTAAAATTTGGTTTGACGATGTGCCCGTGAAGGCGGAAATCGATACGTTTTGGGGGCTTAATTACGCAAAGGGGCGCCATTTTGACGCCGCAGGTAGGATATATAACGATGCGATCTATCAGAGCATTCGCGCAAACGCCAATGAAGAGGCGTTCGGGCTGATCTCCGCGCCCGCTATAACGGTAAAAAACGCGCTGCTGCGAAATATCCCAAGCGATCTGCCGATTTTCGGCGATCCGAGCGAGCCGGGGGAGGGCGAGCCGTTTGATTACGCCGCAAATTCCGCTGTGAGCGTGGGCTATCCGATGCTGCTGTCGCATTACAGCAGAGACGGCGCGTGGGCGTTCGTGCGCAACGACGGCGTGTGGGGCTGGATCAGAAGCGACGCGATAAAGCGCATCAGTCCCCAGCAGGCAGATATTTACGCAAATTCTAAATTTATAACGATCCTGCGCGACGGCGCCGCCATCTATGACGAAAACGGCGCGGAGTTTTTTAGGGCACGTACCGGCACGATCCTGCCGTATGATTTTAGCGGCGAGCGCGATCTTGGCGGTACGCTCGGCGTGCAGAACGTATTTAGCGGCGAAATTTTAACCCAGTTTGGCGCCAAGAGATATTTCGTTAGCGCGGAGGATGCGAGGCTTTGGCCCGCGCCGCTTGATGAGCAAAACTCAAAGATCGTAGCCGCTAGCCTGCTCGGGCAGAAATACGGCTGGGGCGGGTATAAATTTCTTCGCGATTGCTCGCTTATGACGAAAGACTTTTTGGCGAATTTCGGGCTGTGGCTGCCGCGAAATTCCAAGGCGCAATCAGCTCGCGGCGAGCGTTTTTCGCTGGCGGGGATGAGCGCGGATGAAAAGCTTAGCTTCATCGGCAAAAACGGCGTAGCGTATAAAACCCTGCTGTATATGCCCGGCCACGTGATGCTCTACGTAGGGCAGGTGGATGGCAAGCCTGCGGTGCTGCACGATATCTGGGGGCTTCGCACGATGGATGGCAGGCGCGCGGTCATCGGGCGCACGGCGATTACGTCGCTTACTATCGGCTCGGATCGCGCGGACATCGCCGAGGATCGACTGCTGATCTCGCGTATCAGCGCTATGAGCGTGCTCTCGGGCGAGGAGGACTTTACTTCGGACGATCAGTTCGGCTCTACGGATTTCGGTGCGAATTAAACGCTGTCTCGTAAAAAATAGAGAGCGGGCTATGGGCAATGGCCTCAGAAAA
Organism: uncultured Campylobacter sp.; assembly: GCA_963525605.1. Taxonomy (GTDB): domain Bacteria; phylum Campylobacterota; class Campylobacteria; order Campylobacterales; family Campylobacteraceae; genus Campylobacter_B. The sequence continues at coordinate 12,430 of CAURKZ010000027.1, forward strand.
AAGCAAGCGACGAGAACCGGATGCATGTAAAAAAGAGCGAACCGCGCGCTACTGAGATGAGTGCAAGCCGTCGCCGCTATCGAAAAACGATGTCTTGTTTGTGTATGCAGGCGCGAACTGCTCGCCGCTATGGATAGAAGCTCGCGGGTATAAGCGCGCTCGCCGCCGCTAACCCTCGTATAGGGCGCATTTTTTAGATGCGCGATACCCATCTTTTCCAGCGCCTGCTCGGCTAGCTTTTTATCTGCCGCGCTAAAGCTACAAAACAGCGGCGTCCTGCACAGCACACCCACCAGCGCGACGTCAAAGACGCTGTAGTCATACGACGGCGCGTGCGTCTGCGGCACATAGGCGACGAGGTAGGCGAGCTCGCGTTTGCCGTAGTCACGCACGCTTTTGCCGCCGATTAGCACCTCGCCCTCAAATTTTGCTTTAAAATTTCGTTTGAAATTTTAAAGGAGCCGTAACGAGCCGGTAAAATTTCATTCGCTCGGCTCTTAAAATTTTAAGAAACGCTTTTCCGCTAAATGTGCAGACGGCTCTAAACGCACCCAGACTTCAGCCGAAGCTATTATTTTTCACCGCAAGCGGGAGCGTGCGTCATTTGCCGTCCGGGCCCAGGCCGTGCAGTATGTATCCAAACTCCGCGCCGCCTACGAGGATGATTTAGTTGTTCTCGTTGCAAAGCGAGGTACTTTGCTTACTTTCTCCGGTAGCTCGACGACGTTTCCGCGCATATCTTTAACCCGTCCTCGGCTCGCCCGCGGCGGCGTTTAGACAAAACGCTAGAAACAAAGCGGCGACGAGCGCCAAATTTTTCCTTACGAACATACTCTCTCCTTAGTGCCAAAATTTTATAAAACGTCTAGGGCTGCGGCATGCCCTAGGTTTTACCCTCCCTTTAGAAAAACAAAAAATATCTCGGCGTCTTGCGTTTATACTTTAGATACTCCTGCCCGTAGGCTTGCTCGCAGTAGCGCTCCTCGCCGAGAACCACGAGATGGTTGTATATGGCAAAGGGCACTATCACTATGAGTAGCCACAGCGACGCCGAAGCGATGCAAACGCCCGCCATGCCGAGGAAATAAAAGAAATACATCGGATTGCGCGATAGGCGGTAGATGCCGCCTTGTGCGGCTTTGTCCGCGGGAGCTGCCGCATAGTCGTAAAACGCCTTGATGAAGCCCGCAAAAGCCGCTATATAGATCACCGCTCCGATCCAAAACCACGCGCTATCCGTCTTAAGCGGCACGAAGACCGATAAAATGAGCAGCGCTACTTGCAGCAGCGAGCTTATGATCGCATTTCGCTTGTCCGCGAGCGTGTACCACGAGGTATCGGTGGCGCGCTTGCCGACCTCTTTGTAGATAAACATATACGCGAACTGTATCAGCACCATCGCAAATGAGGGTATCCAAGCGCCCGCTAGAGCAGGCTCAAGCGTCGTAAAAAATGAAATTTCCATGACCGCCCCTTTCGCTTTAAATTTTATCTCGCAGTCTTGCTTTTCCCTTTTTTTGCTCGCCGTGGGTTTAAATTTACCCCGCCTCGCATCGCCCGTTTGACATACTGCGGATATGTTTGCTTGGCACGCGCCCGCCGCCGATGCCGCTTCGGTTGGGGCCATGCAACAGCGACGCCCGCTCATTTAGGTATCGACGCGCCGAGCACCGATGGGATCTGCACTTTATGCGGGCGGCATTCGCACTTCAACGCGCCAAAAATGCGATAGCGCCGTTTGTTTTGACGATACGACGCCCGCTCGCCCGTATGACTAGACGATTTGTATATCTGGTGTCGAGATAGGACAGGCGGTCTTCTCGGCGCCGATGTACCGCCGCACAATGAAACATTCTGTGCCGATGTATCCGCCGCCTACTACACGATGAGCATTCGGCACGGATTCTGCCTACTAGGTGCGGCGCTGATGCCATTGCTTCGGTGCTGCGTCTTATTTACCCTCCGGGCTGAGTCCTTTTAAGATATATCCGAATTCCGCGTCGCTTAGCTCGTAATTCATAAATTTTTTATAAAACGCCTTCGTTTCGGCCTTTACGTCGATGTCGGCAAAAAGCTCCGGCTGGATAGTTTTCGCCGCCCATAAAATTTGAAGCACCGTATCCGCGCCGTATCGATCCCAGTTAAAAACCCCGCGCGGATTGCCGTAAACGCGTCCGTTTTTGACCGCATCCGTGCCGCTGTAAACCGGGCTAGCCTTGATCTTCTCTACCGCATCTTCGTTGTGATCGCCGCCCACGATTATGATCTGCGGGTTGCTAGCGATGATCTCCTCGGCAGTGATGGTTTTCATCGGGCCTTTTGTGGCGGTGATCGCATTCGTTCCGCCGGCCAGCTCTATCCACGAGTCGATCAGCGTGCCCTTGCCGTCGATCTTTAAAAGATCGGTTCCGCCTACGATGTGAAGGACGCGCGGGCGCTTATCGGGACTTAAATTTGCGGTGCGGCCGCTAACCAAAGCGATATTTTTATCGAGATTTGCGATCAGATCCTTCGCTCTTTGCGGCGCGTCGCCGCCTAGCATATCGCCGCACATCCTGATGCTGCGCCTCATCTGCTCGTAATCGCTAAAGCTCGCCTTTAAAACGGTAAAGCCCTGCTTAGCTAAATTTTCGCCTGCCAGTGCGGTTGGGACTATGACTACGTCGGGGTTACGGCTCATTAGTTCCTCTAAATTTACGTCATTATTTTTTAGCAACACAGGGATCTGCGCTAGGCGCGGATAAATTTTAAGAAACCACGAGTTTTTGCTGATGTTATCGGTGGTAGCGACGATCTTATCCGCTCCGCCCAGAGCCAGTAAAATTTGATTGTTCGAGTGCCATAGTGCCGCGATACGCTCAACTTTTGCGGGGATTTTGACCTCAGCTCCGTCCATATCCTTGATAGTTCTAAGCTCTGCCGCACTCGCAAAAAGTGCACCCGCCAAAAGCAGTAGTAAAAATTTTTTCATTTTTTCTCCTAAACGGTATTGAAATATACGCTGCGATATTACAAAAAACCTCATTAAAATTGCGTAAATTTTAACTGCCGCCGCCGCGATTATTTATTATTTTTCAAAGTAAATTTTTATATAATCCATTTTAAATTTAGCATTTTTAAAGGAGAGAAAATGGATGAAATTTTATATTTGATAGGCGCCGCCGTCGGGGTTTTAATCGCGCTTTTTATCATCGTGCCGCTGTTTTTCAGGCGCATAGTGGAGACGAATGAAGTTCATATCGTCCAAAGCGCGCGCAAGACGACGAGCTACGGCAAAGATACCGGCAACGGCAACAGCTACTATGAATTCCCAAGCTGGGTGCCGGTGCTGGGCGTTACGAAGATCGTTTTGCCCGTCTCTGTTTTTAGCATCAAGATCGAGGATTACGAGGCGTATGATCTAGGCAGGCTTCCTTTCGTAGTCGATATTACAGCGTTTTTTAGGATCGTGGATTCAAATTTAGCCGCACAACGCGTCAATAATTTTCAAGATTTGAACAATCAGCTCACAAACATCATTCAAGGCTCGATCCGTTCGATCCTTTCGAGCCGCGTGCTTGAGGACATCTTGCAGATCCGCTCCGAGCTCGGAGATGATTTTACCAAGGCGGTAAAGACGCAGCTGCAAAACTGGGGTATCGAGCCCGTTAAAAACATCGAGCTGATGGATATCCGAGATAGCAGCGGCAGCAAGGTCATCTTAAACATCATGGAGAAGAAAAAATCCCAGATCGAAAAGGAAAGCCGCGTCGAGGTCGCAAACAACACCAAGCTCGCTCAAATCGCCGAGATCGAAGCCGCGCAGGCGACCGAAGTGCGCCAGCAGGAAGCCAATAAGATGGTAGGCCTTAAAACCGTCGAAAATGAGCGAGAGGTCGCGATCTCAAAGGAGCAGGCCGAGCAGCTCATCAAGGATCAGCAAAAGATCACGCAGGAAAAGGCGATGGAAGTCGTGCGGGTAAACGACGTCAAGCAGGCCGAGATCAAAAAGCAAGTGGAGATCGTAAAGGCCGAGCAGGAGCAGCGCAAGATCGAGATCGACGCCGAAGCGCGCAAAAACGCCAAGATCCGCGACGCCGAAGCGATCAAGGAAAATCAAATTTTAGTAGCGCAGGGCGATAAAGAGAAGCAGTTTCTCGCCGCCGCGGCGCTTTTGGAGATGAAGGATAAAGAAGCGCAAGGTACGCTAAAGATAGGCTCTGCCGAGGCCGAGGCGCTTAGGCTGAAGGAGCTCGCGCCCGTAAACGCACAGATCGAGCTTGCGCGCGAGATCGGCGAAAATCAGGGATACCAAACCTATCTCATTTCGATCAAACAGATCGAAGCAAACCGCGACATCGGCCTAGAGCAGGCCAAGGCGCTAAGCGCGGCAGATCTTAAGATCATCGCAAACGAAGGCAGCGTGGGCGAGGGGATGAGTAAATTCGGCGAAATTTTAAGCGCCAAGGGCGGCACGCAGCTAGCCGCGATGCTTGAAGCGCTAAATCAAAGCGAGGTCGGTAAAAAGGTGCTGGATAAAATTTCAGGCGCCAAGGAGGGGGATAAATCCGAGTAATATTCGCAGCCTCGGGCGAGTAGAATTTTAAATTTATACGCTAGCAGCGCTGCGGAGGAGAGTAAATTTGAGTAATAGCTGGTGGCGAGATTATTGCGCTCTTGATAGGAGCAAAATTCTGGGGAGTAAATTTTGAGTGATAGCTAGCGGCACGGCGCGGGCTAGCAAATTTGAGCGGTCTGTCCGGGCGGTTTGGCTGTCCGCATTTGGATAAAATTTAAAGTGCTAGTGGAATTTTAAAGGTTGTGAAATTTCAAATACTTGCGAAATTTCGAATTCCGCTAGAATTTAAAACGTCGTGAAATTTTAAATATCGTGAAATTTAAATGTCTCGAAATTTTAAACGCTCGTAAAATTTCACGCTCTCGTGCGCGAGTATTTAAAGGCGGCGCAGTATCGCAAGATATCCGCAGAACGCCGAAACTGCGGGTAAATTTTAAAAAATTCGCAAGGCGAGATTTAAAATTTAGGCGCGGGTGCATAGCGTTTACGCGAATTGCACTTAGTAGTTGTAGGTTGCCGCCAAATGCTTGAGCTCTGCCGTTTATCGGTCAAATTTCGCCGTCCTACGGAGCTAAATTTATTCGGTTCGCATGAAATTCAAGAAGCGCGAGCCGTTTGAGCAGCGTAAAATTTAACCCGCCTGCATGAAATTTTAAGGAGCGCACGATGGCAAACGCCGTAAATTCCGCGCAGTACCAAGCGCGCATCAGGCAGGCGGAAACTCTTTTCGAGGGGCAAAATTTTACCCGGTGCCAAACGATAAATTTAAGCGGCGGATATGAGATCGTAAAGGACGCATATGGGCCCAGCACGGTAAGCTTTAGCGGTGGCGAATACACGCTGTTTGATGCTCGCAAAACGCAGATAAAAAGCTGGCGCTGTATAGACGATCGGGCGGAATTTTTTAGCCTGATCCGCCACGCAGACGGCAAATTTTACCTCGTTTTTCGCCAGGATCTATACGGCTACAGCGTGCTTGATCTAGCCTCAGCGCAGATCATGCGCTTCGTGCCGGACGCCTGGCTAGACGGCAAGGAGAGCTTCATTTGGGACGGCGTGCACTATCTGCGGGGTTGGGACGCGCTGGCCGCGAGCGGCTGCTACTGGGCGGCTCCAAACGGCGTGCATTTGGTGAGCTTTGCCGAGCCGATGAGCGAAGAGCAGAGATATGTCGATGTCTTAGACTGCATACAGGGCGGTTACGACATCTACGAGCAGGCTGATTTTGCAGGCTTTGAGGATAATGAACTGAGCCTAAAATGCTTTCGCGCGGATACCTTGCGATATGAAAATATAAAAATTTCGCGCGAGCGCTACCGCGAATGGATGTGCGAATCAAAACGACTATAAGCTTTAAATTTACTAAATTTTGCGCTTAAATTTAAAGACTCGCAAAATAGTAAAATTTAATTACAAGCCGCGAAAAAGCGGAATTCAGAGAGATCAAAGGAACTGAAATAAGGAATATGGATGTTTTTTGAATACATTTTAATCGGCGCCTGCGTAGGCTTTATCAGCGGATTTTTCGGCATCGGCGGCGGCACGGTCGTGGTGCCCGTGATGATGCTCTTCGGCTACGACATCAAGTACGCCATCGGCATCAGCATCATGCAGATGATCTTAAGCTCGATTTTCGGCTCGTTCGTAAATTTTAAAAGCAAAATGCTCGACGTCGCGCCGGCGCTGGTGCTGGGGCTCGGAGGCTTTTGCGGCGCGCTTAGCAGCGGCTTTATCGTAAGCTATTTCTCGTCGAAATTCCTTCTGGGCACGCTCATTTTGGTGCAGATCATAAATTTAATCAAACTCTTTAAAACCCCGACCGAGCCCACAGGCGAGGCCAATGAATCCAAAATTTTACTATTTTTGGTCGGGCTGTTCGTCGGTGCCGTGGCGATCAGCGTGGGTATCGGCGGCGCGGTATTCGTGATGCCTATTTTGATCAGCTTTTTAAATTACGACATCAAAAAGGCCGTCAGTACGGGGCTATTTTTCGTGATATTTTCCTCAAGCGCGGGCTTTCTGAGCCTTTCCGCGCACGGGCTCGTGTACTACAAGATCGGCGCGTTGCTAGGTGTCGGCTCGCTAGCGGGCGTTTGCGCGGGCGTCAAAACCTCGCACAAGATCGGTAAAAAAGCTCAAAAGCGCTGGATGATCGCACTTATCGTTACGATACTTTGTATCACGGTTAGGAAATTTTTAGCTTTGAGCTAGGCGCGCTTGCCGAATCGAAGCTAAAATTTAGATCTAAATTTAGTCGCGGCGTCTTGCCGCTAAATTTAACTTAAATTTAAAAGGATCATCAATGAACGAAGCTCAAATTTCGCTAGCGGGCAAAATTTCAGGCGCGCTAAAGCGCCTGATCGCTAGCAAGCTAGGCTCGCAGTACAAGGGCGAGGCGCCGTATTCGGGGTGTCGCGTGCAAGAGGGGTATTTTGATTTTTTGGGCGTAGAGTGCCGCGGATCGCGCATCAGGCTCTACCTTCACGACTTTGGAGCGGACAGCTTTAGAGCCGATGCGCCCGAGATAGACGAGCTAGAGCGCGAGGAGTTTGAGGCCATCGTCCCGCTTATCGCAAAGAGCGTGGAGGAGGAGTTTTTGGCCGAAGCAAATCTGCCGTTTTTTGCGTATAAGCTGGATTTAGCGGTCAAATTTGAAGGCGCGAGCGGTAGCTTGGCACAGCGCAGCTGCGAGCGTAAATTTTACTTTGAAAACACTGCGCGAAAAGCCGAGCTAAAGCGCAAAATGGATGATTATATAGACGAGCTCATCATTCGTCGCGATAAAAAGATCAAAGACGGCCGCGAGATTTTCATGTTTATGGACCGCATTTTCGATCTTTCGCTTATGGATTACGACGAAACGGCGCTTGTGGCGCTGCTTGAGCGGGTTATCGCCGCGGTGCAAGACGTCAAAAACAGGTGGCTTTTGGGGGATTTTATCATCGCGCTAGAGAATAATCTAAGGCGCTGGAAAGAGGAGAAATTCCTGCCGAAATTTTATGATATCAGCGATGACGGCTGGAGTAAAGATTACGAGCTTAAAAAGGATTTTACGCGGCAAAGCGTGGACGCGGGCGAGCTTGCGTTTTTCGTGCGGGCGGCGCTTTGGAATATCAAATTTAAGCGCTATAGTTGGGATGTGAATCTTGCGCGCAAGGATTTGGAGTGCGCGGCTAAAATTTTCGGCTCGGCTCAGGCGCAAAGCTATCTGGATCACGGCACGGGCGAGCTTGAGGGAGGGCTAGTAAAATTTAAAGACGCGGACGCGGAGTGCTTGGCAAACGACGTTTTTGCACAGGTTCGAGTAAAAATCAAAAACGAAACGGCAGGCGCATATAAAAAGGCGCTAAATTTCATTATAAAGCTGCTGGAGGCGGGCTTTCCCGCGAGCTACGCCGTAAAGCTTAGCTCCAAAGCGCAGAAAGTTTATCTGCCGATCAAAGGCCTTGCGCCCACGCAGACTCACCGCTTTTTCGCCGCCGCGCTTGCGCACGAGCTCGACGCCGAGCTTGAGCTTTACGCGAACGAGGCGCTAAAGCACAAGTTTGAGTTCTATGCCGACACGGACGGCGAAAAGTGCCTGGCAAGCGGCAGCTACGCAGTTTTCGGCCTTGCGCTGAAGAGCGAAAAATATTTTGAGCTAGCGCGGCGCTACTTTGAGACGGTGGATGCCGAACACCAGAGCGCGCATATAAAATTTATCGAGGCATTTATCGATCGCTACGGCATTAGCGAGCGTAGTTTAGAGGTGATCGTCGCAGGGCTGCTGTCTTATCAGGAGGATAAAATTTACAAAAGCTTAAGGGCGCTAATGAGTGAGCCTGCGAACAAAACTCTATTTGCGTGCGCGATCTCGGGGCTGAGCGAGCATGAGAAAGAGAGCGCGGCGTATGCCGTGTGGGGTAAAAGCTGGCGGAAGGAAATTTCGGGTTAAATTTTGCGATTTTAAGGCTTGTCTTTTTGGTTTATACTTCGTTAGAAATTTCGCCGAATTTCAGTCACGTATTTATATATACGCTCCTTCCATTCGGCTCATTTCTGCCTCGTCTAAACGCAAAAATACTGCGCCTTATCTTGGGCGCTTCGCTTTAGAATTTTATATTCAAATCTAAAGCAAATTTATTAATTTAACTAAGCGATGCTTTGCGCGCTTTTCTTTCTGAAATTTCATCGCCGCTTGTATTATTTAAAATTTCATCGCCGCTTGCGGCGTCTTTCGCGAGTGATTTTTGAAATTCGTATTTGAAATAAAACGTCCACGCAAGCGGACAGAGGATTATTAAAATGACGGCTACGACTTCGGCGGCTTGCGCATGAAATATTACAAATAAGGCACCTATGTAGTTAAGAACATAGGCAAAACCCCAAAATACCGCGTTTGAGCGGTCGTTTGATATTTCGGTTGCGACCAAATAGATGCAAATGCAAATTAGCGAGGCAATTAAAAAGGCTTCAAGGACGCCTAGTTTTTGGTAGTTTACGTCCGAAGCAAAATAACCCAGTGCGCAAGATGCCAAGATTATCGCGAGTAAAATTTTGCGTAAAATTTTAAGCGATTTGACTTCGGGCGAAGCATAAATTATATGCGCGCAAAGAGCTATAAAATAGGCACCTGCGACAAAATCGAAAAATATGTAATAAGCGAATTCTCCAAATATCCCCAAATCATAGCCGCTTCCTAAAATTTTTTCATCTATGACATATAGCGTGCCGAATTTCGCCGCTAAAAACGCGGCCGTAAGCAGGATCGGATGCAGCAATGCTCTGCCTGCGAGCAGGTCCGTGTAAATGCGCCCGAGGAAATTTATCAATCTTTTCACGCTAGGCTCCTTTGAGATTTCGCTTCTTGCGATGTCTTTCGTGAAATTTTCGCCCGTCTGGGTTGAGTTTAAATTTGATCTCAAATTCGGGATAAATTTTAGCTTGAGAGCTTTTAAAAATCGCTTAGCGGCAAAGGCGTAAATTTGCGTGCTTGGAACAGGTCGCGTATTTTTGAAATTTGCGCGGTTCAAATCATTTCCTATCGCAAGCTGTTTTGCGGGCGAGCACATATTGCAAAAGGCGTGGATGGAATAGGCAAAATCTACTTATTGATCAGCTCATTGCAATATTTTATGCATAAATAGCATGGAATTGAATTCATTGGCTTTAAAATAAATCATGCTCAAAGCCCGCTCATATAAATTTGCACACTTAAATTTATAGATAAAATTTTAAGAAAAAATAAGATACTATACATAAATTTTTTCAAGGAGTAAAGAATGAATTTCAAAAAAACCATATCGGTTGCCGTTATTGCGGCTTCGGTGCTGGCGCTATTTAGCGGATGCGCGAAAGAAAGCTCTCGCGTAGTGCAAACCCCTACGGTAGCGAGCTTAAACACCAACTACTCGGGCGAGCGGATCGCCGTGTCGGTAGGACGCTTTAACAACCAGTCCTCTTACAACAACGGCGTGTTCTCCGACGGCGAGGACAGACTGGGCAACCAAGCGCAGACGATTTTGATCTCAAGCTTACAGCAAACGGGACGTTTCTCGGTGCTTGACCGCACGAATATGCGCGCCATCAAAGAGGAAAGCGCAATCTCCAAAAGCGCACAAAACTTAAAAGGCGCCAGATATGTTATCACCGGCGATGTGACTGAATTTGGCCGCAAGACGACCGGAGATCATCAGCTGTTTGGAATTTTAGGCAAGGGAAAGACCCAAACCGCGTATTCTAAAGTAAATTTAAACATCGTTGATGTTAGAACGTCCGAGGTGGTCTTTTCGACTCAGGGCGCGGGCGAATACGAGCTATCAAACCGCGAAGTGCTAGGTTTCGGCGGCACTGCGGGCTATGATTCGACGCTAAACGGCAAGGTGTTAAGCCTAGCGATCATCGAAGCTGTCAATAATCTCGTAAACGGCCTTGAAAACGGCGCGTTTAAAGTGAGATAAGGATAAAATTTGAAAGCAGGTAGCGTTTTTGCGCTTGCCGCTGCTGCCGTGATCTTTTGCGGCTGCGGCGGCGGGACGCGGAATCAAATTTATTACTGGGACGGCAGCTACACGGACTCGACCTATCAGTATCTAAAGCAGGAAGGCGATGTAGGCGAACAGATCGAAGCGCTTGAAAAATCTATCCAAAAGGCATATGAAAAGGGGCTCAAAGTCCCGCCTGGGCTTTATTCGCATCTGGGGCTTTTGTATCTAAGCGCGGGCAACGGCGCGAGGGCGAGGGAGAATTTCGAGAAAGAAGCTCAGGCCTTCCCTGAATCAAAGCCGTTTTTGACCTTCATTACAAACCCCGCCGCGCTTAAAAAAGCTGAGGCTGCGGCCAAGCCGGGCGCCGATAAAGCTCAAGGATCAAGCGGGCGCGAAGCCGCCAAAACGGCCTCTGCAAAGCAAGGCAAAGCTGCCGCAAAGCAGGGCGGTAAAACGAATAAAAAGGCTAAAAAATGAAAAATAAAGCTCAAATAGCGATTTTTAGCGTATTCGTGGCGCTGTTTTTTAACGCGTGCGCTCTAAGCGAGCCTGAAATTTACGATTACTCGGCGCTTCAGCAGGCTAAGCCGCGATCGATTTTGGTGCTGATGCCGAGCAACGAAACAACCGAAGTGGATGCAGGTGCTGCCGTGCTTGCCAACGCGATCTATCCGCTAAGCGAGGCGGGCTATTATGTATTTGATCCAGCGCTCGTGCATAAGACCTTCAAAAATAACGGAATTTACGAGGCTAGCGACATCCAAAATGTCTCCGCGCACAAGCTAAGACAGATTTTCGGCGCAGACGCCGTGCTGTATCTGAACGTCGTCAAATACGGCACTTCGTATATGCTTATCAAAAGCACGAACGTGGTGGCGGTCAATGCCAAACTCGTGGATTTGCGAAGCGGCGCGATGCTCTGGGAGGGCTCGGCGCAGGTCAGCGACGACTCAGGCGGAGGCGGTAACAATCTCGTGGGTATGTTGATCTCCGCGGTTATTAAGCAGGTTAGTGATACGATCACCGATGCGGGATACAAGCTCTCTGCGAGCGCAGATGCGATGCTGCTAGGCCAGAACTGCAACAAATGCTTGCTCTACGGCCCGTATTCGCCACACTACGGACAGGATAGACAGCTTGGCGGCGGAAAATAAATTTTAAAAAGGACGAAAATGAAACTAGCCGAGGCGCTGATACTGCGCGCCGATATACAAAAACGCATCGAGCAGCTAAAATCAAG
>CAURKZ010000028.1:0-22823 GCA_963525605.1 uncultured Campylobacter sp.
AAAACTACACAGGAAAACTTATATCAGAAACTATTAAAATTGATAAGAGAGAATCCGCTTAAGTTTAATTGAGCTAAATTTATATGGCAGCCGTCCAGCTATCGACAGATAAAATTTTACAAATTCCGCTAGCAGCAAAGTCGCCCATAAAATACGTCGTATCACCACATCATATTCAAGCAAAGGCATCCCCGCGCTTCGCTACGGGTTTAAATTTAGAACTTATGCGCCACAAATTTTAAATATCTCGCTAAAACATCAGCTCATAAATTCGCTAAATTTAAAGCTGCAAAATTTTAAAATTCTGTGCCGCCAGCCAGCCGCATAAATTCCACGACGAGCGCTTAAATTTAATGATCGCTCTTCAGCCCCGCGCCGCAAAGCGGAATGATGCTATCTCCTTGCAGATCGCGGCTCTCTTTGTAGCGCAGATACGCCGCGTAGGTAGCCGCGGTCGTGTGCTCGACGTAAAATCCGCCGCGCGCAAGAGCCGCTCTGGCAGGCAGTATGTCGCCCTCGCTCGCCAAGATCACCTCGCGCTCGCCCGCGTAGCTAGAGCCAAGAATTTCGCCCGCGCGCATCGGTCTTGCGATCGCGATACCCTCCGCTAGCGTCGGCTGCGGCTCTATTGCGCGCGCCGCACCTTTGGCGCCGAAAAGCGGAGCGCAACGCTCGCCCTGAACGATGAAAATTTTCGGCAGTGCCTCGATAAGACCGCCCTCATATAGCTCGCCCAGCGCCGCTTGAGCGCCCAGCAGTAGCGTGCCGTTGCCCACGGGGATAAAGATATTGCGCGGCACCCTGCCCAGCTGCTCGTAGATCTCATAAATGTAGCTCTTCGTGCCCTCATAAAAGATCGGATTATAAACGTGGTTAGCGTAATAAATTTGATCATCCGCGGCCTTTTTACGGCACGCATCCGCCGTCTCGTCGCGGCTGCCGTCAAACACCGTGACGTGCGCGCCGTGGCTTTTGATCATATCGATCTTTTTGGGAGACGTACCCTTCGGGACGTAAATTTCGCACTCGATGCCCGCGCGAGCGCAATACGCCGCCACGGCGTTGCCCGCGTTGCCGCTGGAGTCTTGCAACACTTTTTTCACGCCGATATTTTTGGCATGTAGCACCAAAACCGCCGCACCGCGGTCTTTGAACGAAAGCGTAGGCATCGCGTAATCGAGCTTGAGATAGAGATTTTCGCCGAATTTCACGCTCGCCGTAAGCCCCTCGCCCATCGAAATTTCTCTAAATTTAGCCGTGTCGATACCCATAAACCTGCGGTATCTAAAGATACTAAACTCGCTTTGATCTACGAGCGCGGGGTTAAATTTAGGCGCGTCGGAGTTTAGCTTATACAGCCCGCCGCAGTCGCATTTATAGCTCAAAGTATCGACGGGCGCGTGCTTGCCGCAGCCCGTACAGATGAAATCGCTCATTTTCGCTCCTACTTTTTCTCTTTTATTTTTGCGACGGCCTCGATCTCTACGAGGCAGCCAAAGTGTAGAGCCGTGGTCGGAACCACGACGCGAGCGGGCTTGTGCGCGCCGAAAAACAGCGCATACTGCTCGTCGATCACGTCCCAGTTCGCGACGTCAGGCGTATAGACGCGGCACATCCGCACGTCGCTTTTATCCGCGCCCGCGGCGGCGAGCACTGCCGCGACGTTGCCTAAAGCCTGCGCTGTCTGCGCAGCAAGACCCTCTGGAGCGGCTCCCGTACGCGGATCCACGCTTAGCTGCCCCGAGACGTAGAGCATGCCGTCGTCGTCTAGGATGCCCGGCGCATAATGCGCCTTTTTCGGCGCGAAACCGCTTGGATAAATTTCTTTCATTTAAGCTCCTTTGCATATAAAATTTTATATAATTTTACTCTAAATTTATTAAAAATATATAAGTATTTCTATAAATTTGTAGATTTTTTTATATGAAATTTAAGGAACTCGAATTGAATCAGCTTTTGCAGACCTTTATACCGACCGCGCACCTTATTAAAAATACGATCGGCGATTGCGAGGTGGTCATCCACGATATAAGCACGCCGCAAAACTCCGTCGTTTTTGTCCTCGGCGACGTAACGGGCAGAAGGATCGGCCAAAGCTTCGATCATCTGGTAAAGGACGTGTTGTTAAGCAAAAATTTTGAAAACGACTGCACCGCAAACTACTACTTCACCGCGCAAAACGGCAAGCTCATACGCTCCTCGACTTCGCTGATCCGCGGCGCAGACGGCAAAGTAGTAGGCGCGCTGTGTGTAAATATAGATACCTCAAGCGCCATGGCCGCATACAAAGCAATAAAAAATCTTCTGCCAAATGCAAAGCTCGATAGCAAGGAGTTGCAGGGCGCAAATTTTACCGACGGAGGCTGCAATAACGCGGCATTAGACGGGGCGAGCTTCAATGACGACGTAAATTTAGAAACGCAAAACTCTAACGATTCGCAGCAAAATATCCTTGACATCGTCCAAAATCTGATCGCATCGGCTACGCACGATCTGGATGTGGAGGGGATGAAGAAAGAGGATCGAAAGCGTATCGTAAAATTCCTCGCGCAAAAAGGAATTTTTGAGGTAAAAGGCGCTGTAGAGCTCGTCGCAAAGGCACTTAGGACGCAGAAAGTCACGATTTACTCGTATATGAATGAGGTAAAGAAGGAGAGCTAGCCGCGGTGCATAAATTTGATCTAAAAATTTAACAAGCGTTGCGCGTCTTTTTATCAGCGTAGCCATATGGGGTGGCGCAAATTTTAATCTGAATTTGATGAACAAATCAAAAAGCAGGACATACTAATTCCTATTTTATGCAGCATGTAACGGCATAAAAGCAAAACTCATCTGTTACTCGAACTCGTAGCCCTTCGTATTCTTTAATTTCTCGTCATAATCGACTCCGTTAGCAATTCGCTTGCGCGAAGCATTGAAATCCGCTCGTATCGGGCTTTTGCGCTCGTCAAACTCAAGCGGCGCGACACCGATGATATCTGCTAGCAAATGCGCCAAATCATCGCTCATAAAAGGCTTATCTTTCGCCGCAGCTAGCCTCTGCCATAGCTTAGCGTGATCGCTCAGAAACTCGCGTGAGGCTATGAAAAGCAGCGGAATTTCGTAAGTAAAGCGGCTTTCCATGCCGTGCCCAAGGCGTCCATTTTCGTATAAATTCTCGCCGTGATCGCTAAGATATACGATGAGGCTGTCCTCCGCAGAGAAAATTTTAAAAATTTCATTTATGACAAAATCGTTGTAAAGCACGCTGTTATCATAATACGCGACGACATCTTTCTGCTTGGAAGTAAGTTTTGCCTTTACGTCCGCCGCGCTAAACTTGCCAAATCCCTCGGGATAGCGCAGGCTGTAATCCATATGGCTGCCGATGAGATGGATCACGTAGAAATTTAGCTCGCTCTGCTCCGCTTTCGCCTGATTTATGAGCGGAAGCAGCACTCCGTCAGGCTTGATACGAACGGTTTCGTAAAGATTGCTCTTTGAGAGGAAGGATTCCGCGTCCGCGCGATCGGCAGCACTTTTAGCGCTTAGCGCATGTGCGCCGAAGGCTTCTTGATTGCTAATCCAAAAGGTGCGGTAGCCACTTAGCTTAAACATATCAATGATGCTAAGGTTGCGAAACCACGCCCTTTTGCGCTCGCTTTCGTAATCGCTGAAATTTAAAAGCCGCATCAGCACCTGATTAGTCGTGCCGTAAGGTGAGATTGTATCGCTAAATTTTATCAGATTGCCGCTTGCTTCGAGTTTCTCTAAAAGCGGCGTATTTTTGACGCCGTAGCCGTAGAGCGACATATGCCCGCGCTGCAAGCTCTCACCGATTATTAGGATGATATTTTTGACGCGAGACTTTTGCAAGGCGGGGTTTGTAGCAGCGTCAGTGGTTTTGGAATTTGAAATCGCGCTGGGGCTTTGCGGCGTAGAATTTAAAGTCTTGCCCCAGCTCTGCGCCATAGCACCCGAGGTGAACGTAGAATTTAAATTTGCGCCGTAATTTTGCGCCTGTGCGCTTGATGCGGGCACGGAATTTTCAGACGCGGAGCCCGAGGCGGCGCTTTGCGGATCCGAATTTGTGCTGCCTTTTAAAACGCTTTCGTTCGCGCGCTTGGCCTCGTCATATCCGAGCTGCACTTCACGCATATCGGTGATGAAATTTTTATCGCTCAGATAGTCTTTTATCGTAAAGGCAAACTCCAGCGGGACATATTGCGATAGCTTGGTTATATAGCCCTGCTTGCCCTGGGAAGCTTTGACGGCGATATCTGCGCAAAAGATCGCCCCGTAGATAAGATAAAGCGCTGCTAGCAGCAATCTTAGACCGCTATGCGTTTGCTCCTCCTTTCTTCGCTCTGCTCTTAGCGCTGCAAAGATGCAGCCAAGCAGCACCGCTAGATACAAAATCGTCGCAGGGTTAAGAAACTGCGAAACAAACTCGCGCGTCTCTGCTGCATCGGTATGCACAAGCGCGTCGATCGCCACGACGTTGAAGCTTGAGTCGAAATTTACGATCAAAAATAAAGCCACACTCGCAATTAGCGCAATTAGCGCTAGTAACACGAACGAAACGAGCTTAAAAAATCGGCCGCTAAGCAGATAGCAAAGGTGAAAGATGAGTAAATTTATGATGAGCACCGCAGAAAAGCCTTTAAATACATGCGAAAAATGATACCCATTGATCTGATAATGTATCTTAGCCCAGCACGCAAGCAAGCATAGCGCCGTGCTAAGCCAAAACACCCTCCATACAGGACGTCCGCGCAGTGCGACAAAAAAGCCGCGGTCGATTTTCATAAGCAAGCGCGCCACGAGCCCGCCCACTTTCGTCCGCGCCATAAGCCCGCCTATATTTGCTAGCGCTACATAAAATTTTTCTCTCATTTCATCTTCCTTAGCTTTACAAAGACACGACGACGCGCACTCTGCGTAGCGCGACATGTTTTCGCTTTAAAATCAAGGCGCAATCTTAGCCGCTTAAAGCTTTGAGCTTGCTTACTTGCATCCTTTTTACGCTTTAAATTTTACAGCCAAATTTTAAAGATACGGGGGAGGGGGGGGGTAGTAGAATTGGGCGACGGAATTTTAAGGCTAAATTTTAATTGAAAGCGAATCTATGAGCGAAACTACAAAACGAGGCTTTAAAAACAGAAAGCATGAGCTAAAATCTCGGCTTTTAAAATTTCTAGTGCGATAGGTTTCAAAAGGCTTTTGGATAAAAATTTATGCATGAAGCGGCTGAGGTAAAATTCCAAGACGCGAGCGATGTAAAATTGTCGAAAGCTAAGCGCAGGCGGAATTTCGCACCGACAAAGTGAAAAATTTTAACTAGCTCAAGTCGCCTTTTGTGCGAAAATCTATGCGATGCTTAGGACTTCTACCTTGTCGTCGAAAACAGCCATGCAGTGCTCATAGTGGCTAGTGCGGAGCCCATCCTTGCTTCTCGTACTCCACTTATCCTCGGCGATAACCGGCGTGCCGTCCTTTTGGCAGATCATCGGCTCGATGCAAAAGACCATGCCGTTTTTGATTTTGGGGCCTGATTTTGGATTGTTGCCCTCCAGATAGTTTGGGATCTCAGGCTCTTCGTGTGGGTGCTTGCCGATGCCGTGACCGCAGAAGCCGTATAGCGGCACGAAGCCGCGCGCACGGATAAATTTCTCGATCTCGAAGCTTAGCTCTTTGAAGTGCATCCCTACCCTGATCGTTTTGATGGCAAACTCCAGCGTATCCTTACTGCATGCGATAAGTTCCTCGTCGGCTTTTGAAATTTTACCGACGGGCAGAGTGCGTGCGCTGTCGCCGAAATATCCGTTTAGTTTCGAGCCCAGATCGACGCCTAAGATATCGCCCTCTTGCAGGATCGTTTCGTCTGGGATGCCGTGGATGATGACCTCGTTTAGCGAGAGGCAGGCGGCGTTTGGAAAGCCGTATAACCCTTTAAAAGCGGGATACGCGCCCTTTGAAGTGATGAAATCGTCGATCTTTTTATCGACTTCGAGCAAACTAAGACCCGGCTTTATGAATGAAGCTGCGTAATCAAGGGCTTGCGCGACGATCCTGTTCGCCGCGCGAAGCCCCTCTAAATCTTTTTTTGTTTTAAGCAAAATCGCCATTTATAGCCCGACCGCACTTAGGGTCTGATATTTGTTCATATAGATCTGCGCTTCGATGCGCCTCATCGTATCAAGAGCGACGGAGACGACGATCAGCACGCTGGTACCGCCGAAATAAAACGGCACACCCATAAATTTAACGAGCAGCCACGGGATGACGGTCACGAGGCCGAGATAGATCGATCCCCAAAACGTAAGGCGGCTAGCAACTTCGTTTAAAAAGCTCGCCGTTCCCTCGCCTGGACGAATGCCCGGGATAAATCCGCCTTGCTTCTTTAAATTTTCACTAATGTCCTTGGAATTAAAAGCAATTGACGCATAAAAATAAGCGAAAAATATAACCAACACAAAGGTCAAAAAGTTAAAGAAGTAATTGCTAGGGCTAAGGAAATCGTGGATCTTTTGGATGATCGGATTGGTGCTTGCCTGTAAAATTGTAGTCGGAAACATCAAAATCGCGCTTGCAAAAATAGGCGGAATGACGCCACTTAAATTTAGCTTGATCGGCACGTAATTCATAATGCGCTTATTTTGATTTGCCATCAATACCTTGCGCGAAAACGATACCGGAATTCTACGTTCGCCTAGCTCCACATATAAAATTGCCCCTATAGTAGCCAGGATAATTATCACGATCGCGATTAGCTTTAAAACGTTCATCTCACCGGTATTTACTAAATTTACAGTACTTCCGATCGCTCTAGGGATGGCACTTACGATACCTGCAAAGATAATAAGGCTAGTGCCGTTACCGACGCCGCGCTGCGTAATCTGCTCGCCGATCCACATCAAAAGCATGGTGCCTGCCAGCATCGAAATGCACGAGATGAAAACAAACTCGTTGGTATTTTCGGCCATTATCGCAGGCGCTCCGGTCTGTCCGTGAATGCCCTGCAAGCCGATGCTAACGCCGATGGATTGAACCATAGCGATTGCGATTGTAGCATATCGGATGATCTGCATATATTTCTGCATACCGTCGCGCTCTTTTTTGAGCTTGCCTAAATTTGGGAAGGTCGCGGCGAGCAGCTCCATAATGATCGAAGCGGTAATATAAGGCATAATGCCTAGCGAGATAACGCTGAATCGCTCCGCCGCGTTACCGCTAAACATATTAAACATTCCAAAAGCGTTGTTGCTATTGCTTTGAAAAAATTGCTTTATAACCTCAACGTCCACTCCCGGAACCGGCACGTAAGCTAGCAACCTATAGGCAAAAAGAAAGCCCAAAGTAATGAGAATTTTGTTGCGTAGCGATTTATTCATTATTTTTGTCCGCTAAATTTTACGTTCTCGTCTTTGATCTTGCTAGCGAGCGCTTTTGCACCTACGCCGATCAGCTTGATCTTTTTAACGGAATTTGAAATTTTATGAACGGATTTGATGCTTTCGATCGTGATCTCGCTAAGATCTTTGATAGCTTCGATTTTATCGACATTGATCACGTAAGGCTTTTCAAATTTAGAAGTAAAACCTACCTTTGGAAGCCTTCGCTGAATCGGCTGCTGACCGCCCTCGAAGCCTCTTTTTTCATGAGAGCCGGTACGCGCGGTCTGACCCTTGCCACCGCGACCCGCAGTTTTACCCAGACCGCTTCCTTGACCGCGACCCAAGCGCTTAGTAGCGTGAGTCGAGCCTGGGGCTTTTTTAAGATTTTCTAATCCCATCTTTTATCCTTGTTAGTGTTTTAACATACTAAGAGCTTTCATCGTAGCTCTTACGACATTTGAGGAGTTGTTCGAACCTAGCGATTTAGTGAGGATATCTTTAACACCTGCAAGCTCTAAAACCGGGCGGACTGAACCGCCTGCGATAACGCCGGTACCTTCGCTCGCCGGCTTAAGTAAAATTTTGCTCGCATTGTATTTAACTTCAATATCGTGAGTGATAGTAGAGCCGTTTAAATTTACCTTGATGATATTTTTAAACGCATCGTCTACCGCTTTTTTAATCGCGTCGGGAACCTCTTTGGATTTACCGAAGCCAAAGCCTACCAAGCCGTTTCTATTGCCTACTACGATAAGAGCCGTAAACCTAAACCTTCTACCGCCTTTAACGACCTTCGTAACCCTACCGATATTAACGATTACCTCTTCGAATTCTTCTCTATTATACTTTTCCACAATCATTCCTTTGGGTTATAGTTTGATGCCGTTTTGGCGTAGCGACTCGGCAAAGCTTGCGATTACGCCGTGATACAAATAGCCATTACGATCGAAAATCGCTTCAGAAATGCCTTTATCTTTTAGCTTGGAGGCTAAATCTTTAGCTAAGCTAGCCGCGCCCTCTTTGTTTGCCTTTAAATTTAAAACCTTACCGCTGCTGGCGCACAAAGTCGCGCTCGCCGCGTCGTCGATAGCCTGAGCGTAAACGGTTCTATTGGATTTGAAAATAGAAATTCTAGGGCAAGATGCGACGCCTGAAATTTTAGCGCGAATTCTTCTTTTTCTCTTGATTCTTAAAGAGATCTTTCTTTTTAATACGTTCTGTGTCATTTCTCAACCCTTATTTCTTAGCTGTTTTTCCGGCTTTGCGGATGATATGCTCTTCAAGATACTTGATGCCTTTACCCTTGTATGGCTCAGGCGGTCTGAATCCTCTGATCTCGGCTGCTACTTGGCCTACTTGCTGCTTATCGTCGCCTTTGATGGTTACGACGTTTTTATCTACGGAAATTTCGATTCCCTTTGGAGATTCAAAATTTATCGGATGCGAAAAGCCCAAATTTAGCTCAAGCACCTTGCCTTTCATCGCAGCTCTATAGCCGACGCCGTTGATTTCAAGCTGTTTTGAAAAGCCCTCGGTAAGACCAAGGACGATATTGTTGGCTAAAGCGCGGTATGTTCCCCAATACGCCCTGCTCTGTCTATCCTCGCCCTTAGGTGAGAATTCTATCTTTCCGTCTTCGATTTTTACATCGACATGACCTTTTAAATCAAGCTCTTTTTCGTTATTCGATTTTTTAAATTTTAACGACGAGCCGTCAATCTTGACCTCAACTCCGCTCGGGATAGAGATCGGTTTTTTACCAATTCTTGACATAATTTTCCTTTTTATTTGTCTAGGGTATGTCTACTTTTACGAATGGATACCACAATGCCATAAAAAGTAGAAACTTCTTACCAGATCGTGCAAAGCACTTCGCCGCCGACGCCGGCTTTGTGCGCGTCGATACCGCTCATAACGCCTTTACTTGTGCTAACGACAACGGTTCCGTAGCCGTTTTTGAAGCGCTTGATCTCGTCTTTGCCTTGATATACGCGGCGACCCGGAGTCGAAATTCTTTTAACTTCGTTTATCACGCTCCTGCCCTTTTCGTCATATTTAAGCACTACGTTGATGATCTTTTTATTGTTTTCCTCTACTACGTTGTAGCTCTCGATATAGCCCTTCTCGGCTAAAATTTTAAGCATAGCCTCAACGACATTTGAGTGAAAAAGCTTAGTCGTATCTAACCTTCGCATCGCAGCATTTCTGATGCGAGTTAGTCCATCTGAAATAAGATCGTTAATCATCTCTTCTCCTTACCAGCTTGCTTTTTTTAGACCCGGGATCAAGCCCTCATTTGCCATCTTGCGAAGGCAAACGCGACAAATTCCAAAATCCTTATAAACAGAGTGCGGACGACCGCAAATTTGACATCTGGTATATGCGCGAGTGCTAAATTTAGCGGGGCGTTTCGCCTTGGCTACCATTGATTTTTTTGCCATATCATTTTCCTTTTGCAAAAGGCATGCCGAATAGCTCTAGCAATTTAAATGCCTCTTTATCGTTATTTGTAGTCGTTACGACGGTTATATTCATACCGTGAGTTCTTAAAATTTGATCGTATTCGACTTCAGGGAACATCAGCTGCTCTTGCAAGCCGAAGTTGTAATTGCCGCGTCCGTCAAAGCCCGTTCTAGGTAGTCCTCGGAAATCCTTAACTCTAGGAAGCGCGATAGAGATCAGTTTGTCTAGGAAGGCAAACATCTGCTCTTTTCGTAACGTAACCATTATGCCTACCGGAAAACCTTCGCGAACTTTAAAGCCTGCGACCGATTTTTTTGCATTGACGATCAGCGCTTTTTGGCCTGCGATCAGCGAGATAGTATCGGCCATATTTTGAAGCACTTTTTGATCTTTGCTCGATTCGCCCGTTCCTACGCTGATAACAATCTTTTCAAGCGCCGGGATAAGCATAGGATTTTTTATATCAAATTCTTTCTGCAAAGCAGCTCTGATGGAATTATCGTATTTATCTTTTAGTCTGCTCATAATTAACCCTCTACCAACGCAACGTTTGAAATATCCATAGGCATCTCTTTGCTTGTAAAGCCGCCTTGCGGATTTTGCTCGGTTGGTTTGATAGCTTTTTTAGCCATTTTACAACCTTCGACGATAACTTGAGCTTTTTTAGGAAACACGGCCTTAACGGTGCCTGTTTTGCCCTTATCGTCACCTGCGATGATCTTTACCTGATCGCCCTTTTTAATCTTAAATTTTACTGCCATTATAAAACCTCCGGAGCCAGCGAAACGATCTTCATAAAACCGCCGTATCTGACCTCTCTACCGATAGGACCGAAAATACGGGTACCGATCGGCTCTTTTTTTGAATCCAAAATAACGGCTGCGTTCTCATCGAATCTAATTAGTGAGCCGTTGCCTCTGTGCAACTCTTTAGTCGTACGAACGACTACGGCTTTTACTACTTGACCGCGCTTAATCTTGCCGTTAGGGAGCGCTTTTTTTACAGAGCAAACGATGATATCGCCGATTGTAGCGTATCTTCTTTTGCTGCCGCCCAAAACTTTAATACACATAAGTTCTTTTGCGCCGCTATTATCAGCTACCGCAAGTCTGGTAAAACTCTGTATCATTATTCAACTCCTGTTTTCAAAACCGCTTTTAAGCGAAACGATTTTCTAGCGCTTAGCGGTCTGCACTCGATCGCAGATATGGTGTCGCCGATCTTTACGACGTTGTTTTCATCGTGGATCAGATATTTTTTAAATCTTTTTACGATCTTTCTATATCTAGGGTGCATAACCCTTCGCTCTACCAAAACGGTAGCTGTTTTATCGCCCGCCTTCTTTACGACTACGCCTTGAATTTCTCTTTTAAATGCCATAACCTATCCTTATTTCGCTTTAATAGCGGTGTTGATTCTAGCGATATCTTTTTTGATAGCGCGAATCTCGTTAGGATTGCTTAGCTGCATAGTTTTTAGCTTTTGTCTAGCCGTAAATAAAAGCAACTTACTTTGTTTCAACATAGAATTCAGCTCAGCCAAATCTTTATCTTTCAAATCAGTATATTTCATTTTCGCTTTCCCTACTTACGATTTTCGTTTTAAAAGGTAGTTTATGAATCGAAAGCATAAGCGCCTCTTTAGCAACCTCTTCGCTAACGCCGGTCATCTCGAAAATGATCCTGCCCGGTTTTATATTCATTACCCACTCTTCTACGCCGCTCTTACCTTTACCCATACGAGTTTGTAGAGGCTTTTTGGTAAGCGGTTTGTCTGGGAATACCTTAATCCAAATTTTAGCTTGACGATTCACGAAACGCGTCATCGCGACACGAGCCGCTTCGATCTGGCGAGAATTTACCCTACCCGCCTCTACCGCTTTGATACCGAAATCGCCGAACGTCAAGGAATTTCCTCTCGTCGCGTAGCCGCGATTGCGACCTTTCATCATCTTGCGGTATTTTGTTCTTTTTGGCATCAACATAACTATTTACCTCTTCTTGGTCTGCGTGTTTTTTTAGGCGCATCATCGGTTTTTTCAGCCTGGATGCCTTTTTGTAAAATTTCACCCTTAAAGATCCAAACCTTAATGCCGATATTACCGTAGGTAGTATGCGCTTCGGCAAAGCCGTAATCGATCCTAGCCCTTAGAGTATGAAGCGGAACGCGTCCCTCCAAATACCATTCGGTTCTAGCCATCTCCGCACCGCCCAAGCGACCTGCGACGCAAATTTTAATTCCCTTTGCGCCCGCTTTTTGAGCGCCTTGGATGACCTTTTTCATAGCGCGGCGGAATGCAACGCGGCGCTCTAGCTGCATAGCTACGTTTTCCGCAGCCAAAAGTGCGTTTGAGCCTACTTTGCGCTCCTCTTTGATATTGATGGCTATGTCTTTATTGACTAGCTTAACAACTTCGCTTCTTAAATTTTCAACCTCGCCGCCTTTTTTACCGATGATAATACCCGGTCTTGCGGCTACGATCGTTACGCGAATTTTCTTAGCCGTTCTTTCGATAAGAATTTGGCTAATTCCCGCATAATAAAGCTTAGCTTTTAAAAATTTGCGGATCTTGTAATCCTCACCGATACTCTCGGAAAGCGTCGCTTTAGAAGGAAACCATCTAGACTCCCAATTTCGATTAATTCCTAATCTTAAACCGATCGGATTTACTTTCTGTCCCATTTACGCTTCCTTCTTACTTGGTTTTGCTACTTCGACGATAATGTGCGAAGTAGGCTTGCGGATACGGCTAGCCGTACCTCTGGCGCGCGGACGAAATCTCTTAAGCACAGGACCAGCATCCACTCGGCAGCTTGTAACTACGACCTCTTCAGGCTCAAAGCCGCCGTTTGCGACCGCACTTGAAATCGCCGTAGCGATATATTTCGCGCCGCGATTAGGCGTAAATTCCAAGGTAGCAAGGGCAAATTCCGCATTCATGCCTTGAATTTGTTTTGCGATAAGTCTTGCTTTTGTCGGCGAAAGGCGAACAAATTTAATAGTTGATTTACTCATATTATATCCTTACTTGCCGATCTTTTTCTGCACGGAGCCTTTGTGGCCCTTGAAAGTGCGCGTAGGAGCGAACTCGCCTAATTTATAACCGATATGATGCTCGGTGACGTAAACCGGGATAAAATTCTTTCCGTTATGAACGTTAAACGTAAGTCCGATCATCTCGGGCACGATCGTGCTTCGTCTCGACCAAGTTTTGATCGGTTTGTTATCGCCGGCTTTCTTCGCCGCAACGACTTTTTTCATTACGTGATCATCTACGAAAGGACCTTTTTTTAGCGATCTAGCCATTTTTATTTTCCTTTCCTTCTTGAAATTATAAGCTTATCGCTCGCTTTTTTATGGCGAGTTTTATAGCCCTTCGTCGGTTTACCCCACGGAGTTACCGGATGGCGGCCAGAGTTTTTCTTACCCTCGCCACCGCCGTGCGGGTGATCGACCGGGTTCATCGCAGAACCTCTGGTTTGAGGACGGATACCTCTGTGGCGATTACGTCCGGCTTTACCGATGACGACGTTTGCCCACTCTTCGTTACCCACTACGCCGATACTGGCCATGCACTCTGCAAGTACTCTTCTCATCTCACCGCTAGGCAGACGTAGAATGACATATTTTTCCTCTTTACCCATAAGCTGAGCATAACCTCCGGCGCTACGTGCCATTTGAGCACCTTTGCCGGGTTTTAACTCGATATTATGTAAGATGGTTCCCACAGGGATATTTTTCATCTTCATCGCGTTGCCGGGTTTAATATCTAATCCGCCCTCGGCAGCGGCTACTACGTCGCCCACATTAAGATCGTTAGGCTTGATAATGTAGCGCTTCTCGCCGTCTGCGTATGAGATCAATGCGATACGGCAGTTGCGATTCGGATCGTATTCGATCGCCTCGACCTTGCCAGGAACGCCGAATTTATTTCGCTTAAAATCGATAATTCTATAAAGTTTAGCGGCTCCGGCTTGTTTATGGCGACTGGTAATGCGACCGTTATTGTTCCTTCCGGCTGCGGCAGGAATTTTAACAAGCAAGCCTCTAACGCTAGCTTTTGCAGTGATATCCTCGCTGCTAAGACCGGTCATAAATCTTCTACTTGGAGTATACGGTTTATAAGTTTTAATCGCCATTTTACGCCTCCACGCTTTCTAGGCTTGCGCCTTCAGGTAGTTTGACGTAGAATTTTTTCACATCGTTTCTAGCGCCCATTTTACCTCTAAATCTTTTTACTTTGCCGTCCTGTCTTAAAGAATTTATCTTTAGCGGAGTGATCCCGAAATAGTTCTTCAAAACGCTCTTTAGTCCGTTTTTCGTAACCGACGGGCTAGTTTGGATAACGACCACGCCGTTTTCTTGAAGACCGAGAGACTTTTCCGTATAAAGGATCGTTTTGATATCTGTTATATCTGCCATTTTAGTCCTCTTTCACTATTGATTCAAATGCCGCTTTTTCGAATACGACCGAGCCGTAAACTGCGATTAGGTAAGCATTGACCTCGCTTGCATCGATGACATAGCAATTTTTTAGATTTCTATAGGCCAAAAGAGTTTGCGCGTCCAGCTCGTTTTTAACGATTAGCGCATCTCTAACGCCCAGTTTCTTAATAAAATTTGCCGCATCTTTAGTTTTACCGCTTTTTAGCTCCAAATCGTCGAAGATAAAAATTTTATCCTCGTTTGCTTTCTCATTGATAGCAAATTCCAGCGCAAGGCGTTTTTGCTTTTTATTAACCTTCTGCTCGTAATTTCGCTCATTAGTCGGACCGAATGCGACCGCGCCGCCTACCCAGACATTGGTTCTGGTTGAGCCCGCACGTGCGCCACCGCGACCCTTTTGTCGCCACGGTTTTTTACCGCCGCCGCTAACCTCGGCGCGAGTTTTAGCGTTAGCCGTATTTGCACGAAGCGAAGCAAGGTAAGATTTGACGTACAAATATAGATTGTGCGAATTAACCTCCAAAAATTTCGCAGGAATTTCAATTTCGCTTGCTTTTTCCAGTTTTTCGTTAAGCACGCTTACTTTACTCATTTTACTATCCTTATTCTGCCCATTGCGCCGTTAAATCCAGGAACCGAGCCTTTAAGCACTAAAATTTTATTCTCGGCATCAAAGCTTACGACTTCGTTTTTAGCGGTAATCGTTTCGTTTCCAGTGTGTCCCGCCATCCTCATACCAGGCTGAACGCGACCAGGCCACTCGCAGTTGCCGATCGAGCCCGGTCTTCGGTGAAAGCGGCTACCGTGCGCTGCAGGACCGCCTGCAAAACCATGGCGTTTAATGACGCCTTGATAGCCTTTACCCTTGGATTTAAAGCTTACTTTGACGATCTTGGCTTCGCTCAAAACATCTAAATTTTGATCGCCAAGCTCGGCATTTTCTAAGCTTAGAGTCGCAAATTTATTAAATTCCTTGCTTAGGCTATATTTCTTTTGAATGCCGGCGATAGCTTTATTATGCGCTTTTCCCTCTGCGTAGGCTACGATAGCTTTTTTCTCATCGCAAACTTCGCAAATTTTGGTATTGATAAGTCGTAAAAGCGTCACGGGCGTGCTGCTCGTGTCGATCGTCCTACTCATACCTATTTTTTCTACAATATATTCCATTGTTTTACCCCTTATTTGCCCATCGCGTGAACTTCGACGTTGACTTCCGGAGCCAAATCAAGCTTAGTTAGCGAATCAACCGTATCTGGCGTAGCCGCTACGATGTCTAGCATACGAGCGTGAATTTTCATCTCAAACTGCTCTCTGGAGTCTTTATTTACGTGCGGAGATCTTAAAACGGTGTAGCGTTTAATCTTCGTAGGCATCGGCACGGGACCTCTGACGTCCGCACCTGTTCTTTTTACGGCTTCAACGATAGCCGAAACTGTGCGATCTAAAACTCGATGGTCATAAGCCTTGAGTTTTAACCTAATTTTTTGCATCACTTTTCCTTAATAAAGAACTTGTCGCAACGCGCGACCCTTTGTTTCAAACAAAAGATGCACATTATATAAAAGCGCTTCCTCTTTGTCAAGAAAATAACCAAATTTTATGGAAATATTTCCTTTTAATAAGGAAAACTATATAGAATTTCGAAAATTTTTAGGGTGCTGGAAATTTTCAATACAAAAATTTTTAGATAAATTTAAAATAGATATAAAAATTTCATAGGATTTTTCAGATTTATTTCCTTTTAATAAGGAAAATTTTAAAATATCCACTATGAATGATCTAAAATTTTTTTATGAAAATCCGCCGGAATTTGCAAGCTTTATCCCGCGCAAAAAATATGTAAACTCTCCCAAAACCATAATCTACGGAGTGCTAAATTCTGGCAAAAGCGCCGTGTTAAAAAATGAAATTTCAGAACTTAAAAAAGATGAAATTTTGTACCTAAATTTAGCCGATCTACGCTTTGAAGAGGCGGTAGCGAATGATGCAATTTTTGCAGCTAGAAATAGCGCAGGCGATACAAAGGCTAGCGAAGTAAACGAGCATGAAATAAGCAGAGAAGCTACACTTGGCGCGGATATTTCGGATATAGATAAATTTTATCGCGCCGCCGCAAAAAATACAGATACAAAAAACGCAAGCACAGGCAGTTCAAACAACACAAAAAATGCGGAGTTCTACAGCGCAAAAAATAGGAGCGAGAATTTCTTCCGCGAGATCAAAGAATTTTTAGCGGCAAACGAGCAAATTTCATCGCTTTTTTTGGATAATTTCAGTAGCGCCGATTTTGAAATTTCATCGCTTCAAAGCTTCGCCGAGGGGCTAAATTTAAAGCGCTTTATAATTTCTACTCGCGATAAAGAGTTGATCCTGCCGGGCTTTGAGCGGATTGAGCTTTTGCCGCTTTCATTTGAAGAATTTATCGCCTTCGATAAGCGCCACAACGAGATAAACTCGATGATTTCGGCGTTTTTAGCCCAAGGCGGCGGCGCAAAGAATCCCTTCATAGCGCCTGCCGAAATTTTAGAATTCGAGCAGAGGCTGCTTACAGCGAACTTTAGCCGCACGGAGATTTTAATCCTCAAAGAGTGCCTAAGCTTCGTCCACGCCGCATTTAGCGCAAATAAAATTTACACCGCGCTAAAGCCGCGCATCAAGATCTCTAAAGACGCCGTATACGGCACTATCGCGAAGCTTGAGCGGGAAAATTTCATCAGATTTTTAAGCAAAGCTGGCGAGCCTGCGCGCGCAAAAAAGCTATATTTTTCGCATTTTAATATGCGCGAAATTTTAACGAGTAAAAAGGACTTCTCGAAAAAATTTGCCAACGTCCTTTTCTGCGAGCTTCTGGGGCTGAATACGCCGCTTTTTTACACAAAAGAGTTGGATTTTTACCTGCCTGCTCTAAAGATGGGGGTTCTCGTTATCCCATTCAGCGACGCGGACATTATCTTTTTAAAATTCCGCAAAATTTTAAGCGCGCTCAAGAAGCTCGGTATCACGAGCCTAAAGGTTATTTCTGTGGCAAACTCTGGCAGGCTCGAGATTGAGGGCATCCGCTGCGATGTCGTGCCGTTTCATGAATTCGTGCTTAGCTTCTAATTATTGACATCTCATATCATAAAAATACAAATTTTATGATATAATTTTGGCAAACCCATATCAATTATACAAGGGAAAGCCGATGATCAAATTAAAAGACAAACTCATTTATGAAACGCTAAAACTGGTCGAATCGCAAGGCGAAGATGGGCTTTTGTGTCGCAATAAGCAAAGCGATGCAGAGTTTATGAGACCTGTGAACGAGTTTGCAGCTGCGAGCGGACGTAACTACACATCGATCAAATCGACTCTTGACATCATCCATAAAAACTGTGGCTATCTGCAGCGCGAAAGTATCAAAGACACGGGGCTTGATGCGGGCAAGGCGTCGAAGATTTTCATCTACCGCCTATGCGAGGCAGGGCGAAGCTTTATCGAAAAATACGAAAAAACGCTCGTCCAAAACGCCGACAAATAGCCCAAAATTAAAAATTTTAAGCGCCAATTAGATAGAATTCTTTAATTTCACGTGGCGCGACAAAATTTCGTTTTATGCGACTCGCCTTAAAAAAGGAGATGAAAATGCTGGATTTTATAGTAAAAATGTTCGCCTGGAAAGCTGAGTGGGAGGTAAAAAAGGAATATGACAAAGAATTTGGCGATCTATCCTCCATACGCTCAATCCTGCGCTTTATAATACTTCTTATCATACTTGGCATTTTAATTAAATTTCAATTAAGCTCATGAAAGATACATTTTTAGATATTGCGCTCGTTTTATTTGGCATCGCTATGCTCGCCACGATGCGACAAAAATCTTTATTAAAATTTATAATTTTCGTCGTGATTTTAGCGCTCGCCAGAGAGTTAATCATTAGGCTTTACGCCTAGTTTCGGCGAAACCGACGCGGATGGAATTTAAAATTTAAACGACAAAATGACGGCTCGGCAGAATTCGGCGGGCGCAAATTTAAATTTCGCGTAA
Source organism: uncultured Campylobacter sp. (assembly GCA_963525605.1). Taxonomy (GTDB): domain Bacteria; phylum Campylobacterota; class Campylobacteria; order Campylobacterales; family Campylobacteraceae; genus Campylobacter_B. Next base: position 18,312 of record CAURKZ010000028.1, read on the forward strand.
CCACACTATGCTTTTATCGTCGTTAGCGAATTCTACCGTGCTTCAAGAATTGCCGCATCGATAAATCCAGCCTTTATCGACAATGATAGATTTACCCGCGGCGAGGATTTGCGCTTGATGTAGCGCCTTCTGCTATTAGTGGCGGATTTTACTCGCGCAAATATGACAGAATTTCACTCGCGCGAACACGGCGGATTTTTTGCAGCGGCAGCAAAATTTATAAACCGAATGAGCGGGTTAGAGCGTAAATTTATAATACTAAATTACGCAAAAGCCTAAATTAATGCGATACAAATTTGAAATTCAAGCAAAAATTTTAAATTTAGTAGCAAAATTCCGCACGCTAAAATCTTAAAATTTTATTTCATAAAATTCCGAAATTTGGAATTAAATTTTGCAGTGAAGCGCCAAATTTTACTTCGCAATTAAAATTCTCACGCAAACTATCTCCGAAAATTCTAAAATTTCATCATCATAAAATTTTAAAATTCTAAGGCTGTATTGCGAATTTATTATTTTATAAAACGGAGCAAAAAGCGAAATTTTGTATAAATTACACTCGAAAATTTCACGAATTCTCGCGCAAACCGGCTCGAAATTTCGCCCTGCCTACTCCACGTACCCGATAAATTCGCCATCGAAAGTATGCCTAACGTCGCCGCGAAAGTAAATTTTACCTCCATCTCCTAAGCGCAAATTTAGCGTTTCACCGCTTGCAGGCACTACGCGGATATCGGGAGCTAGCCCCATATTTTCGACGCCTGCGATGAAGCATGCTGCCATCCCCGTACCGCATGCGAGAGTTTCTGCCTCTACGCCACGCTCAAAGGTGCGCACCTTTAAAATTTTGCTTGCGAGGCGGCTTTGAACTAACGCATAATTAACGTTAGCGTTATACTTTTCACGCAGATCGCGGGCTAGCGCGGCGTCGAACTCATTTAAATCGCTAACAAAAGTTACTAAGTGCGGCACTCCTGTGTTATAAAAATACCACGTTAGCCCCGCCTCCTCAAAGCTTTCGCCCAGGCGCTTAGGATGAGTTAACATTACCTCTACGTTAGCTACTAACGCGTGAGCGTTAGGACGCAGATTGAAAATCTCGCCGAAGCTTACATTGCGTAACTCGCCTCGCATGCTCTCGCTCAAATTTCCGCCGAAAATACCGAAAATTTCGCCGCTAATTACACCTGCGCCGCTTAGGAATTTCATACTCTGCGCGGCCAAGAAATTCTCATACGCATACATGCATACCGCGCGCGAACCGTTGCCGCACATATCGGCGCTGCTGCCGTCGCTATTATAAAATTCCCACTCAAAGTTTATCCCCTCGATACCATTAAATTTCGGCAGTACGACGATGAGCCCGTCAGCGCCTACTCCATCGCGCCTATCACATAGCTCACGCGCTAGCTTGGATCTATCCGCCTTAACTGAATCCGTAAAAATCACGAAATCATTGCCGCTCGCATTATATTTTGAAATTTTCATCATCTACCTCGCAAATTTTTAAAATTACTAACGCTCACTAACGCTTTATTAAAATTTTACTTCTATCTAAATTTAAGCGCATCGCTTATTTATAGGCTTTGCTAAGACTCAATTTACTAACGTATCTTCTTTCGTGAGCCCATTTTGTTACGCGCCTTTCACAATGGATGTTAGAGCCTACCTCATAGCCTTTAAATGCTCGCAAGCATCAAATCTTCCGAGCTTGCAAGCCTTTTCATAAAGCTCGCGTGCCCTCTTTTTATCTTTCGCTACGCCCCAGCCCTTTTCGTATTGATACGCTAAATTTGAGCAGGCTAGCGGCTCGCCACCATTCTCGCACGCCTCGCTAAAATACTTCGCAGCAAGCGCATGATCCTTTTGCCCGCCGTCGCCTTTAAAATACGTAACGCCCAAATTTACGCACGAATCCGTGTGTCCTTGCTCGCAAGCCCTCGTAAAAAATATCCTAGCCCTGTCCGCGTCTTTTTTCACGCCGTCGCCGAGGACGTAGCTAAGCCCTAAGTTATGGCACGCCTCTACCTGCCCCATCTTGCAAGCCTTGATCAAAAGCTCGATCGCCTTTTTCACGTCGGGATAGACGCCGAGCCCCTTTTTATAGTTGTATGCAAGGCTCGCGCACCCCTCGCTGCTGTTTTTCTTGCAAGCATCGCTAAAAAGCTCATTCGCCCTCTTGCGATCCTGCGCCACCCCCTGCCCGTCGTTGTAGAGCAGCCCCAAATAGACGCAGCCCTTCTGCTCGCCGAGCTTGCACGCCCTGTCGTAATAGCGCGCGGCCTGCCTGAAGCTTCTATTTGAGTCGTATGCATAGCCCAAATTTGCGCAATCCAGCGCATTTTCCTCGCCGCCGGTGTCGCAGTTGCGCTGCAGCTCATTTATCACACGGCTTAGTTTTTTACAATCCATCTCGCTCCCTGCGGCGCAGCCCTTCCTTAGATCGTCGATCTCCGCCGTAGCGCTCGTCGCAAACAGCGCGGAGAGTAAAACCGCTCTCGCCGTAAATTTTAACCGCTCTTTAAGCAGCGCGCTTTTAAAATTTTGAAATTTAGCGCCCTTTTGGGCACAGCTACCGATCCTCATCATCGCTCCTTTATTTTCAATCCTATCTTAATTCGCGTAGAAATTTTACGCAACCGTGCAAAGGGCTAAATTTTATCTTTTAGCTCTTTTAAAAATCTCTCCACCGCGACCTCAAGCGCGGCAAGATCACTTCCGTTATCTATTACAAAATCCGCCATAGCGCACTTTTGCTCGATATCCGTTTGTAGCTCCACGCGGTGCTTTGCGGCGGCATGATCCAGCCCGTTTCGCTTCATCACGCGCGCGATCAGCGTATCTTTAGGCGCATAAACGACCGCTACTTTATCAAAAAACTCATACCTCTTGCCCTCAAAAAACAGCGGAATATCGACAAAATAAAGCTTTCCTCTCGCCTCCAAAGCCTGCGCCTGCGATAAAATTTCAGCCGTTATCTTTGGATGCAGCAGCGCTTCGAGCTTTGCCAATTCCGCAGGGCTTTTAAACACCAGCTCGCCTAGCTTTTTACGATCTACTGAAGCACGGTGCGCGGCCGAAATTTCCTCACCAGGATTGGCGTCAAATTCCGCATGTGAACTCAAATTTCCAGCCTGCGCGTCTTTCTGCCCGACGTATTGCGCGCCGAAAATTTCAGCCACCTGCGCAGCGCAGCGATCTAAAACGCGATGCGAAATTTGATCGGCATCGATGATCTCAAATCCGCGCTCAGCAAGTAGCTCGCAAACCGCGCTCTTGCCGCTGCCGATGCTGCCCGTGATAACGATCGCGTGTTTAAATTTCAAGGTGAGCCTTTATAGCGTTTTTATTCGATTTTAGCTAAAATCTGCGAAATTATACCATCTTGGAGGATAAAATTTGATAAGTTACAAAGACGCGGGCGTCGATATAGACGCGGGAAATGACTTCGTAGAGGCGATAAAACCGTTCGTCAAAGCCACGCAAACTCCGCACGTTTTAGGCGGTATCGGCTCGTTTTCGGGTGCGGTGAGGTTACCCGCAGGCTACAAAAAGCCCGCGATCCTAGGCGCTACCGACGGCGTGGGCACAAAGCTACGACTCGCGATCGACGCGCGCAAATTTGAGGGCGTGGGGCAGGATCTCGTCGCGATGTGCGTGAATGATCTCATCTGCAACTTTGCCGAGCCGCTGTTTTTTCTCGACTATTACGCGACGGCGAAGCTTGAGATCAGCGATGCAAAAGAGGTCGTAAAAAGCATCGCCGAGGGCTGCAAACTCGCCCGCTGTGCACTGATCGGCGGCGAAACGGCGGAGATGCCCTCGATGTATGAAAAGGGCGACTTTGACCTCGCAGGCTTTGCCGTGGGTATCGCCGAAGAGGACGAGATCGACCGCTCAAAATTCGTCCGTGAGGGCGACGTGCTCATCGCGCTTCCTAGCAGCGGCCTGCACTCAAACGGCTTCTCGCTCGCGCGAAAAGTGGTCGCCGAGCTGGGACTAAAATTTGACGATAAGGTAGGCAATCGCGCGCTAATCGACGTGCTTTTGGAGCCGACCAGGATCTACGTCGGCGACTTTTTAAATTTAAAAGACAAGATTCACGCGCTCGCGCACATCACGGGCGGCGGCATCGTGGAAAATTTGCCGCGCGTATTCCCCGAGAGGCTGGGCGCCAAGATCGAGCGCGCGGCGATACGCACGCCTGAGATATTTAAAATCATCGCGCAAAAGGTAGAGCCTGCCGAGATGATGAGGACGTTTAACATGGGCGTAGGCATGATCGTCGTAGCGCCGAAAGAAAACGCGGACTTCGTGCTCGCTAATACGGGCGGCTACGTTATCGGCGAGGTCGTAAAGGGCAGGGGCGTGCAGTTCGCGTAAATTTGAAGCGGTAAAATTTGCCGCTTTTTGCCAAAGCGAAGTTTATGTTTAGACTAAATTTTAAAGCAGGTATCGTGACCGCTTCCAAAAACAGCGCCGAGAATTATTATATGATAGGCCTTGCGGACG
>CAURKZ010000029.1:0-19685 GCA_963525605.1 uncultured Campylobacter sp.
AAAACTACACAGGAAAACTTATATCAGAAACTATTAAAATTGATAAGAGAGAATCTGATTAAGTTTAATTGAGCCTAAAATTTTAAAACGTGGCTAGTAAAATTTAAACGTAAATAGCAAGCTTAGATGTGGGATTCATAATGTTAATATTGTCGCAGCTGAAGTACGCACGTCTTAAAATGAGAGTTACGAGATAAGATGCGGCATCCAAACAAAAAAAGGCTACGATGCCACGATTGGATTGCGGACAAAATTTAAAATCAAAATTTTGTGAGTTATAAATTTAAAGCTAAGCTTTAGAATTTCATAGCTATTGGGATTTTAAGTGAAAGTCTAGTGCATTACCGCAATATCAGCTCGCCACACCTTTATGGAATTTTATACGTCGCAAATCCCCTACCCTCAGAATTTGCGCGCCGCTTTGAAAGCGCATACGAAGCTACGTGGCGGTATTTGCGGCAAGCGGTGCAAACCATACCGCTAAATTTAGAGCAAAATTTCAGAATAAGGCTAAATTTAAAGAATTTAGCCGTTCATTATCGACAGCAGCTCGGTGTTGTCTTTAGTTTTTAGCATCTTGGCGTATAAAAATTTCAGCGCCTCGACGTCGTCCATCGTCGAGATCGCCGAGCGCAACGCCCAGATCTTTTGCAGATTTTCGCTGCCTTGCAAAAGCTCCTCTTTGCGCGTGCCAGACTTGGTGATATTGATCGCGGGGTAAATTCTACGATCCGAGATGTTGCGATCGAGGATGATCTCGCTGTTGCCCGTGCCTTTGAACTCCTCGAAGATCACGTCGTCCATTCGCGAGCCGGTCTCGATGAGCGCGGTAGCGACGATGGTAAGCGAGCCGCCGTTTTCGATATTTCGCGCCGCACCGAAGAAACGCTTCGGCTTATGCAGGGCGTTCGCGTCCACGCCGCCGCTTAGGACTTTGCCGCTGCTAGGCGTGACGGTATTGTAGGCGCGCGCAAGGCGGGTGATACTATCAAGCAGGATGACGACGTCCTTGCCGTTTTCGACGGCGCGTTTTGCCTTTTCGATAACGAGCTCGGCGACGCGAACGTGGTTGAACGCAGGCTGATCGAAGGTCGAGCTAAACACCTCGCCGCGCACGCTGCGCTCCATGTCGGTGACCTCTTCGGGGCGCTCGTCGACTAGCAGCACCAAAAGCTCGACCTCGGGGTGATTGCGCGTAATGCCGTTGGCAAGCTCCTTCATCAGCTCCGTTTTACCGCTACGCGGAGGCGCCGTGATGAGCCCGCGCTGCCCCTTGCCGATCGGGGTGAAAAGATCGAGCACGCGACCTGTAAGGCGCATCGGGTCATATTCGAGCTTGAGCTTTTCGGTCGGAAAAAGCGGCGTGAGATTGTCAAATAGCGGACGCTCTCTAGCCTCTTGGATCGATTTGTAATTGATCGCCTCGATCTTTAAGAGCGCGTAGTACTTCTCCTGATCCTTCGGTTCGCGCACCTGGCCCGTGACGATGTCGCCGACGCGCAGGGCAAATTTGCGGATCTGGCTGAGACTTACGTAGGCGTCATTGGCGCTGTCGCTTAAATTTGAATCTATGCCGCGCAAAAAGCCGTAGCCCTCGGCGGTAACCTCCAAAATCCCCGTAAAAAGTATGAAGCCGCCTTGCTTCGTCTGCATACGTAAAATTTCAAAAACGAGCGCTTGGCGGCGGAATTCGCGCGGGTTCTCGACGCCTAGCTCGTCTGCTATGGCGATGAGATTTTCAAGATCCATCGAGCGGAGCTCCTCGATCTGGTAGCCCTCGACGGGAACGTGCGTTTTAGCGTAAGTTTTTCTGCCGTTTTGATTAGAATTTGAAACGGCGGTCTGAGCGGAATTTTGATTTGTATTTTCCATTTGTCCTCTTAGAGTGTGAAGTTATTAAATTTGGTTTTAAAAAAGTCGTGAAATTTAAAATTTAGTTTTCTTTATAAGCACCGAACCTTAAAATTTTTTGTTGTCTTCTGCTGATGAGCTCGTCTATGCTAAGATCGTCTAGCTTATGCAGCTCGGTTAAAACGTAGTTTCCAAGCGCTTTTATCGCGCCGTCTTTATCTCTGTGGGCGCCCGTTTTAGGCTCTTTGATCACGTCGTCGATCAAGCCCAGCTCTTTTAGCTCCTCAGCGGTGATCTTTAGCGCCTTCGTAGCGGCCTCGCTCTTGCTTGGATCGTTCCACAAAATCGCGGCACAGCCCTCGGGAGAGATAACCGAAAAAATTGAGTTTTGAAGCATCGCTAGCCGATCAGCCACGCCGATAGCCAAAGCTCCGCCGCTGCCGCCCTCGCCTATAACTACGGCGATCGTAGGGGTTTTAATATCGCTAAACTCATACAGATTTCGCGCAATAGCCTCGCTCTGACCGCGCTCCTCGGCGCCAAGCCCCGGATATGCACCCGGAGTGTCGATCAAAAACAAAATAGGAAGGTTAAATTTCTCTGCAAGTTTTGCTACGCGCAGAGCCTTGCGATAGCCCTCCGGATGGGGCATGCCGAAATTTCGCTTCAGCTTGTTTTTAGTACCGCGACCCTTCTGCTCGGCGATCACGGCGATTTTGCGGTTGCCCATAATGCCCAGATAGCACACGATCGAAGGATCGTCTCTAAAGGCGCGGTCGCCATGAAGCTCCCTAGCGTCTTGCAAAAGCGCACGAATATAATCGATCGCGTAAGGGCGATCCGGGTGGCGCGCAAGCTGAAGTCTTTGGTATTCGTTTAAATTCTTATAAACTTTGGAAATTTCTTTTTCGAGGTTCTTATTTAAAATTTCGACCGCCTCCTCATCGCCGCGAATTTTTGCAGCGGTGATGTCCTCGTCGATCTGCTTTATAGACTTTTCAAAGTCCAAATAACTCGCCATTAATCTACTCTTTTGAAAATAAGCGACGCGTTTGTGCCGCCGAAACCGAAATTATTGCTCATAACGCAATCGAGTTTGGCTTTTCTAGCGACGTTTGGCACGTAATCCAAATCGCAATCGGGATCTTTTGAAATTTGATTTATCGTAGGCGGGATGATGCCGTTTTGCATCGCTAAAAGGCTGATCGCAGCCTCTACCGCTCCGGCAGCGCCTAGGCAATGTCCTAGCTGACCCTTGGTGGAGCTGACCGCAGGCACTTTGCCCTCGCCGAAAAGCTCTTTTAACGCCGCGGTTTCGTTTTTATCGTTTATCGCAGTGGATGTTCCGTGAGCGTTGATATAATCAATCTTCGGGCGTCCCGCCATCTCGTAGGCCTTTTTCATAGCGCGGATCGGTCCGTCTAGGCTAGGCGAAGTGATATGATAAGCATCGCCGCTAGCACCGAATCCTACGAGCTCGCCGTAAATTTTAGCACCGCGCGCTTTTGCGTCTTCTAGCTCTTCTAAAACCAAAGCCGCCGCGCCTTCGCCCATAACAAAGCCATTTCGCTCCGCATCAAACGGACGTGAAGCGTGCGCAGGATCGTCGTTTCTAGCGCAAAGCGCCTTCATCGCGGCAAATCCGCCGATACCTACGGGACAAACCGCAGCCTCGGCACCCACTGCGAGCATCTTTTTCGCTTCGCCAATCATGATAACTCTCACAGCATCCATAATCGCATGCGCGGAAGCCGCACAAGCCGTAACGCTGGATAAATTCGGACCTTTTAATTTATAATATATCGAAACAAAGCCGCCGAGCATATTTACTAATGCAGAAGGGATAAAAAACGGAGAAATTCGCCTAGGACCGCGCTGCAAGCAGGTATTGGCGTTTATCTCGATGTTTGGCAAGCCGCCGATACCGCTAGCCGAGCTAACGCCGAATTCATCGCTATCGAAACCGCTAAATTTAGCGTCCTCTATAGCTTCGCCCGCTGCTTTAAGCCCGAGTTGGATAAATCTATCCATCTTTTTTATCTCTTTTCCATCCTCGATTATGCTCGAAGGATCGAAACCTTTTACTTCAGCTGCAATTTGAACCGGAAATTCGCTAGCGTCAAAGAGCGAAATTTTATCAACCCCGGTTTTTCCGTTACAGATATTTTCAAAACTGCTCTGTTTGTCAAGCCCGAGAGAAGTTACCATCCCGATGCCTGTTACTACGACTCGTTTCAAAACCGCTTCCTTAAAATTTTATTTCTTAGGCAAATTTTCTATATAATCTACTACGTCTTTAATGCTTACTAATTTTTCGGACTCGCTATCCGGGATCTCGATACCGAATTTCTCCTCTAAAGCCATTACTAGCTCAACTACGTCAAGAGAGTCCGCGCCCAAATCCTCGATAATTTTCGAATCAACTTTAACTTGATCCGGGCTTACGCTTAGTTGCTCTACAACTACGTCTCTTACATCTTCAAATACTGCCATTTTAGCACTCCTTTAAAAAAATACCGCGTAATTCTATAATATTTAACCTTAAATTCCGCTATTTAACGCTACATATAGAGCCCTCCGTTGATTTTAAGCGACTCTCCGGTAATGTAGCCCGCGCCGTCGCTGAGCAAAAACGCAACTCCTTCGGCGACGTCGCTCGTGCTTCCGAGACGCTTAAGCGGGATGCTCGCTTCGTAGCTTGCTTTTACGTCGTCGCTTAGCGCGTCCGTCATATCCGTAGCGATGAAGCCCGGAGTTATGCAGTTGAAGCGGATGCCGCGCGCTGCGCCCTCTTTTGCGAAGCTCTTACTCATCGCGATCATTCCGCCCTTGCTCGCGCTATAATTGACCTGCCCGGCGTTTCCCATTTCACCGACGATCGAGGCGATGTTTACGACCGCGCCGAAGCGCTTTTTACTCATTAGTTTTAGGGCTTCGCGGCAGCCGATGAAGGCGCTGCTTAAATTTGCTTCGATCACGCCCATGAAGTCTTCCAGCTTCATTCTAAGCGCGAGCTTGTCGTTCGTGATACCCGCGTTATTTACGAGATAGCTTAGTTCGCCGTCGCTTTGCGCGATCAAGCTTAGCGCCTCGCTAAATTCCGCCTCGTTCGTCGCGTCAAATTTTATCACCGCGCCCTCTCCGCCGTTTGCGCGGATCTCCTCTAGCAGCGCGTCGGCAGGCTCTGGTGCAGAGCGATAATTGATCCACACCTTAAGTCCGTAGCCGGCTAAAGTCCTTGCGATCTGTGCGCCGATACCGCGGCTTGCGCCCGTGATTAAAACGTTTTTCCCGCTAAATTTCATACTTATCCTTTTTGTTAAAATTTTAATCTCTAGCGTAAATTTATCCAAATTTACCTAAATTTTAGCAGTTTAAATCTACTCGCGACCCGCGCCGTTTAAATTTCAAAATAGCGCCTCGTCCATCTCCGTGGGCTTTGGCAGCCCCATTAGTTTTAGTACAGTCGCTGCGACGTTGCTAAGCCCGAGCCCGCTTTTTAGTTCAGACGCGCCGCGTCCCAGCACGAAACAAAATACGTCGAAGGTCGTGTGATTGGTCAAAATTTCGCCGTCCGCGTCTCGCATCGCCTCGCAGTTGCCGTGATCGCTGATCTGGACATAGGCGTAATCGTGCGCCTTCGCCGCGCTTAAAATTTTACCGATGCATTCATCCACCGCCTCTACCGCCTTTACCGCGGCATCGTAATTGCCCGTGTGGCCGACCATATCGCCGTTTGCAAAATTTACGACGATGAAATCGATCCCCGCTTCGATACCGCGGATCACCGCGTCGCACACCGCAGGCGCGCTCATCTGCGGCTGCTCGTCGTAGGTTTTTACTTTGGGGCTTGGGATTAGCACGCGAGTTTCGTTAGGCAGCGGCTCCTCGACGCCGCCGTTAAAGAAAAACGTCACGTGAGCGTATTTTTCGGTCTCGGCGGTATGAAGCTGCGTAAGACCGGCTTCCGCGATCACTTCGCAAAGCGTGTTTTTAAGCACAGGCTTCTCAAATAGCAGTGGAAATTTAAAGCTCGCGTCGTATTCGCTCATCGTGATTAAATTTTTCACGACGAAATTTCGCTCAAATTCACTAAAGCTCTCATCACCCAAGGCCGCGCAAAGCTCCCTGGCGCGATCGTTTCTAAAATTTATAAAAATCACTCCGTCATCCGCGTCGATACCGCTAAAGCCGTTAAAGCTCGCGGGCTCGATAAACTCGTCGCTCACGCCGCTCTCGTAGCTTTGTAGCACATACTCGCTAGGCGAAATTTCAAGCGGCGCCGCTTCACCCAAAAGCACGTCGTAAGCGCGCTTCACGCGGTCAAAGCGCTTGTCGCGATCCATTGCGTAAAAGCGCCCGCACACGCTGCCGACTTTAAATTTAGCCTGTAGGTGCTTTAAAAATTCCGCTCCGCTGCTCGGCGAAACGTCGCGCCCGTCGGTGATAGCGTGCGCCCATGTCTCGCAACCCGCTTTCTGCGCTATCTCGCAGATCGCGTCAAAATGGCGTAGATGCGAATGCACGCCGCCGTCGCTGTAAAGCCCTATGATGTGCAGCCTGCGGCACTTTGAAAGCAGGCTTTGTAGCGCTTCGTTTTTCTCAAGCAAGCCCTCATCGATCGCACGATCGATTTTGACTAGGTTTTGATACAGAATTCTACCGCTTCCGATCGTCATATGCCCTACTTCGCTGTTTCCCATCTGCCCTTGCGGCAAGCCCACGGCAAGCCCTGAGGTGCGCAGCAGCGTATTGGGCACGTTTTTAAAAAGATAATCATAGGCGGGCTTTTTTGCGTTTGCGAACGCGTTAAATTTATCGCTCGCGTTAAAGCCGATACCGTCGGTGATAAGTAAAATCGTCTTTTGCCCCATTTTGGCTCCTAAATTTCGTCTAAATTTCGCCGCACAGGCCTTTTAAGGCAGGTCCGCGGCGCTGTTTTTACGAGCGGCATTATACTTTCTTTTGGCAAATGCGGCAAAATTTCATCCGCCCTAAAAGCTAAATTTTACCTCTTTTATACTAAAATGCGCGTTTTCATATAAAATTTCATAAAATTTAAAAGGTAAACTTTGTTTTATTATCTCTATCATCTTACGAATATAAATTTTTTCCAATACATCACCGCTCGCGCAGGTCTTGCGTTTTTTATCGCTTTTTGTTTTTCGGTCTGGGCTATGCCGCGGTTTATCCGCTGGGCGCAAGCTAGACACGCCGCGCAGCCCATCTACGAGCTCGCGCCGCAAAACCATCAGAAAAAGAGCAAAACCCCCACGATGGGCGGGCTCGTTTTCGTTACCGCCGCGGTGCTCGCAAGCCTGCTGTGCGCCAAGCTAAACAACGTCTTCGTGCTCTGCGGATTGCTTTGTTTGGTGGGCTTTGGATACATTGGCTTTAAGGACGACATCTCTAAAATTTTAGGCCGCCAAAACCACGCAGGCCTTAGTGCGCGGGCTAAATTTGCACTGCAAAATTTCTTGGCGTTTCTGATCGGGGCTACGCTTTATGTTTTTAGCGACCTGGGCGGGGAATTTTTCGTGCCGTTTTTTAAGTACCCTCTGCTAAATTTATGGATCTTCGCGCCGCTGTTTTGGACGATCGTGATAAGCGCTAGCTCAAACGCGGTAAATTTAACCGACGGCCTGGACGGATTAGCAACCATTCCGTCGGTATTTTCGCTCTGCAGCTTGGGCGTGTTCGCCTATCTCTGCGGGCATGCGATCTACTCGCAGTATCTCTTGCTACCGCGCGTCGCGGGCGCAGGCGAGGTCTGCATCATCGTCTCGGCGCTCATCGGCGCGCTGCTTGGGTTTTTGTGGTTTAACTGCTACCCCGCCGAAGTCTTTATGGGCGACAGCGGCAGCCTCAGCGTGGGAGCATTTTTAGGATACTGCGCGGTCATCACGAAAAACGAAATTTTACTCATAATGATCGGCTTCGTCTTCGTAATCGAAACGCTCAGCGTGATCTTGCAGGTGGGCAGCTTTAAAATTTTCAAACGCAGAATTTTCCTAATGGCGCCGATACATCACCATTTCGAGCTTAAAGGCTGGGTCGAGAACAAAATCATCATCCGCTTTTGGATCATCGCGCTGATCGCAAATATCATAGCGCTGACATCGCTGAAATTGAGATAAAATGCGAGCGCAAATTGAACCCGACTTCGAAACGGCGCGCGGAATATACGACGAAACGGGCGAGCTTAGCGCCGATGAGATAACTCAAATTTTATGGGGCAAAAGGGGAGAAAAATGAAAAAATCGCTATTTGGCTACGGACTTACGACCAGAGCGATCGCCGAGCACTGCCAAAAAGACGGCTGCTGGGAGATCTACGACGATAAATTTGAAATTTCTTCGGGCGTGCCGAAGCTGGATGAGTTCGGTAACGCGCTTTTGAACCCGAGCGAGTTCGACCCCGCCGCAAGCGAGCTTGAAATCCCTAGCCCCGGCTTTCCGCCGCATCACGAGCTGGTGCGAAAGGCACGGAATTTAATCAGCGAATATGATTATTTCGACGATTACGAAGGTCTTAAAATTTGGATCAGCGGCACGAACGGCAAGACCACGACGACAAAGATGATGCAGTATCTGCTCGAGCGATACGGCTCGCAAATGGGTGGCAACGTGGGCGTTCCGCTTGCAAAGCTTGATAAAAGCGCCAAAATTTGGGTACTGGAGACGAGCTCGTTTACGCTGCACTACACCAAACACGCGCGCCCCGACATCTACGTGCTGCTTGCGATCACGCCCGATCATCTCAGCTGGCACGGCGATTTTGCAGAGTATGAGCGCGCCAAACTCTCGCCGCTGCTAGCGATGCGCGAAGGCTCCGTGGCGCTGATCCCGCGTGCCTACGAAAGCTCTGCCGCCGCGCAAAACAGCCTAGCTCGCGTGATCTGCTACGAAGACGAAGCGGATCTGGCGCAAAAATTCGGCATAGATCTGGGCGAAATAAAATTCCGCACGCCGTTTTTGATAGACGCGCTTTTAGCGCTGTGCGTGGAGAAAATTTTATTCGACAGATGCGACGTCGCGCGACTAAATGACTTCGTGATCGAAGGCAATAAACTAGAGGAATTTACCGACGCGCGCGGCAGAATCTGGGTCAATGACACGAAGGCCACTAACATCGATGCGTGCGCGCAAGCCCTTAAACGATATGCCGGGCGCAAAATACATCTGATCCTTGGCGGCGATGATAAGGGCGTGGATCTGCACCCGCTTTTTGCGGAGTTTAAAAAATACGATCTGCAAATTTACGCAATCGGCTCAAATACCGATAAAATCGTACTTTTATGTGGCGAATACGGACTTCCTTGCGTGCGCTGCGAAATTTTACAAACCGCGGTGAGCGAAATTTCAAAGCGGTATTTGAACGGAGAAAATTTTTGCGAAAATGAAATTTCAAAAGGACGCTTAGGCGGCGAGAATTCCGCAGGAAATTTAATGCAGGATAAAATTTCGACTACCGAAAGCGAGAGCTCTTGCATGAACGCGAGCAGTGGCGGCACTTTAGGTTCACAGAATTCTAAAAATTCTGTGAATTTTAAGAATTCCGTAAATTTCGCAAGCGAAATAGCGCTGCTAAGCCCTGCGTGTGCGAGCTTGGATCAGTTTAAAAGCTACGCCGAACGCGGCGAGGTATTTAAAAAACAGGTCGCACAACTTGGATAGATAAGCATATCAAGTTTAGATGGATCAGGTCGAGCCTTTATTAATACAATTTGCAATCGTATTTTAAAATTTCAACGCTTCTGCTGCGCGGATATCTAAATAAATTCAATCCCGAAGTAAACATCCCTATGTCACACTATTAGCCTGAGCGCAATGTTTATAAAGATGCCGTTACTAAGTTTGATTAAATGTGGATTTTCGACGCTAAATTTAATCAATCGCCCCTCATCTGTCCGTTATATGCGTAAATTTAAAATGACGTAGCGATCCTTTGGCGCAAATTTATCTACTTTACACAGCCTAAAACCAAGCGTACAATTTGCAGAATCGGCTAAATAGTGAAATTTTACATCGCTTTGCCTTTTAGATCAATAGCCCGTTTTGATTATTGCAAATTACTGCTCAAGCAATATTTTTATCACTAAAATTTAGGAAATTCCAACTAAGTAAATTTGGCTGTTTTCGAGCGCAACGTGCAAAAATCTAGCGAAAACCGAGGATTTTAACCAAGATTTAAGTATTGCATGGCTAAAATTACTTTTCTTTTTCGGTGGTTGGATAGCTCAGTCGGTAGAGCAGCAGACTGAAAATCTGCGTGTCGGCAGTTCGATTCTGCCTCTAACCACCATTGCCTATTTTTTACAATCTAACACAATCTAACAAAACCCCTAAAATACGGACTTCAAGCGATTTTAGCCCTCTAAAGCAATCTAAAATAATCAAGCAAAGCTAGCAATTTAAAAACATTTTAAAAATATTTTTGGCAAAATTCCAAAAGTCAAGCGAAAAAATATTTTTAAAACTTACCAAATGCCCTATTTAACGGGCTTGCAAGGCACTTCAAAAAATGTTTTAAAACGCTTGAAACGCCTAAAATAGGGTTTTGTGAAGCTTAAAAAAACGCCGCAAAAGCAAAAAATATTTTAAACCTCATCAAATCCCCAATTTTAGGCACATAAAGAGCAAAAAGGCGGCGATTTTAAAAATATTTTTGTGCGGGATTTTGAGCTAAAAACCGAAAAAATATTTTTAAATCGTCTCAAATAGCGCATTTAAGGGAGTTAAAACGTAATGGCTAGGATAGTCAAACCGCTTAGCGATAAGCAAATCAAAGAGGCAAAGCCGAAAGCCAAAGACTACAAGCTCACGGACGGCGACGGCTTAGGGCTGATAGTAAGCAAAAGCGGGCGCAAGCGCTGGGTATTTGCCTTTATAAGCCCCGATACGGGCAAGCTGAATAACACGGGGCTAGGCAACTACCCCGTTTTATCGCTAGCCGAAGCGCGAGAGAAGCGAACCGAGCTTAAAAAGCTAGTGATGAGAGGTATCGACCCTATCACGGAAAAGAAGCGCGCCAAAGCTCAAAGGATAAGCGAGCATAACCTCAGTTTTGAAAAGGTCTTTAACGAGTGGCTAGAGCTTGAGGCTAAAAGCATACTGCCCCAAACGCTAAAGACCAAGCGCGGGCGCATTGAAAACCACGTAATGCCGATACTAAAAGATAGAGGCATAAAGAGCATTGCTCACGGCGAGATAGCGGACATCCTTAAAGAAACGTCAAAGACCACGCCGCAAACTGCCGAGATAATCAACCAAATTTTAAATCGCGTCTTTTTGTTCGCCGTATCGAGCGGATACGCCGAGGTTAATATTATGGCTAATATCGACGCCAAAAGCCTAATCCCTAAAACCAAGATCGAGCATTACGCCAAGCTTACCGAGCGCCAGGACTTAAAGGAGTTTTTTAACGCCATTTACGATTATCCTCATTTTGAGACGATTAAAAACGCGATGAAGCTATGCCTACACCTGCCGCTAAGAGCCGCGCCGCTGTCGCGCCTAAAATGGGATTACGTAGATTTCGATAAGAGGCTTTTAACTATTCCGCGCGCCGAACAGAAAATCAAGCGCAGCGAGATAGGCGATTTCAAACTTCCGCTTAGCGATGAGGTTATGCGGATACTTGAGGACCAGGCGAAATTAAGCAGAGCATACGAGCATATTTTTATTAACTCGCACTTTACGGGGCATATCCACAAAGATACCGCCACGAACGCGATTAAGGGCTTTGACTTTAGAGATAGACAGACGGGGCGCGTCGTAACTCTGCATAGCCTGCGGGGCATATTTATGACGCAGGCGTTTAACAATATGCAAAAGCACGGAGTAAGCAAAGAGGCTATCAAAAAGGCGCTAGACCACCTACACGGCGACAAAGTAGATTTAAGCTATTCCGAAAAAGCCGATTTTTTGGACGAACTTAAAATTTTGCTTGATTGGTGGAGCGGCTACATACTCGAAATAAAAGATAACTAGGAGAGGTAAACAATGATAAAAGAAACAAGAAAATTAAAATTGTCTGAAATTATTTTTGATAATTTAAAATATTTAGAGGCTGGGTATCTTGAATTTAACAAGGAAAATTTTATTTTTCAGGATTTAGATGAAAATCAAATATACGACTTAAAAAGCGCACTTGACTTTACCGACAGTTTAAATACTTACGGCTTTAAACACGCTGTAACAAAAGGCGTTAGTGTAGCGAGTTGCGACAGTTTTAGCGAGCGAGATTTTTTAAAAATTAAGATATTAAATAAGGATAGTGGTAAAAAAGAAACCATTAAATTAACACATATTATTACAGATACGGTTCAGACAGATGAGGACAGATTTTTAAAATTAAAATTTTGCTCACGAATACCGGATTCTTGCGAAATCCCAAAAATTACTAAAAATAAGGCATTTGCGCTTTACGCGCCTATTTTTGAGAGAATAAGAATAATAGAGCGAGATGATAGCATAGTCTACAATGAAACCTTTGCGAGGGCATTTTGCGAAGCGATACGCGAATACGTAATTTTTTTAAAATTTATTTACAAGCGCGATAATAGTAGAGTTTTAGACGATAAAGCTCCATTGGATATTGAAATAAAGAATAAGACGTTTAAAAACGTTATCAACCAAGCCAATAAAACCAAAAAGCTATTTTTAGAAATGCAAGCAATAAGCGCATACCAAGCACAAATGGCACACGCTAGAAGCCCGTATGATTTTTTAAAGGCGGTTAAAAAAAGCGATAAAAACCAATCCGATATTTTAGAAAAGTTAGACGAGCTTTTAAATATTTTGGACAAAGAAGCCCA
Source organism: uncultured Campylobacter sp. (assembly GCA_963525605.1). Lineage (GTDB taxonomy): Bacteria > Campylobacterota > Campylobacteria > Campylobacterales > Campylobacteraceae > Campylobacter_B. Next base: position 12,671 of record CAURKZ010000029.1, read on the forward strand.
ATATCAAGATAAAATTAGCAAAGTGACAATAAGTAGCGCGAATAATAAATTTTCAAATAGTATTTTAAAGCTTTGTAATCGAGTAAAAAAACAGGGCATTAGTGAAACGAACTTAAATAAATCTATTGAAAATTTACGCGCTAAAATTAGAGATTTAGCAGATTATAGTTTTAGATAACACAGAAAAAATAAATTCTCTATTATTTTTTAAGAGAATTTATTTATTATTTTTTCTACTTCAAATTTTTAATTTTTACTCATTTTTTAAACACGATAATTTTATTTTTAACATCTATTCTAACGGCGTTTTTGCGCTAGATTAAAATTTTGTTTTACGCCATAATTCGCCCAATCTTTGCAGAGATAATCTAAACAATAAAGGCTAAGCAATGAGAAAAAGCGAAGTTAAACCGAAGTATCTAAGGGCGGCGCAGATTGCTAATATCTACGGCATAGGTTTAAGCACGGTGTGGTATTTTGCCAAACAAGGCTTTCTAAGACCGATAAAATTCAGCAAAAATATCACCTTTTTTGACCCCTCCGAGGTGGAGGCATTTTTTATGAGAAAGGCGGCGCAAGATGAAGCCGCTGTTTAAGGACGAAGCCGAAAGGGGGCTTTATTCAGAATTTACGAAAATGCTGTCCGCCTGCTATCCCGACATTTTAAAATCGGCGATAGCGGACGAGCCGAGCGAGTTTAAAGGCGGGGTTAATGAGGGGTTGGTAGTCGCCTTTGATTTGTTTCAAGCCATAAGCGTGCAACGCGAGCAAATGCAAGAGCTACAAATCGAGAACAAAAGGCTAATCCAAACTTTTTTAACGGGGGCGAGCAATGGGACGAAGTAAGCTAAATTTTACACCTAGCACGTTTTGTTTCAGCGCGGACGATAAGGATATGCTAAAGGCATTTAAAAGGCAGCTACATATCTACAAGGTGCAGAGCCTAGACGGAGCGTCGCAGGAGCTGTTAGACTGCGCTTATGACCTATTCCACATCACGAGGACGCAAGAGGAGAATATCAAAGCCTTAGAGGTCAAAGCGGGCATAAGAGAGGAACGGAAAAAATGAAAGCTAACAATCACAAAAGAACACTTTTAAAAATAATGCTGGAGCAAGGACGCGTAACGGCGGGGCGAGTATTCGGCATAAGCAACGCCAACCAGTATCTAGGCGAGCTTAAGCGAGAGGGTGCGATTAAAGACCGGTGGACGCAGGAGGACGGACGGCGGTTTAAGTGGTGGTATATCGTGGATTTCGATAAAGCTAAAAAGAAAATAGGGGGTTGGGGCGACAAAGAAGCAAAAGCCAAGAATACGCCCCATAAAGATTAAATCAAAATATTTAAGGGCGGTTAGTGTCAAGCGAAACCGCCCTTTGGAAATTAAAACGTGGAAATTTTACCTTACGTTAGCCAAATATTGGCTGAAACCCCAGACATTCATATCGACACAATCCGCGCAAGCTTTTTTAAAAACGCCGTAACCAAAAAGCGGTTTAGCAAAATGGGGCTTTTAAAAAGCATAGCCAAAAATCACGGCTTAAAATGGTGGAAAATGCAAGATACCAAAGAGATTAAAGTCGCGGGGCGTTATGAGTTTCGCGGGCTGAAAATAATCAATATCTACGAACTTGAGGATTTAAGCATATTCTACGCCACGACAAAAAGCCCGAATAGCTGCGATAAAAAAGCGGTTATCGAGTTTTACGGGCTAAGGCAATATCATAAGCCCGCCCCGCCTCTCGATTTAATAGCGGAGCTGCTAGACGCCGTTAATAACGTCTCAAGTATTGACCTTTGTTATGATAGCTGCGCGCCTTTCAACCTAGACGCATTCGAGATAATCAGGCACGGAAACACCGCCTACGTAAAAGCAGAGTTTGGCGCGCTGCAAAGGATTTATTTTTACGACAAGGCATTAAAAAACGATTTGGGCTTTCCTTTGTATCGAGCCGAAGCGACCGCGCCCATAATCGATTTAAACAAGCCCGCGCTACTTCCTAAGGCTGAACGTCTAGAGCTTCAACTACGCCAAGCCCTAAGCGACTTCGGGCAAATAATCAACCTAGCCGTTTAACCGCCCTATTTCTATCCGCCACCTCATCGCCTATTTACTCCACCAAAATTTACCCAAAATCACACCTAAACCTTAAGCCGTTTTTTACTCTGCTCGTTTACTTTAAGGTTTCATAAAATCGGTATAGGAAGCAAAACTAAAGCACATAGTAAACGAAAACACAAACGCCCATTTCACTTTTTTTAAAAAATGCCCGCCCATCCCTATGTTTTGGTGCTTTGCTCTGCCTCAAAATCAAAACCCAAAAATGCGATTTAAGTTTCAGACCCCTTAGTATAGGGGTAGTCGTTTACTTTTCCTTTCTCACTTCCGCCCCTTTTTTGATAAAACAGAGCTTTCAACCTTAAACACTCTCGCACGCATCTTTTGCGAAATTTAAGTGAAAGAGCAAATAACGATAAATAGGACGACGAACAATAAAAGTGAATACCTTGTTTTTTTTCGACTTGCTTTCATTATTTTAGGTCGGCAGAAGCAAAAGGAAAAGTCAAAAAAACGTAAGAATACTCAACATATCGGAACTAATGCACTAAGAGCGAGAGAAAAGGGAAAGGAAATTTAGCACGCGCGAAGCGATGAGGTTAAAGGTCTTTAGTTAGCTCTTTGATTTTTTCGTAACGGGTGGATTTTTCATAGCATATTAAAAATGGCTCGACCCAAGACGGGATAGGTTTTTTTTCATCGTTCCAATTGTAAATGCTGCCCGCGTTTAGTTTTGTTAAATTTGCGAAATCATTAACCGATAAACCTAAATCGTTCAACCTTTTTAAAAAATCACTTTTTAACACTCTAGCCCTCTTTATTAAGAATTTTAGACAATTGTATCATTTTTAATCAAAAATGTAAAATATTATCTAAATATTTCATTAAAGATTGTAAAAATGCTTGACTTATTGAATCAAAGATGATATTATTTTACTAGATATTTAATTAAAGATGAGAAATTAACCATAAGGAGCCAAAATGCAACAACACAACCATTCAGCAAGGCAAGGGTTTTCACAATTCCTAGTTACATACGAGAGAACGCAGCCCTGCGCTTATGACCTATTCGCTAAGCCTACGGAGCTATCAAGCTGCGAAAGCAGAGGGCTAGAGCTAAAGGCGCTTTACCGAGCGATAAAGCAAAACACAAATCAGCAAGGAGCTTAAGATGATTTTAACCGGAACGGACAGACCCGTAATTAAGAGCTTTCACGAGCTACTTAAACAAACGGCAGGCAGCGATGAGGTAAGCGAACAGGTGCTTTATGATGTGGGCTATTCGCTATTTTACCAGCGTAACCACATACAAAACGAGAACAAAAGAATTTTAAAAGGTAACGGCGTATTGCATAGACGCACCGCCGAAGCCGAAGAACAAAACGCCGAGCTAAAGGAGGCTCACGAATATTTTTTAAGAATATTGGGCGAGGATAGGATTAAATTTCAGACCCTGCTAGCCGATAAGATAATCCTAGAGGATAAATACGACAAACTAAGCAAGCGCTACGAGGAACTAAACCTAAAATGGCGCGAAACCTGCGACGAGCTTTACGAAGTGCAGCAAGAGCGCGACGCACTTAAAAACAAGCTAGGCGAAAGGGCGCGCGATGAATAAAAGAGACTTTAACATCGCTTTGAAGTATTTGGCTAAGGGCGCAGACGCGCCCAGCTACGAACAGCTAAAAGATTTCGCCTTTAGGCTATGGACTAGCCTGCATAAGCGCGAGCTAGAGCGAGCCGCAGACGATAAGCAAAGGGTTAAATTTAAAGCCGAGATAGCTAAGCGAGCGCAGGATATGGACGAAGCGCGGGCGACATTTGAAGCAGGCTTACAAGCCTACCGCCTATTTCATTACTACGCGAGCGAATGCGAAAAGCTGCAAAAGCGCATAAACTATCTTTGCGAGCAAATAGACACGTTACAAGACGAAGCGGAGCCGAGAGGTAGCTACAGGTGGCACGCTCCGCTAAAGGGCGCGCGAGAGGGCTTGACCGCCCTTTTTTACACGAAACCAAGCAACATTTAAAAACGCGTTAAAATACTTCAAAACGTCAAAAAAGGCAAACAATGGAGCTATTAACGCCAAAGCAGGTAGGCGAAATATTAAATTTATCCAGAAGCACGCTTTCTAAAATGAGAAGCGACAAATACAAAGGGCGCTTTAATATCGTTTTGCCCTTTATCAAGATAGGGCGCGCGGTAAGATACGAGCGCGAGGCGGTTAATCAAGCCATAAAAGAGTTAAAGGCGAGCAAATGAAAATATCACCCGAAATCAGAGCGCGTATCTTAGCAAAGCATAAGGCGGGTGCAACCCAAAGAGAGCTACAAAAGCTTTTTAACCTAAGCGCGGGCGCGGTCAATAAAATCACCAAAGGCATAACCAAAAATTTAAAAAGCACGATAGCCAAAGGCACAGAGTATCTAACGGAACTATCGGATTTAAACGAATACGAGCGCGAAGCCGTAACGCAAGCGGTAAGCGATAACGCACGGGCGATAATCTTTTTTAAACAAACGGCGATTAAAAATCAAATAATGGCTAATAGGCTACTAAATGAAGCGAGCGACCTAAGCGATATTGAACTTCACAGCAGGATAACCGCGCGCAATAAAGAAACGATGCTAGGCAAAAACTACGAGCTACAAGAGCAAGGCTCTACGAGTGCCGTAACCCAAATCGTAATAAGGCGTGATGATATTTGAAAACTTACGATATTGACCTATTTTACGAGCTATCGATATTTTTTAACGACGATTTGCGTCTAATGGCTCACGCCGTAGCATACGCGCTAAATTTAGACGCTAAAGTAATCTACAAGGATTTCACATTCGGACGCTACAAAGAGGAATATTTAAAAGCCTTACAAGAAGCAAATAACAACCCGCAAAAAGCCTATTTAAACCTGCTAATAAAATTTAAAGACAAAAGCCCGATATTTGACCGCGACGATTTTCAAAACGCGGAAGCCTACAGCGTGTTTAATAGGAATTATAAAAGAAGTAAAAGCAAGCGGTAGAGCCACCTTCCTCTACACAGGAAAAATCCCGGGCAGGCTATGCTGTGTCGTTATTGTTTTTGACCGTTCGCTTGCTTTACAGGGAAGTCTTAACATTACATATTAAGACTTTATTCTAAGACGGCTCCTTTAGAAGCCTTTTGTTAAATAGGCGGCGAGACCGCCCAACCCTCACACGAACGGATACCGCAGAATAACTACGTACCGCACGGGGCGATAATGCGCCTAGCGCTAGGGCATTTTGTTTTCACTCATCCCTTTCGCCTATTCACGAGTGAATTATGCCATATTTTTACTAAATTTTATCAAAGGCACTAAGATATGGCACTACATCGGCTAATCGGGGTGGCGAAATAAAAAAATGAACATAGGTAGGGAATGGCGATGCCTAAAATTTCACATTTAGGCGCAATTTCGCGAGCGAGAGCGAACAAAAAAGCGATGTCTTATCAAACCCTAAGCAGCAAGAAGTTAAAATAAGGGTGGATTTTAAAACAAAGGTCAATAAATGCAAACTCTAACCATACGAACGGACGAGACCGTAATGCGCCAGCTCGTCGCCATAGGCAAGATTTTAGCCAGCAGCGCGAATGCGAGTTTTGAGACGCTTACGACCGAACTAACGGACGAATATGTTAAAGAGTTAAACGCTCGCGCGGACGAAGCCCTAAAAGGCAAAGGGCTAATAGACGAAGCGACTGCACGCGATACGATAGAGCGGATAAAAGCGGGCAAATATGCGCGTAAAATTTCATAGTCGCTTTTTTGACGAGCTTGACGCGATAAAAGACTTCATCGCTAAAGACAGCCCAAACAGAGCGGATAGTTTCATCGATGAGGTTTTTCGAAAGTGCCTAGATTTAAAAAATATGCCCTTAGCGCATAGGCTTAGCCAAAAGGTTAAGAAAGACAACGCTAGGGATTTAATTTTCAAAGGCTACGTTATCCCATATCTAATAGAGAGCGAGACGATTTACGTCTTAGGTATTTACGGCGCGAATGAGTGGCAAACGTGAAGCGATTAAAACGACTTAGTTTCACAAATAAACCTTAATTAAGTTTCGAGCTAAAAAAGCCGTAAAATTTTTCAATTCTTAAGAGAAATCTAGCCGTTTAAGCTAGCGAAACTTAAAAACTGAAAAATTCTAAAATGTAAAGTCCTATTTTAGGGCACTTGCTCGCGTTTAATATTGAAAAGTAAACTTTTCATTATCGCATTTTTGAAGCTTAAAAACTTAATCGCCCAAAAAATATTTGAAAAATATTTTTTGCCGTTTTTATCGTCGAAATAACGTATTATTGGGTCTATTAATGACGTCGTCAAGTCGCCTCTAACCACCACTAAGTCTTTTCTTTTTACTTTCATTTAATTCCGATATATAGGTGCTTATTTCATGTTTCGATTACTTTTCTTTCTTTTTATTTTTGTTTGTAATATAATTATTTCTGAAAAAATAAGGACCTTATTAGTGGGCTTTTTCGCATTATAAGCTCACGCTACCCTTAATATTAAGGAACATTCAATGGTTAATAATGTATCAAGTGCAAATTTAACCGATAAAGATATTAGGGGTTTAGAATTTAAAGATCAGATGTATTTTAAAGTTGTAGGTAATCCGAAAGAGCTTTATGTATATGTCTCCCCCAAAGGGCTAAAGACTTTTAAAATCAGACTTAGAAAAGATGGCAAAGATACTACTAAGACGCTTAGCGAATTCCGCCAGGGTATCTACTCCGTAGCAGAAGCACGCAGGGATGCCAATGCTCTTTTAGCTCAACTAGCACAAGGCAAGGAGCTAGACGTAATCTTAGGCAAGTCGGATAAGTATAAATCCAAAAACTTGTTTGACGAATTTATAAAAATAAAACTTATATCAATCGTGATAATACTGGCGTTTAAATAGGGTAAAATTTGCCCTAAACCTATCTCTCTT
>CAURKZ010000030.1:0-18324 GCA_963525605.1 uncultured Campylobacter sp.
GCCGATTGTCTGATAAGTCGATAAATAAGCTCGGGAATTATTCCTTCGCTCTCACGCGTATCCGCATACCGTGCCAAATTGCTAGGAGTTACAATGCTTGTATGTTTCATATTATAAATAGTTCCTTTCGAAAATATTTTATGTCCCTATTATATTTCACTTGATATACCTTTTACGTTATCTTAATTTCATAATGTAAACCTAAAGAGTACTTTAATCCTCTTTATCGGAACATAGATTTCACAGAAATTATCAAATTTATGAACAGTAAAATTTATTGAAGAAATTGTTATAAATACTAATCTATCTCACCTAAACACATCATCCATCGGTGTGCTTTCGCATTTCTTGCGGTCCGCTTCTACCGAAAGCAGGCGAGCTTTGCTTTCGTCTAAAATTTTCGGAGTAATAACAAGCCCCGGTAGGTCTAAGGAATTTACGGCGTGCTTGCCGGCAAACGCCCCCAGACCTCTGCCGAATATCCCGTTTACGCGCCCGTTCATATCATAGATCTCGCTGCCGTCGCAGTGAAAGACATTGCCCGATATGCACTCGCATTTAAGCCCATCCGCAGCCTCTGTGTATCTGTAGTCCTCGACGTAAAGCGCACCGCTTATGCCACGGACGCTACTAATGGGATTGTAAATTAACACGGCTAGAATTTCGTTATTTTGCGGATTTGAGATCTCCCACTCCACGGCGCGATATGAGCTAAGCAGTAGCACGATGGGCTTAGCGGATTTGGCTAAATTTATCTTGACGCGATTATTCATCTGAGCGCTTTCATAGATCGCGCCCAGCCATAGATCGTAGTCCTTACCCGCAGGGATCTTGGCTACGGCGTCCTTTTGACGATAAAAGGGCTCTACATCTTTAAAATCCACGAAAAGCTCGCTAGAATGCGCGTCATTTAAAAACCACGCTTCGATCTTGTGCTTGCCCTTACTAAATTTATACGTAAGCGGGCGCTTTTGATTGCTAGATGTCCCACCTAGCACGTCCGAGCCATCCACAGCGATTACCAGCGTGGACCAGCCGTAATCTCCTAGCACCATCTTTTCGACATCTGCGTCGAAATTAAACTCGCCGACCCAATACGCCATAAGATTTGGAGATGGAATTTCATGGAAAGAATTTCCCTCGTAATTGACGCTGATGCGATCGACGTTTTCAGAGAAAATCACCTTCTTAGGCTCATCTTTATTCAGATAAAACGCCAAAAACTTATCCTGCGGGATCTGCGCGTCCGCGGTAATCTCTTTCGCCCATTTTTGCATATTGCTCTCTTGCGCGAACGCCGCAAATGCAAGCACCAAAATAATCAAAAACCTCATTACCGACCTTTCTTCTTTCGTATAAAAGTAAAATCCATAAACCTAAAAGCCCTAGGCTTAGGGATTTTGCCGCTTTGGCTCTACAGCCTATACGAATGAAATTCCAGCTGCTTAAATTTCAGCTGCGCGAAAAATTTACTTCCGCAATCACTACAGATAAAATTCCATCCCAAATAAGCTTCGCAGAGGCTTTCGCAGATAAGCTCCACCGCCATGAAACCCGGCGAAATAAAATTTAGACTAGCGCAATGCTACGGCTAACACTAAAAGCTAGACGCGATAAAATTTCAAGCCAGAAATTCATCGCTAAAGCCCTATCTTAAAATTTTAAAACAAAGTTTTAGCGATAAATTTTGCATTTTGAAATTCTGCGGCAAAGTTTTATGCTTAAAATTCTGCATTTAAAACTCCAAGGCAGAATTCTACGGCAAATTTTACCTCGCTGAATTGCGCGTTTGGAATTTAATTTTCGCCGTTAAATTCTGCGCTTAGAATTTTATCTAAACCATCACGCAACGAAGCTTGGTAAAATTGTAGCTCGAAATTTCAAGCTTTAAAATTTAATGCTACAACCTCTGCACGAAATTCTATACACAAAAATTTTACTGGTGCCATAAAATTTCGCGGCAAAATCGCAGCGGAATTTTAACGCAGAATTTCGAGCTACAAAATTCGGCTCGAAATTCCGCGCCGCGAAACCCGCGTGAAATTTTACCCGCTAAATTTACTGGCAAAATTCTATGACGGATTTGCATACCGAAATTTTACGAGCATTATAAAAATTTGCAGCGAAATTAGGCGTGAAATTCCAAACTATAAAATTCCACGTTGAATTTCAATCTGCAAAATTCACGAGAAATTCCGCGCGAAATTTGACGCCGCGCCCGCTAAAGCCCTAATTCGAGCAGGCGCTCTTGCCGTCCATCACCGGCTGGATCGCAGAGTTGTCCGCCAGCTCCTCGCGATCGATCTTCTCGATCTTTTCCCACAGCTTGCGCGCGGCATCTTCGTAGCGCTTCGCGCTCAAAGAATCGGGCGCGTAGAAGCTTACCGGCTTGCCACTGTCGCCGCCCTCGCGGATAGCGATCTCGATCGGGATCTCGCCGATTACTTCGGTGTTGTATCGCTGCGCCAGCTTTTGCGCGCCGCCGCGACCGAAGATATCGTACTCCTTGCCGTTATCGGGGCAGATGAAGCCGCTCATATTTTCGATCAGGCCTGCGATCGGGATGTGAAGCTTCTCAAACATATCAAGCCCGCGCGCGCTGTCGTCCAGCGCGACCGTCTGCGGCGTCGTAACGCACACGCCCGCCGTCACCGGCACGCTCTGAGCGAGCGTAAGCTGCGCGTCGCCCGTACCCGGAGGCATATCCAAAAACAGCACGTCCAGATCGCTCCACGCCACGTCTTTTAGCAGCTGCTCGATCGCTTTCATTATCATAGAGCCGCGCCAGATGAGGCTCGCGCCCTCCTCCATCAGCACGCCCATGCTCATCATCTCCACGCCGTGGCTTAAGATCGGCTTTAGCTTCTGCCCGACGACGCTTGCTTGCGTCTTATCCTCTCCTAACATTCGCGGCAAATTCGGCCCGTAAATATCGGCATCCAAAATCCCCACTCTCTTGCCGAGCTTCGCCGTGCTGATGGCTAAATTTAGCGTCGTAGTGCTCTTGCCTACGCCGCCCTTGCCACTGCTGATCATCACGAAATGCTTGATCTGCGGCGCGATATTTTTACCGCTGCGAGAGTTGCTCTTTTCCTCGGCGATCTTGGGCTGTTTGATTAAAATTTCCACGTCCGCCCCTAGCGCCTTTTGCGCCGCCGATCTGAGCTCTGCTGCGATCTCAGGCTTGGCGCTGGGGATTTCGATCCCTACGAAAATTCTATCGCCGATCTCGACCTCTTTTACAAATCCAAAATCCACGATGCTTTTAGAAAAGCCCGGATAGATCACGCTTTTAAGCAAATTTAAGACTTCGTCTTTACTCATTCCTTCTCCTTATTTTCGGTTAAATTTCTACTGATTTTATATGCGCAAAATTTCGGCCCGCACATCGAGCAAAACTCCGCGCCTTTGTAAATTTCATCGCCCAAGCTCTCGTCGTGCAGCTCGCGCGCATGATCTGGATCGAAGCTAAGCTCAAACTGCCTGTTCCAATCAAAACCATACCTCGCATCGCTCATCTCGTGATCGCGCTCTATCGCGCCCGCTTTGCCTAGCGCGACGTCCGCGGCGTGAGCGGCGATTTTGTGCGCGATGATGCCCTCTCTGACGTCTTTTGCATTGGGAAGCCCCAGATGCTCCTTCGGCGTTACGTAGCAGAGCATGCTAGCGCCGCAATACGCAGCCATCGTCCCGCCGATAGCGCTGCTGATGTGATCGTAGCCCGCGCCGATGTCGGTCGGAAGCGGCCCCAGCACGTAAAACGGCGCGTCGTGGCAGAGCTTGCGCTCTAACTGCATATTAAGCTCGATCTCGTTAAACGGAATGTGTCCCGGCCCCTCGATCATCACCTGCACGTTTTTTTCATTCGCGCGCAGGGCCAGCTCGCCTAAAATTTCAAGCTCGCTAAGCTGCGCCCTATCGGTCGCGTCGTATAAGCAACCCGGGCGCAAGCCATCGCCCAGAGATAGCGATACGTCGTAGGCGGCGCAGATATCGCAAATTTCATCAAACGCTTCGTAGAAGGGGTTTTGCTTGTGAAATTTCATCATCCATGACGCTATTAGCGAGCCGCCCCTGCTTACGATGCCCATCTTGCGGCGAGACAGCAGCGGCATAAACTCGAGCTTAAAGCCTGCGTGGATTGTGAAATAATCCACCCCCTGCCGCGCCTGCTTCTCGATCGTGCTAAGAATAGCGCTCGTTTTTAAATTTTTAATATCGCCCAGCTCATGGATCATCTGATAGATCGGCACCGTGCCTATGGGTACGGGCGAGCGCTCGATTATCGCGGCGCGGATCTCGTCCAAATCGCCGCCCGTGCTTAGATCCATCACCGTATCGGCGCCGTATTTTAAGCAAGCTTCAAGCTTTTCCAGCTCGCCCTCAATATCGCTCGTCGTGCCCGAGGAGCCGATGTTGGCATTGATCTTACACCGCAGCGCGCGCCCGATACCGATCGGCTTTAAGCTTTTGTGATTAACGTTTGCGGGGATGATCGCTTTTCCTTGCGCGAGCAGATCGCACAGGGCCCGCACGTCCATGCGCTCGCTTTGCGCGACCTCTCTCATCTGCGGCGTCAGCTCGCCTCTTTTTGCAAAATAGATCTGTGATACGCAGCTTTCGGTCATTTTCGCCTCGCTTCTTAAAAATGCGCGTATAATATAACAAATTTCATTAATCCTTACTTTTCTTTTGCCGTTTATTTTCGTAACGCAGGTTGAAATTTTACCGCCGCGCCGCGTAAATTTACGCCTAAGTTTAAGATATTTTAGCGCGCAAGCCGCGGATTAATTTTGCTTTCATTTTTAATACGTATAATTTCGTAACAAAATTTCAAGGATAAAATTTGAAAGATATATCGCTGATTTTGCTCGCCGCAGGCGATTCGAGCAGGTTTGAGCTCCCCGTCAAAAAGCAGTGGTTGCGCGCGGGCGAGCTGCCGCTTTGGCAATACGTCGCGCAGAGCATTGCGCGGGCGCACCCATTTAAAAAAATCATAATCGCCGTAAACGAAGAGGACGTACGCTATTGCGAGCGCATCTATGCGTGTAGCTCGGCTTCCGTGCGCGGCGAAAGCACGGAGTGCGGCACGAGCGAGTATAAATTTCAAAGAAAGCAGGGCGGGATCGAATGCGGCGCAGATGAATGCGGGCCTGCAAATTTAAAATTTCACTTCGCCCCAGGCGGCGCAAATCGTCAAAGCTCGCTAAAAAACGCACTGCAGCTCGTAGAGAGCGAGCTTGTGCTCGTAAGCGACGTAGCCCGCGCGCAAATTTCGCCCGAGCTGATCTCCTCGCTGATACGAAATTTAGGCAGCGCGGACTGTATCAGCCCCTATCTTGGCGTAAATGATACGACCTATCTCGGCGAGCGCATTGTGGAGCGAGAGGAGCTGCGCCTCATCCAAACGCCGCAGCTTTCGCGCACGGCGCTGCTTAAAAAGGCGCTTGAGGGAAGCGAAATTTTTACCGACGACAGCGCGGCGGTCGGTAGCGCGGGCGGGTGGTTGGAATTTATAAAAGGCCAAGCGGGCGCGCTTAAGATCACGCGCGCAAGCGATCTGGCGGCGCTAAATTTAAAACCATGCTCGCGCGATATCTTTTGCGGTACGGGTTACGACGTGCATGCGCTTGAAAAAGGCGCGGGCATCGTGCTCGGCGGCGTGAAAATTCCATGCGAGTTCGCGCTGATCGCGCACAGTGACGGCGACGTAGCGATCCATGCCCTAATCGACGCTATTTGCGGTGCGGCGATGCTAGGCGATATCGGCGAGCTCTTCCCCGACAACGACGTCAAATTTAAAGGCGCGGACAGCAAGGAGCTGTTACGAAAGGTAATGCGGCGCGTCAGAGGCTACGGCTACGAGCTCGTAAACGTCGATATTACGATCATCGCGCAGCGCCCGAAGATCGGCACCTACAAAGCGCAGATGCAAGAGGTTTTGAGCGAAATTTTAAACTGCGCGCGCGTCAATGTCAAAGCGACCACGACCGAAGGGCTGGGATTTACGGGCAGAAGCGAAGGCATCGCCGCGCAGGCTGCGGTAAACCTGAAATTTTACGACTGGCAAAAGCACGCAACAAAGGCGCAGGACGTATGAAAATTTTAATAATCGAGAGTGAAAGCTATCTTGCTCAAAGTATCGCAAACAAGCTCGGCGCGCTGGGACATGAATGCACTAACGCGGCAAGCTTAGCGGCCGCGGCAGCTCTTGCGGAGGAGTTTGAGGCGGTGTTACTTTCTACGAGCTGGAGCGGCGCGAGCTTTTATCCGCTGATCGAGAAATTTAGGCGCTCGATCATAATTTTAATGGTCGCTTACGTCGATAGCGAAACGGTGCTAAACCCCGTAAAAGCGGGCGCTACTGATTATATCCAAAAGCCATTTATGATAGAGGAGCTCATCAAAAAGATCGAGCACTACGCGCAGTTTCGCTCGCTAAAATCACAAAACGAAGCCTACGAAGCGCTGCTTAAAGAGGCCTCTCTTTCGTGCGAAATACCGCCCGCGCGTTTAGCGCAGATAAAATTCCCGCTTCTTTTGCGCGGCGATGCGGCAGTGCGAGCTGCGGCGGTATTTAAGATCATGCTTGCGCTAAAATCGCGCCTTAAAATTCTATCCGCGCAAAGCCCCGAGCTGCTAGAACGCGGCGCGGAGATTTTTTACGCACCAGATTTCGATAGCCTAAGCGGCGCGCAGAAGGAAAAATTTATAAGCAAAACCAAATCCATGCGCTTAATTGCCGGATCTATCGGCGCACAAAAGGGCTTTAGCGACGAAATTACGCTTGGCAGCAGCAAAGAACGCAGTGAAATTTTAAGCATCGAAGAATACGTAAAGCTCACGATCGTAGCGCACCAAGACGAGTATTTCGACTCCGATCTGGCGGCGGCACTTGGGATTTCGCGAAAATCGCTTTGGGAGAAAAGGAAAAAATATGGCATCGCAAGAAAAAAATAGTCGCGCGCATCCAGTACGGATCGCAGGCGAGATAGAAATTTCGCGCGATGCGGACAATTTGCACGAAATAAAACCGCTTGAAAGCGAAGGAATTTTAAGCGGCATAAAAACTCTAAACGCTACAAAAGCTTCGAGCGATGCGGCGCTAAATTTAAAGGCAAAGCAAAATTTAAAAGCATCGCAGAACTCAAAAGCAAGACAAAATTCAAAAGCAAAGCGTGATTTAAAAACGATGCGGAATTTAAAAATGTCAAAAGCTAGTAATGCCAGAAAAGATGAGGCGCGAGCTAAGGACGCGGCAAGAAATTTAAAAGCAGAGCAAGCCGGAAGCGAGAGCAAAGGCGCAAATAATAGCGCAACGCAAATCCGCAAGATAGTGATCTCGCGCTCCGACCTAAACGTCTTGAGCCTGCTCGCAAACGGCGCTTTCGGCAAGAGCTGCGAGCTACTGCGCCCAAGTAAGCTAAGCGTATGCGGCATAAATTTCGTTTTTTCCTGCGCGGACGCAAAAAAGGGCGATATTTTAGAGCTTTATCTTAGCAAGGACGGCATAGCCGAACGCACCAAAAATTTGCTTAGCGGCGAAAGTGGTGCGTATTTGCTAGCTAAAGAATCGCGCAACTTGCAGGATGGAGTTTCTGCCACGGCGCAAAACGAGCAGAGTTTTGCGAAAAGCGGCACGGATTTCGCGCGCACTGCAAGTGCGCAAAGCGCTATAAATGCCACAAGCGAGGGCTTAGACCATATAGAAAGTCTTGCTGCGTGCCATGATCAAACTTTTACTCGCAGCACAGATGTAAAATCTGCAAACAACGCCGCTTTGGATTCGGAGAAAAGCTCCAGTGAAAATTCTGCGGCAAATTCCCCCATGAGCTTTGCCGAAAATTCCGCACTCAATCGCGTTTGCAGCACAGATGCAAAATCCGTAGCAAATTCGGCGGGAAATTTTATCTCAAATTCCACCGAAAATTTCATCAAAAATTCCGCTGCAAGTCCCGCCTATTGTGAGCTTGTCGCGCGCATAGACGTTAGCGACGTTTATGCCCCAAGCGCAAGCGAGGTCGCAGACTCGGTGTTTCAAAACGCATACGCAGAGCAAACTGCGGTGCAGGGGCGCATCACGCTGCTAAAAAATGAGCTTGCAGAGCAAATCGCGCGCATAAAAAAAGTCGCAAGCTCGCTTGCCGCGCCTAAAATTTCAGCGTTTTTTACCTGCGCCGATCCGATCCACCGCGTGCATGAGCGGCTGATTAGGCATATGATCGACAAGGCGGATTTCGTGGTTATTTTTTTAACCGGCACGAGCAGCGCGGATGCCCTGCCCTACGAGCTACGCAAAAAAACGCTAAGCTATTTGCTGCAAAATTTTTTGGTTGCGCAACGCGCCATGATGATCGATCTGGGCTCGCTTGCGATTTTTGACGGCAAGCCCGCCCTGCAGTGCGCGATCACAAAAAATTTAGGTATAAACAAAATAATTTTTGGGCAAAATCACGCGAATATGGAACTGTTTTTTGAAGGAGGCGGCGTGCATTCGGTGCTGGACGAGTATCAAAAGCGCGGCGAAATCGAGATTTTGCTGATGCCCGAATACGTCTATTGCGAGAAGTGTAAGGTGCTAGTAAGCACCAAAAACTGCCCTCACGGCGCTCATCATCACGTGCATTACCGCACACAAAATCTAAAAGCACTGCTGCGCGCGGGGATTTTGCCACCCGCAATTTTTATGCGCAAGGAAATCTCGGCGATGATTTTAAGCGAGCTTTTTCCCGCGCGGTTTTCAGATCTGCAAAAGCTCTACGACGAGCTTTTTCCAAACAGCGGGATCTTGCAGAGCCACGGCGAAAGCGAGTTTTACGAGCAGCTTATGCAACTGTATCAAACCAGCGCGCTAAAGACGTAGCTCTCGAGGGCGCAACGCAAAAAAATGACGCGGAATTTGCGGAAGCTAGGCAGAGGGTAAAATTTCGCGACGTTAGAATTTACGGCGGCTAGACGTAAAGTAAAATTTCATAGTGCGGAAAGAAAGGACTGCGCGGAATTTTGTAGAATAAAGAGCGGCGGACGCAGATTTGGCGTAAAATTTCGTGGTGCGACGAAGCTAAATTTTTAGAGCATTAGCAGCGGTACGATAAAACGAGCTTTAAATTTTAAAGTCTTGGCTTCGTAGCAAATTTATAACGGCGCAGTAAAATTTTGCGGCGAAGCGGATTTAAAATTTTAAGGCGCGGTGGATGTATAAATTAGAAGTGCGGCGGATCTAAATTTTAAGTTTTCGGCAAGCGAGTTTAAAATTTTAAAATTAAGCGGTTGCTGCGAGTTACAGCGCAAAACTCGGATGCAGCGCAACGACTGCTCGCCCACGCAAAATGCCGTGCGTTTGCGAACGGGTTTGAAATCTCCACGCAGGCGAGCAAAATTTTAAAATTTTTACGCAAATGAGTAGAATTTTAAAATTCCTACATTAGCGAGCAAGTAGAATTAATTTCGTGCGGGCGGACAAATTAATTCTACATGCACGAACAAAATTTAAAATTCTGCGCGTAAGCGAATTTAAAATTTTCGCGCGAGCAGATGCTCTAATTAAAATAAGCGGTAAAATTTTAAAAAGCAAAATTTAAAAGGACAATTATGGATAAAATTTTCGTTACATTTTTCGGCGCGGGGTTACTAAAGCCCGCGCCCGGCACCTGGGGCAGCATCGCCGGCTGGATAGCGGGGCTTGCAATCTTGATGCTGGCGGGAGAGGTGACGCTGTTTTTGTGCGCCGGCCTCGTTTTTTTCGTCTCGCTTAAGATCGTAAGCGATTACGAAAGGCGGGTAGGCGCGCACGATAACAGCGAGATCGTAATCGACGAGGTCGTGGGGGTGTGGATCGCGATGTGCGTCGCAGCGCCCGTGGGCGAGATCTTTTCACTGCCGCTGCCGGAGCTGATCGCGGGCTTTGAGAGCAGCAGGATATCGATCGTCGCGATGATTTTGGCGCTGCTGTTTTTCAGGGCGTTTGACATCCGCAAGCCCTCGATCATCGGGCGCGTGGATCGCGACGTACCAGGCGGGCTCGGCGTGATGCTGGATGACGTGCTGGCGGGCTTTTTCGCAGGACTTGGGGTTTTGATAGTTATCTCTTTAGGGCTCAAGCTCGGCGCCGCGGGATTGATTTTTTAAGCTTTTTTTGGGGGGATCGCAGCAAACACAGCGCGTTTGCGGATGCTTGCTCGGTTGCCAGGAATATAGCGCATTTATCGGATACAGTGCGTTTAGTGACAGCGCAAAATTCTGCCGCTTAAAATTTTGCATGGTTAAATTCCAAAAATTTAGCTGCGCATGGGCTAGGAGCGTAAAATTTTAAAATTTAATCGCTAGTTACAGGAACCCGTAGCATAGTGCATCAAATTTTCGGCAATATTCACCGCTTCGTTTGCGACGTTGCCGTAAAATACCGATAGCGGCACAAGAAATTTCGGAAGGACGGAGCAAAATGCAAAAGAGCGCGATTGAGATACGTGGCGTTCCCGCCGCCGTTTGGGGGAGCCGCTCGAAAAAGGTTTATATCTACGCTCACGGGCAAGGCGGAAGCAAAGATGATGCGGAGCTTTTGGCTTCCGTCGTTTGCGAGCAAGGCTGGCAGGTAATTAGCTTTGATCTGTCCGGGCACGGACAGAGGCGGCACGAGCCCGCTTCTTGCGATCCGCGGCGCGCTATTTTGGAATTTCGCGAAATTTTATTGTATGCAAAGAAGTGCTGGGACGAGGTCGCGCTGTTTGCCGTTAGCCTAGGGGCATGGCTCGGCCTGCAAAGCTTCCGCGACGAAAAGCTTAGCGACTGCTTCTTCGTCTCGCCGATACTTGATATGAAATACGTTATTTCGAATATAATGCGCCAAGCTGACGTCAGCGAGGAGCGATTGAAGCAAGAGCAGATGATTTTGACCCCTGCCGGACAGCCGCTTTTTTGGGAATATTGGAGTTTTGTTTTGAACAATCCGATCACTAAGTGGGAAACGCCCAGTAGAATTCTATATGCAGAAAACGACGATATCACGCCTCTTTGTATCGTTAGAAATTTTGCGCAGAAGTTTGGCTGCACCTTAAGCGTTATGAAAAACGGCGAGCATTGGTTTCATACGCCGCAACAGCTAGATTATTTACGCAGATGGATCAAATCGGCGGTTGAGAATCGGCAATAAAATTCTATAAAAGACTTTTAAAACTCGCGCCCAAACCCGCGCCGATAAAATTCCGCGCGTTTTCGGGGTGCGAATTTCATAAATTTAAGATAATCTTGATATTTTGCCTTAATACGCTTGTTTTATAAGGCGCTTTTGCAGATCCAGCCACAGCTCTCATCGCTGTCACGCGAGGGGCATAGCTTCAAAGCACCCATCTCATAAATTTAACCGCAATAGCATAAATCATGACCGATATGAATTGCAAACTAAAATATGATTAGAATTTAACCGATAGGCTGTCAATACGAATGCAAAAATGCCAATTTTAAAGCTAAATTTTAAAAATATCTATAGAGATGAATTCTTGAAATATTAGCATATTTTTGGCACGAGGTGCGAGCGATGTACGGCTTATCGCACTTCACTAGCACTATCGCGCTTATGCTTTACGAATCCATAGCAGTCGCGCGATTAAATTTTAAAAATTATTTGCCTATCCTAAAGCCATTTAGCTTCATATAAGTCGTATCTTTATGAAATGCTTCGCAGCGCTCCCTGTTGCGGTTAATGTTCTCAGTCGTGAAGAAATACCCATCACTATCTTGACGCAAGGTGATCGTCGCGCAAAAGATCATATCGTTTTTGAGTTTCGGTCCTACTCCGTAATCAAAGGATTGATTTAAAGTGACGGTTTTTTCTAGATCGCTATCACTAAACTGCCTGGAGCCCGTCATACTTTTAAGCATTCTAAATCCACCTTGATTGAGGTAATCTCTTTGTATATCCTTAAATACACCTTCAAGCTCGACTGCGTAAGCTTTTACTAAAACCTCATCCTTAGCACCGCTTAATTTAGGATATATTATTTTTACTATCACGAAGATTATAATAGCTAAAAATATTATCCCGCTTACGCCGCCGCCTACTGCCGCACCTTTTCTCATTTTCATCATTTTACTCCTTCGTCGATGTCCTTTACCAAGGCATCTATTTTTTTATTAAGCATGAAATTTTCGTAGCTTTTTTGGATATAGGCTTCAAGCAGTTCGCCCGCATCCAGATGATCGCTGCCGCGAGTTAAAATCCGCCAGTCCCTACCGAAGACCTTCGCAAAGTCATCATCCAGGCTTATCGCGTATTTTTTCGTCAAAGACTTGCTGGTCAGCTGAACGGAAATTTCTTTCATTTCTCGCCTAAATTATCGCCTGCCAAAATATCGTCGATCTGCTTGCTTAGATCCTCATCGCTCATCTTGCGATACGCCAGATCATTTTCTAGCGTGCCAAGCTGCATTCCCAAAGCCTCGTTTTGCGCCTTGACCGTCGCTAGCTCTGTGCGTAGCTTTTCGTTTTCGTCTCTAGCTTCGCTATAGCGTCTAATCAGCTCAGCTACTTTATTGCTTAAGCCCTCGACCTTTTTCTCTTCGTCAAAGATTGATTCCATTATTTCGCCTTTTCTGATATAATTTAAATGAAAATATTACCCAATTTTGGCTTTAAAAAAGGAAAAATTTTGCAAAATTTTAAAATCGAGAGCAAATTCTCTCCGAGCGAGGATCAAGAAAAAGCGATCGAAGGCATCGTCGCGGGCTTTCAAAGCGGCAACAAATACCAAACTCTTCTCGGCGTTACCGGCTCGGGTAAAACATTTACCATGGCAAATATCATCAAGCGCCTCAGAATTCCCGCACTCGTAATGACACATAATAAATCTCTCGCGGCGCAGCTTTATAGCGAATTTAAGGGCTTTTTTCCGCAAAATCACGTCGAGTATTTCATCAGCTACTACGATTACTATCAGCCCGAGGCCTACATCCCCAGGCAGGATCTTTTCATCGAAAAGGACAGCGACGTAAACCAAGAGCTTGAGCGCTTGCGGCTAAGCGCCACGGCGAGCCTCCTGAGCTTCGACGATGTCATCACCGTAGCGTCGGTTTCGGCAAACTACGGCCTGGGCGATCCAGCCGAATACAAAGGCATGGTGCTGTTTTTTGAGATCGGATCAAAATTTAGCACTAAATTTTTGCTTCGCAAGCTCGTCGATATGGGCTACAAACGCAACGACGATTTTTTTGATCGCGGGAATTTTCGCGTAAACGGCGACGTGATCGATATCTATCCCGCGTATTTTAACGATGAGGCGTTTAGGGTCGAGTTTTTCGGAGACGAGATAGAGGCAATGTATCATCTGGATGTGCTCGAAAACAAAAAGACTCAGAGCGTCAAAAAATTTATTCTCTACCCGACTAGTCAATTCATCGTGGGCGAGCAGCGCCTAAAATCGACGATCAAAGGGATCGAGGAGGAGCTTGAGCAGAGGCTGAAATTTTTCGAGGACGCGGGCAAGCTCGTAGAGGCGCAGCGGCTGAAAGGGCGAGTGGAATTTGACCTTGAGATGCTGGGCGCCACGGGAATGTGCAAGGGGATCGAAAACTACGCGCGCTATCTGACCGGCCAAAAGCCGGGCGAGACGCCCTATTCGCTCTTTGATTACTACGAGAGCAAGGGCAAGGACTATCTCGTCATCGTCGATGAAAGCCACGTGAGCCTGCCGCAGTTTCGCGGGATGTTCGCAGGAGATCGCAGCCGCAAAGAAACGCTCGTGCAGTACGGCTTCCGCCTGCCTAGCGCACTTGATAACCGCCCGCTGATGTTTGATGAGTTTATCAATAAAAAAGCTAAATTCCTATTCGTCTCCGCAACGCCCAATGATTACGAGCTGGATCTTAGCCGCGGCGCCGTATATGAGCAGATACTGCGCCCGACGGGACTGCTTGATCCGCAGATTATCTTAAAAGACAGCGACAATCAGGTTGAAATTTTACACGATATGGCAAAGGAGGTCATCGCGCGCGGTGAGCGGATCTTAGTGACCGTGCTGACCAAAAAGATGGCGGAGGAGCTGAGCAAATACTATCTGGAGCTTGGGCTTAAGGTCAAATATATGCACTCCGACATCGATGCGATCGAGCGCAACGAGCTCATCCGCGGCCTACGCAGCGGCGAATACGATATGCTAATCGGTATAAATCTGCTCCGCGAGGGGCTCGATCTGCCCGAAGTAAGCCTTATCGCGATCATGGATGCCGATAAAGAGGGATTTTTGCGCTCGCGCACGAGCCTCATTCAGACGATGGGGCGAGCCGCGCGAAACGTGCACGGGCAGGTCGTGATGTTTTGCAAAAAGATCACCGCTTCGATGCAAGAGGCGATCGATATCACCCAAAAGCGCCGTAAATTTCAAGATGAATACAACCGCGCCCACGGCATAACCCCGCATTCTGCGAGCCGCAATATCGAGGAGAGCCTAAAGATCGAGGATGGAACCGAAATTTTAAGAAAGGGTGCCAATTTAGAGAAGATGCCGGCTGCCGAGCGCGCCAAGATCGTAAAGGAGCTCCGCAAGCAGATGCTCGACGCCGCGGCCGCGCTGGAGTTTGAAAAGGCCGCTGCGCTGCGCGATGAGATCGCAAAGCTTAGGAAGCTGTAAATCGCGAGACTCGAAACGCCTTGAAATTTCGTCGTGAAATTTGCACGTGAAATTCCACCTGGCAGAGCGTAAAATTTGCGCGCGTGACACAGAGCGAAATTTGCGCGCCAAATGCCGTCCATGCAGAGCATTAAATTTGCACGATATGCGCGGCAAATGCCGCGAAACAGAGCGTAAATTTGGGCGTGATGCGATATGGCGAGTTTTGAAATTTAATCATTAAATTTAAATAATTCGCGCAGGAATGCCGCAAGGTGAAATTTTAAAATTTACTCATTAAATTTTAGATAGTTTGAGGCGGATTGCTGCGAGAGCGGTTTTAAAATTTGTTCGTTAAATTTTAGGGTGGTTTGCGCGCGAAATTTATACATCGATTTTTCTCGTTTTCTCGCGAAAAATTTTACTCCGCCCCCCTACCGCGCTGGACGCGCGATCCGTAAATCTATGCGCCGAGCTTTTTGTTTCAACTCGCTTTCGATCCGCAATTTACGAGCCCGATTTACAGCAGTCGCACTACCCCACTCTATACCACCGCGCGCTTTTTACGCGCCATTGTGCGCGGATACTTTCAAAATTTTACGTAGAATTCCAAGCCTGCCTGCGCCTACATTCGCGCCGCCGCCATAAACGCTCGCTTTTAAGGGCACGAAAGAGGGATTTGCGCGACACAGCGCAGGAAATGAAATTTAGACGCTACAAGTGCGCCACAAAATTTCAAAAAGACAACGAGCCGCGATTAAATTTATCCGCGAGAGTGCGCCATAACGCGCCGATCTGCGCGCTACGTAAATTTTAAAATCGCCTCTAAATTTAAAATTTTATCCGTGGTTAATACTCTCTGCTAAGCTCTAAATTTTCCACGCGCAGCGGTCTTTCGCCCTCGAAAATCACCCCGATGCCGAAAGGCTCGCAAATATCAAGCGCGCCCTCGGCAAATCTCAGTAGCCACTGCGTATCGCGCGCGTAAAACGTGCATTGCGGAAGCTCAAACGGCAGATCGCAAACGGGCACGTCAAGCAGCCTAAGCTCATCCTCGCCCAAACAATACTCGCGCCTAAGCTCGTCTCGCAGGAAGACAAGAGCGTCTTTTACGTACCGATCGATATTTCGGGCGATCCGCCGAGCAAGCGAAATCGTCTCATCGTCCACATCCGCCGTATCTGCAGACACGAGGCAAAACGGCACCTCGCCGAAGCTTTCGCTTTTTAACGCCAGTTCCGCGTACCAAATAAAGCCCTCGTCCGTCGCGACTTTTTCAAGCTCGCCAAATTTCCAAGCTATTTTTTGCATTTTATTTCCGCCCATTTTTGCGTGTTGTCTTTTAAAATTTTAATGCCGCGCCCGTTTTTACGCGCTGTATTTAATCCGCCGCCGAAATAGAATCCCGCTCGCTTCTTAAGCGGACGAGCAATGATAACGAAACAGGTTGCTTTTAAATTTTAAAATTTCAATGCAAGCCGCTTTAAAATTTCAAAAGACCCGCCGCTTGTCCGCCGCGAGCGGCGATGAAATTTTAACGCCTCGCCTTACGACAAAATTTTAAAATTTTAGCGCGCCGCGGGAATCGCGCGCCGTAAAATTTCACGCCGAAATTCTAACTCAAAATTCCACGTCCGCAGCACAGAATTTGAAGCTCAAAAATTCCATCGCAGCGACTTAGAATTTTACACGCTTTTAAATCCGCAAATTTAATACGCCTTTACGAGCCGTAAATTTTTTAGATATATGACGCCGTCAAAAACGCCGCCTCCATTCGGCGCAGGCCAAGAAATGGCAATTCTTTTCGGCTCCTCGTCGTATTTAGGCTCGCAATAATTCTTTGAGCAGTCTATTTTAAATACCTCTTTATCGTTGCTATCAAAATCCGTCTGGGTAGAATTTTTAGGAATTTCCAGCGTGTGGATTATGCGATACGGCTCGCCCTCTTTTGTGCGGGCGGACGTTATTTTTATTAGCGTATCTCCGCTGCCGTCCGAAGTCCTATAAACCCCGTCTTGCCCCAAGCCCGCCAGCTCGAATTTTTTCTCCTTGCTATAAAACGCAGAGATTATGGAGCAGCCGCTAAAAAGCAAGGCCGCCACAAATAACGCAAACGCTCTCATCTTTCCTCCTTAAACGGGTTAAATTTAGTTTTTAAAACTATGAATAGGCGCGGGGATCTGGCCGCCGCGGGCGATGAAGTCTGCGGACGAGTTTTTATTTACGCTCATCACGGGCGCGCTGCCGAGTAACCCGCCAAACTCCAGCGTGTCGCCCTCTTTGCCCTTTGGGATTATGCGCACGGCGGTCGTTTTTTGATTTATCACGCCGATCGCGGCCTCGTCGGCTATGATCGCGGCGATCGTCTGCTCGGGCGTATCCTGCGGGATTGCGATCATATCGAGCCCCACCGAGCAGATCGCGGTCATCGCTTCTAGTTTTTCTAAATTTAACGAGCCTGCGCGCACTGCGGCTATCATGCCCTCATCTTCGGAGACGGGGATAAACGCGCCGCTAAGCCCGCCTACTTGGTTGCACGCCATCACGCCGCCCTTTTTGACCGCATCGTTTAGTAGAGCCAGAGCCGCGGTCGTGCCGTGCGTGCCGACGCGCTCTAAGCCCATCTCCTCAAGCACGCGCGCGACCGAATCGCCCACCGCCGGAGTCGGAGCCAGCGAGAGATCGACGATGCCAAATTTCACGCCCAGCCGCTCGGATGCCATTTGCCCTACGAGCTGTCCGATGCGCGTGATCTTAAACGCCGTCTTTTTTACGGTCTCGGCGACCACGTCAAAGCTCGCTCCGCGCACCTTCTCAAGTGCTCGTTTAACGACGCCAGGGCCGCTGACGCCCACGTTTATGACGACTTCGGCCTCACCCACGCCGTGAAATGCGCCCGCCATAAAGGGGTTATCCTCGACGGCGTTGGCAAATACGACTAGCTTTGCGGCGCCAAGATCGGAAAGCCGCGCCGTCTCTTTGATCACGCGCCCCATGTCGGCGACCGCACTCATATTTATGCCCGTTTTGGTCGAGCCGATATTTACCGACGAGCAGACCTTTTGCGTCGCAGCGAGCGCGGCGGGGATGGAGTCGATTAAAATTTTATCGCCCTTTGCGTAGCCCTTTTGCACGAGCGCCGAAAAGCCACCGATAAAGTCGATACCGACCTTTTGCGCCGCCTCGTCCATCGCTCTAGCAAGCGGGACGTAGTCAGTAGCGTTTGTCGACGCGCCGATGATGGCGATAGGCGTTACGCAGACGCGTTTATTTACGATCGGGATGCCAAGCTCTGCCGAAATTTCATTGCCGACCTTTACCAGATCGCGAGCCTTATCGGTGATCTTTGCGTAAATTTTCTCCGCGGCTTTGTCGATATCGGGATCGATGCAGTCAAGCAGGCTGATGCCCATCGTGATCGTGCGGATGTCGAAATTTTGCTCCTCGATCATCGCGATCGTTTCGGTTACGTTTTTAATGTCCATCTGCGCGCCTTAGATGTTGTGCATGGCGTCAAATATCGCCGAGCTTTGGATGTTGATTTTAACTTTTAGCTTTTCGCCGAGCTCGTTTAGCTCCTCGCGTAGGGCCGTAAAGTCCTGCTTTTCCTCGCTGGAAACCACCGCCATCATCGTAAAAAACTCGTTTAAAACCGTCTGGCTGATGTCGTCTATGTTTAGCCCAAGCTGCGCTAGCTTAGCCGAAACGCCCGCCACAATGCCAAC
>CAURKZ010000031.1:0-14433 GCA_963525605.1 uncultured Campylobacter sp.
TGGTGCGAAACAGAATTGTGATTATACAAGAGCGATGCTTAAAGGGGGCTGAATAATTAGTAGAAAAATGATGAATTCTTAAACAAAGAAAAATTTACAAAAAGGGCAAAATTTTAAGGAAAAACGCCAAATGTAAAAGCGAGGAAATTTAAAAGTAATCAAACCCAGTATAGCTTCTATATACAAAATTTTACTCTTAAAATTCCCTCATAATTTAAAATTTCTACGAAATTTCTAAAATTCTAATACGCCATCAGCTTCGCGCCGAATGCACCGCGCACCAAACTTTCGCTTTTATTTGCCAGCTTGTCCATCATCTTTTCATACGCTGAGGGCTCCTGCCAAATCGGATCTGCTACGCCGCTAGCCTTTACGAGCGCACTCTTAGCATCCTCTAAAGAGCCCACCTCGTCGATAAGTCCGACGCCTTTGGCGCCGCTAGCTAAAAATACTCGCGCATTCGCCCACGTATCACGCTTCCTAAGATCCAGCGAGCGCGCCTGTGCCACCTCGCGCGTAAATAGCTCATAGCTCTCGTCCACCAGAGCTTGCAGGCTTGCGCGCTCCGCGTCGCTCCATTTTCGCATCATCGTTCCCGCTTCTTTGAGCTCGCCCGCTTTGACGATCTGTTCGGCAAACCCCAATTTAGCTGCTGCTTCGCTCACATCTAAGCCCTGCATGATCACGCCTATGGAGCCTATGAAGCTGCCCGGATTTGCATAAATTTTACTCGCCCACACGCCGCCTAGGTAGCTGCCGCTCGCCATCGTGCCCTTGGCGTAGGCGACGACCGGCTTGCGCGAGTTTAGGGACTTGATGGCCAGAGAAATTTCCACGCTCGGGCTTAGCGCGCCGCCCGGGCTATCGATCAGTAGAAGTACTCCTTTGATCGTCTCGTCGTTTTTCAAAGTTTCGATCTTTTCTAAAATTTCGCTATCGTCCATTATCGCACCGCTTAGCGAAAGCTGAGCTAGATTCGCGCCCTTTTGTTGCGCGCTTTCGCCGCCAGCGAAAATCAAAAACAAAATAAGCAGAAAAATCAAGGATTTAAAGTATTTATTGATAAACCCGAGCACGGCGCCGATCGGCGCAAAAATATTCTTTAGAAATTGCATTTCATTCCTTCGATAAAAAGTGATTTAGCGTTTTTGCTCTGCAAAATGAGCTGTAGCGCCAGCTGGCTCTGCTCGCACTCGATGCCTTCAAAAACGGCGATGTCGGCGAGCTTGCCTGCCTTCAGCTCGCCTAAATTTAGCCCAAGTGCCGCAGCAGCGTTTTTTGTCGCGCCTAAAATTAGCGCTCGCGCCAGTTCCGCCAGGCCCAGCTCGTCGTGCATCATTAAATTTGCACGCAGCTCGTCTAAAAAGCTTAGGCTAAAATTCGAGCTAAGCCCGTCGGTAGCGATGTTGTAATTAAGCCCGCTTGCGAGCAGCTTTTTGAAGCTTAGCTGCTTTTTGCTAAGCAGGCGGTTGGAGCGCGCGCAGTGCGTGATCGAGTGGAGCTTCGGATCAAAGATGCTAAAATCATCCACCCACACGCAATGCGTAAAAAGCGTGCAAAGCCCGCTAAAATGCGCTACAAAGCTCTGCGGCGAGTAAAAAGGCGCGGGCGCGGGATTAAATTTAGCAAGCCAGGCTTTAAATTTGCCGCGACCGGTGCGCAACCACTGCCGCTCGTAAGCACTCTCCATAAAATGCGTGCTTATAGCAAGTCCGTTTTCTCGGGCAAACTTCGTCGCAAACTCCGTAATCTGCGGGTGCGCCGAGTACGGCGAGTGCACCGACACGGCGGGGATAAAAAGCGAGCTTGCGAGCGCCTTTGAGCGCTCAAAACGCTGCTTAAATTTCAAAATATTCTCCGCCGCAGCATCCTTGCTCGCGCCTAAAATTTCATTAAAAAATACAGTTCTAATGCCGCTTTGCGCGCAAGCTTCAGCCTCGCCGCCGAAGCTTGAAATTTCACCGATCGTACCCACGCCACTTCGCATCATCGCGGCGATCTGCTCCGCGATTAGCCGTCCGCGCGCCGCGGCGTCCAGCTGCTGCCTTGAGGCGATGACGCTGCCTAGCCAGTCCAAAAAATCGCCGTAACGCAGCGTGCCTTTGTTCGCGCTAAATTCCAAATGCACGTGCGGATTTATAAACGCAGGCATCGCTATGTCGCCGCTAAAGTCCAAAATTTCGGCTTGCGGGTATTTGCGCGCCGCGCTTGCAAAGGTGCAGACCTCGATTATCTTTTTATCAAAGACGATCGCGCCATCTTTTAAAATTTTAAAATTCTCATCGCAGACAAGAACCCACTTCGCCCTTAAAATTCTCATCGTTTTCCTTATCTAAAACAGCGCGTGATTTTAGCATAAAATTCTATTTCGCGCTAAATTTAGAGATAAAATTTTATCGCTTGGGTTTGAGCGGACAAATTTGGCGCCATAGTAAAAAATAAGCTCGCTTTGGTTATAATTTTTGCTTAAATTTCAAAACAAGGACGTAAAAATGAAAATTATGGTGATTCAAGGACCGAATATCAATATGCTTGGTATGCGAGAACCCGCTATTTACGGGGTTATGAAGATGGAGGACATCCATAAACAGATGAAGGCGGTCGCCGATCAGAGCGGCAACGAGATCGAGTTTTTCCAGAGCAATTTCGAAGGCGAGATCGTCGATAAGATCCAAGAGTGTTTCGGCACTTGCGACGGCATCATCATCAATCCCGCTGCCTACACGCACACTTCGCTCGCTATCCGCGATGCGCTCGCCGCAGTCAGCCTACCCGTGATCGAAGTGCATATCTCAAACATCGCCCGCAGAGAGGAGCTTAGACAAAAAAGTCTAATAGCACCCGTAACGGCGGGTCAGATCATCGGCTTCGGTCCCGTGGGATACCATCTAGCGATGATCGGAATGATTCAAATTTTTGAGCAGATCAAAGCTGCCAGAGCCGAACAGAAAGCCAAATAAGTTTGGGATTAAATTTGAAAAATTTTATCCTAAAGGACGAAAACGCCGTTTATCACGAGTGCGGATACAGCTGCGACAACGCGATATTTTTGAGCCTCGCGGGGCGCAAATTTTTCCTTACCGATGCGCGTTATAACATCGAGGCGCGTGAGCTTTGCCGCAATACTGAAGTTATCGAGGTCGAGCGAAATTTAATAAAAGACGCGCGGCTGTTTTTGCGAAAAATGGGCGTTTGCGAGCTTGTTTATAACCCGTACGATTTTAGCGCGGGCGAGTGGGAAGCTCTGAGCAAAGGGCTTGGGATAAGATTTAAGGCGCGAGCGAATTTTTCGCAAATTTCGCGCATAATTAAAACCGAAGGCGAGATAAAAATTTTAAAACGCGCGGCACAGCTAGGCGCGGAAAGATTTGACGAATTTGCCGCGTTCGTGCGCGCCGAGGGCGAAGGCATTAGCGAAGAGGAGCTGTTTTTTAACGCCGAGCTCATCTTTAAGAAAAAGGGCGAGCTCGCGCTTAGCTTTTCGCCTATCGTCGCGATCAACGAAAACGCCGCCAAGGCGCACGCTCTGCCCGGTAAAAAGCGTTTGCGGCACGGCGATTTGCTCCTGCTTGACGCGGGGGTTAAATTTAACCGTTACTGCTCGGATAGGACGCGCACGGCGTGCTTTGATGAAAATTTTAACTTCGGCAAGGAGCAAAATTTTAAAAACGCCAAACGGCAAGAAATTTACGAGATCGTAAAAGAGGCGCAAGCTCTGGCAATCGCGGCGGTTATGCCTGGCAAAAAGGCGTGCGAGATCGATGCGGCGGCTAGGGATTTTATCGCCGCTCAGGGCTTTGGCGAAGCGTTTTTCCACAGCACCGGACACGGCGTCGGAGTCGATATCCATGAGCTTCCGTTCATCTCAAAGCGCGGAGATACCGTGCTAAAAGAGGGGATGGTCTTTAGCGTGGAGCCCGGGATTTACTTGCCCGGCGAGTTTGGCGTGCGCATCGAGGACGTCGTGGTCGTGCGCGAAAACGGGACTGAAATTTTATGAGAGTAGCTCGGGTGAACATGCAACTTAAGAAAAACGGATTTTACGAGTGCGCGGACGCGCTGTGCGTCGTAAAAAGCGCCGTTTTTCCGATGAGACGCCGCGAGCGCGGAAATTTTAAAAATTTATACCTGATTGGACTCGGCGGAAATTTAGGAGATGTCAGGCGGCGCTTCGAGCGATTTTATCGCGTTTTACAAAGCGACGCGCGCTTTTTCGTAGCGCAAAATTCCTTGATCTTAAAAAACAGGCCGTTTGGCTTTTTAGATCAGCCCGATTTTTTAAACGCCGTAATGCTCGTGCAAAGCTCTCTGCCACCGCTTACATTGCTTAAAATCATGCAGCGCGCGGAGCGACGATTTGGGCGCAAAAGAAGCTTTAAAAACGCGCCGCGCACGCTGGACGTGGATATTTTATACGCAAGCGCAAAAGCAAGACCGGGCGACAGGCTGGCTCTGCCGCATCCCGGAGTAAACGAGCGCATAAGCGTGATTTTGCCGCTTGGAACGATGAAATTTAAAAGAGGACTGATATGCAAACTAAAATCGTAAATTTTTTAAGCGCCAAGGGCGGAGTCGGCAAGAGCGTGATTGTAGCAAATTTCGCCGAAATTCTAAGCGAGCAGGGCTACCGCACGGCGATCATAGAAGCGCCAAATTTAAACAATCAAGAGATCATCTTAAACGCTTTGCAAAGAAAGAGGATTTCGCTGCCAAGCGCCATCGCAGTAAAAATTTCGCAAAATTTAACGCTCGTTTCGCCCGCGCTTGCTTCACAAAATCCCGTGTCCTCGCAAAATTCTGCAAATAGCACGAATTCTGCGGCGCAAAATTCTATCAAAAACGTAAGCTCTAGCGCGGACGATTACGTCATGCAAAATTCTATAGGTAGCGCGCAAGGCTCGCAAGACGACGAAAGTGGCGGCTCGTACAATTACGCGCAAAAACTCACGAGCTCTAATGGCAAAAACAACTCAGAAAATTCCGCCGCTTTAAATTCGATAGCAAACGCCACAAAAAATTCTACGAATTGTGCAGCCAAAAAGCCGCAAAATTGCGAAGATGGATGGAATTTTACAGAAACAGAAAGTCTAGAGAATTTTAAAAGCGATGATTTCACCAAGCAAAATTCAATCCCTGACGAAAATTCTCAAAATTCCGCGAGTGAAGAAGAAATGAAAAATTCCGCCCGCTCATCAAATCCCGAAAAAGCCGGAAATTCCGCAAACGCAAAGGCTCACGAAAGCCCCGCTAGCTTCGCAAGCGAGCTGAAAGAGGCGGGAATCTTCGATTTTATTTTGATCGATGCGGGGCTTGAGTATCTTGGAGATTTTTTGAGCATCGGCGACGAAAATATCGTGCTGTGCGCGAACGAACCCTGCTCGATCAGCAACACCTACGCGCTTTTAAAGACGCTTGGGGAGAGCAAAAAAGAGGTTTTGTTTTTGCTAAATTTCACCGCGAGCGAGGATGATGCCGTGATGATTTACGAAAATCTAAAGTCGGTCGCGCACCGCAATATAAGCGAGCTGGGCTTTAAATTGCTAGGCTTTGTGCCGTTTTGCAAACAAGTAGCCGTATGCTCACAAAATCGCGCGCTTTTTAACTCGCACTATCCGTTTTCGCCCGCTACCATCGCGCTTAGACAGAGCGTCTCGCGATTTTTAAGTAAACAGGGCTGCGAGCCGATCGATATGAGCGCTTACCGCGGCATAGGCGGATTCTTACGAAAACTTAGCAACCTAGTATGATTTACAACGAGATTTTAAATCACGTAAATTCTGCCTTTTTAAACGGAATTTTAAAAATTTAATGGTATTCTTAAAACTAAAATTTTAAATAATATACATAAAAGATAGATTAATCATGCAATTAAAAGAAATTTTAAAAGACATCAAAATCGCCCGCGACAATCTCAAAAACGTGGGCAAAAGCGCCACGATCTTCGGCTCGGCGCGCTTTAGCGAGGATAACCGCTACGTAAAAGACGCGCAAAAGCTCTGCGCGGCGCTTGCGGATATGGGATACGCGATCATCACGGGCGGCGGCGGCGGGATCATGCTGGGCGCGAACAAGGGCGCCTTCTCGCGCGCGAAAACGCACAGCGTGGGCTTCAACATCATGCTGCCGTTTGAACAAAAAAGCAACGGCTTTTTGACGCAGGGCGCGAAATTTTCGGCATTTGCGCCGCGCAAAGGCGCCCTCATCGAAAACAGCGAAATTTTCGTCATCTTTCCGGGCGGATTTGGGACGCTGGATGAGTTTTTTGAAATTTTAGTGCTAGTGCAGACGGGCTTTAAACGCGCACAGATCTATCTTTACGACGAGGAATTTTACGCACCGCTAATGGAGTTTTTCCGCACTTCACTGCTAAAATCTGGTGCGATAAACGAAAGCGATCTGCAAAATTTTAAGCTCTGCGATAGCGTGGATGAAATTTTGGCAGATGTGCGACGTAAGGAGAACGAATGAAAATTTTAGTCGCGATGAGCGGCGGCGTGGATAGCTCGATGTGCGCGAAGCTGCTGCAGGACGCGGGCCACGAGGTGCAGGGCTGCTATATGAAGCTGCACGCAAAGCCCGGCTATCACGAGGCGAACATTGCCAAAGTCCGCAAGGTGGGCGAGTTTTTGGGTATAAAAATCCACATTTTGGATCTGCAGGATGATTTTAATCGCGATGTTTACGAGCCCTTCGTGCAGGCTTATATCGACGGTCTTACGCCAAATCCCTGCGCGCTGTGTAACCGCCGCATAAAGCTCGGCAAGCTTTTGGAATTCGCGCGCGAGCAGGGCTTTGAGCGCCTAGCTACCGGGCACTACGTCCGCATCGAGGATGGTCTTTTAAAAGCCGCCGCAGATCTTAGCAAAGATCAGAGCTATTTTTTAGCAAACATCGATCCCGCCGCGCTTGAGTTTATGCTCTTTCCGCTTGGGGGGATGTATAAAAAGGACGTCAAAGAGGCCGCGCGCACCTATACGGAACTTTCGCAGATCGCTTCTGCGAGCGAAAGCAGCGAAATCTGCTTTGTGGACACCACCTACATCGATGTTTTAAACCGTCATACGGGCACCAAAATGCCAGGCATCGTGCGCGACCGCGCGGGCAACGCCATCGGTACTCACGAGGGCTACATGCACTACACGATCGGCAAGCGCCGCGGTTTTACGGTGCACGGCGCGCATGAGCCGCACTTCGTGCTAAGCATCGACCCGCACAAAAACGAGATCGTCGTGGGCGGCAAGGACGAGCTGGCGACCTACGAGTTCGACACCGAAAATTTCAACGCCTTTTTAAGCAGGGATAAAATTTTAAATATGCCGGGTCTCGGCGTTAAGATCCGCTACCGCAGCGCCAAACTCCCCGTTAAAATTTCGCCGCGCGAAAGGGACGGCGTGCATGCCGTGCTGTCCGCGCCCGCAGCGGGTATCGCTCCTGCACAGCTCGCGGTTTTTTACGACGAGCGCGACCGCGTAGTGGCAAGCGGATTTATAAAATAGCGCTTTATTTTGCTTTACTTAAAGCTCGCGGGTCTGCAAAACGGCGCTTTGATCGCGCCGCTTGATCTGCACTCGCTCTGTTAAATTTCATATCGAAATAAGATATTTGCGCTTTTGAATCCAAGTTTTTAAATTTTATCCAGTAAGCTTCAGCGTGCAAATTTTATGCACGCAGCTTTGCAATTTTAGCCTTTTAAATTTACGCTCTGTCGCCGCGTTGCCTACACTGCTAGCAAAATTTACGAAAGCTGCGGCGCTAAAATAAAATTTACGGCGACGCCTTATCCAAGCGCGCCGCGACGCAAAAATCGCGATCGATACAAAATATTTCGCACGTCGTCGCGACAGCGCAAAACGGAATTTGCGCGCTCCCTCTAAAGGAATTTGCGATTAAATTCTAAACCTACGCTAGAGCCCACGACTACATTTAAATTTTAAAAATTTATGCCGAAATAAAATCAAATTTAAAATTTAGCAGCACTTTCCATGCTCGAGTTGTGCTCAAATCACGACTAAAATTCCACTCGCGTCTTTACCTCAAAAAGCAGCTCGCCGTCCACCGCCTCAAGCCCGCCGCTCTTTATCATCTCGCGAATTTTACTCGTGCCAAAGCTGCTTTTTTGAAGCAAAATTTCAACCAAGTCTAGATCCCTGATCTCATAAATGCAGCGATCTATCAGCTGAGAAGAGCCCAGATCGTCGAAGTAGAAAAATCGCCCGCCGTTTGAATAGACCCAGCCGTATAGCCCGCCGTGCACGCCGCCGACCCTGCGCCACTCGTGCGGCAGCTCGAGCGCGAAAAGCCCGCTTTTGCGAGCGACCAGCCTGCGAGTGCTGCGACCGCCGCCCCAAACATCCGCGCGCTCTAAAAAATATATTCGCTTACCGCTTTGAAACACGCTGCCGCTAAGCGCGTGGATCTCGCCCGCAAAGGGATTGTCTGCCGCGCGCTTTTGCTTTCCGTCATTCTCGTCGAAATAATAGATGCCGCCAAGGGAGGCAAAAAGTAGATGATTTGAGTGCGCAAGCTGCCTATTTAGCGGAGCATAGGGCGCGGCGGCGGGGTCAAATTTTAAATCATTCGCAAAAACGTCGCCGCTTTTCGCATCCCACAAAAAATAGTTCAACCACTGCCTCAAAAGTTCGTAATGCCCGCCGTTATCCCGCGCGTCAAGGCGCAGGTTTTTAAAATACACGTTCGCGCCGTCCGCGGCATAAACGTCGCTAGCGCGCCCATCGCTTCCCTCTATCCGGCGTAAGCTCGCGGCATCGGCGCCGGGCAAAACCTCTCCCTTATAAAACGCGCGAGAGCCCTGCGCAGCGTAATATACGCCCGCGATTTGGCGCAGATCCGTAGCGTCTATTCGTTTAAATATATAAACGTAGCTTTGCGGCTTGGGCGCATCCCAAAAAATATGCGCCAAGGTTTCATAAGTGAGCTTAAGCGCCCCCAGCGCGTCGTTCGGCACCGCCTCGCCGTCGCAAAAATAACTGATCCGCCCGTCGCTTACGTATCCGAACGCTACGGCCTTCGTGCGCGCAGGCTCTAGCTCGCTCATCGCGATATTTCCGCAATATACGGCGTTTTTATCCGCCGCGACGTTGGAGCGGTAGCCGGAGCTGAAATCCAAAACCCGAAAGCTCGCCGCGTCCGCGTCCGGTATCGCAAAATAGCCCGCACCCACCACGAGGGCGTAAATTTCGTCTCCTTTTTTGTAAAAATCGCTGTATTTGATCTGCTCTTGCGGCGAGTAGTCGTCTGCGGAATTTATAACCGCCGCTAGAATAAGCACGCTAAAAGCCGCAAATACAAATGTCGCGCCAAGCACGATCTTGCGCCAAAGCGGCATGCCTCGAGGCGCGTCTCGCACCGGCTTACGATCTGCTTCTACCTTGCGCGCCCTAGCTTTGCGCTTCTTTTGCGCGCGCTCATCCTTTGGCTCTTGCGTAAAATCCTCATACATCTTTTGCCTCAAATTTAATCTCGCCGCAGATTGCGCGGTACTTGTCGCGAAATTATACAAAAGCGCGGCTAAATTTATGAAATTTAACGCTACGGGCAAATTCTGATTCAACTCTTTGCGGCGCTAATTTATTTTACGAATGCCACAAAATCTCTGGCGAATTTTAATTCAAATCGCTTCGTAGCCGCACGGAATCGGCGCCGTAACGCTTGCAAACACAAAATCCTCATCGCCCGTATTTTTCATACCGTGGCACTCTCCGCTTTTGGAAATGATTAGATCGCCCGCACAGATCGGTACCTCCTCGCCCTTGCTCGGATAAAACACGCCGCGTCCGCTTAAGCAAATCCACACGTCATCGCCGTCTGGGTGAATATGCGGCGCTACGACCTGGCCGCGTTTGACGATCCAAACCGCGCCGCAAGTGGCCTCCGTAGTAAAAAATGTCGTTTTTACGGCTCGCTCGTCGCTACAAATAGCATCTTTTATATGAAAAATTCTTTGCATTTTCGCTCCTTTAAGTTCACCGCATCCGGTGCGGTTTCGGCGGAATTTTAGCATCCTTTTCGTGAAGCGAAAGTGAAATTTTAAGCGTCAAACTCGCAACGCAACCTTAAATAAAAACTCTAAATTCTCGTTTTGCTATGCGATTTTTATGAAGAATTGAAGATCGCATCTGAAAGTAATAATGTGCATAAGCATGGTATTTGCGGATAGAATTTCGGCTTTAATTTAAGACGAAATTTTAAAAATTCTTCTAAATTTAAAGCCGGCCTACGAGATAAATTTATTAAATTTGATATGAGCTCTGCTTGCGCGCTTTTGCCACCCAGATTAAAGCCAAATCGTAGCTTTTATCAAGAGCCTCACATGGCGCAGACTTTACGGCAAGCGCCAAGTCGGTTTATAAAACTAAATCAGCTTATAAATAGATGTTGCCTCTGGCTTGTTTTAGCAAATACGCATTTTGTGCCTCGAATTTTTGCACATTTTACGATAATATTTTATGGTGCGTTATACACTGATCGCGGAACAATCGGTGCTCAAAGAGATAGCACTAAAATTTTGCGCTATCTCTTAAATTTCAAAATTATTTTATCTTGCTTGGATCCAGCGCGATCTCGTCGTTTTTGATCACGCCGATTCCTTTATTTAGCACGTTTTGCGCGATCTGTTTAGCTTCTGCAAGCGAGTGCATCGCGAAGGTGCCGCACTGAAATTTATTCAGCTCGGGGATCTCTACTTGAGAGCCCACGCCCAAAATATCCTTCATACTCGCGCTCCACGCCGCCGCGACAACACTCTCGCTAGGCGCGCCGATCACGCTCATATAAAAGCCCGTGCGACACCCCATCGGCGAGATGTCGATGATCTCGACGTCCGCGCTATTTAGGTGCTCGCGCATGAAGCCCGCGAAAAGATGCTCCAGCGTGTGGGTGCCGCGCTCGCTCATGATCTCTAAATTCGGGCGGCAAAACCGCAGATCATAGACGCTGATCTTATCGCCGCTTTTGGTGCGCATACTCTTTGCGAGCCGCACGCCCGGGGCATTCATGCGGGTATGATCGACCTTAAAACTATCTAACAATGGCATATTTTCTCCTTAAATTCAGATCGCGACGATTTTAACATAAAATTCCGCACTTTCAGGCGCACAGACAAAATTTTGGCTACAATTACCTTTATTTTAAGGAGAATTAATGCCCTACATAAACGTTAAAATCACCAAAGAACGTGGCGGCTTAAGTCGCGAACAAAAAGCAAAGCTCGTAAAAGACCTAACCGATGCCCTAGTAGCCGTGCTAGGAGGGGCTAGAAAACCACGGTCGTTACGATAGATGAAATATCCACTGACGACTACGCGATCGGCGGACGACTAGTAAGCGAAATTAGGGACCGGCAGAGCTAAGCTCGCGCGTCAGGCTAAAAAAGTCAAATTTTAGAATTTTAAAATTTTCACACAAAATTCTATGCGGCAAGCTCCGCTTCTAAGGGAATAAAATTTGCGATAATCCCCGCTTGCAAGATGAAATTTTATGCTAAATTCCATTCTGTAAAATTCCAAAAACTAACGGAGCGGAAATTTCAAAGCGGATCTAATGGTGAAATTCTTTGAAAAAACCGACAAGATAGAATTTTATGCAAATTTCAAAATCTTACTAGATAAAATTTAAGTCTTGCAAGTTTAAAATTTCGCAAAATATAAATAGATGGTATTCTTAGCGAGCTAGCGCTCCCAAATTAGCTTTTTGCCGAAAGTTAAAGTATTATCGGTCATTTTCATCCAATCGATTCTGATTGTAAAAAAATCGGTCTCCATCGCGCGCGCAAACGGGAAGCGCTTAAGATATAGCGAGGTTTCGCGCTCATCCGCGCTACGGATATGGCCGCAAATCTGCACGCCTTTGATCCTGCCTACAAATTTCGTATCCAGCGCGACCGTAGCTGCAACTCCGCGGTTGGCAAAGACTGCTTTGATATGCTCGGAGTCGCTCGCGCTTGCGATGATGAGCTCCTTATTTTGCGGATCGTAGGCATAAAATGCACTGCAGCAATATGGCAGATTATTGCGCAAAACTCCGAGAGATAGGAGTTTCATCCTGCCTAAAAACTCGTCGAATTTATCCTGAGCAGCACACATTTTAAGCCTCCTTTTTGCTAAATTATACAATGATTTTCTTTTATTAGCTATAATCGCGAGCCAAAATTAGGAGAATTTTTATGGAAAATTATAAAAAAGTAAAAGAGATGTTTTTGATGCAGCAAGCCCTAAACGACGAAACAAATGGCGTGGGCTGGGAGGACGGCTATACAAAAAACGGCAAACTTATCAACTGGAAGCGCTGCATTTACATGGAATGTGCAGAGCTTATCGATAGCTTTGCGTGGAAGCATTGGAAAAATATCTCTGCAGCGCCGGACGTGAATAATATCGTCATCGAGATCGTTGATATTTGGCACTTCGTGATGAGCTATATTTTAGAGCAATATTACGGCAGCAAAGACATCGATCACATCGTAAGCGACGTCACAGCAGTAAGCGGATTTGCGGAGTTTAGCTCCTACGCCTACGACGTGCGCGAATACAGCATCTACGAGATCGTAAACGACATCGAGCTCATAATCCACGAAACGAGCGGCTTTGAGCTGCAAATCGGCGAGCTACTGACCGATTTTTTTCGCGTGGCGATTAAATGCGGAGTGAGCTTAGACACACTTTTTGCCAAATATATCGGCAAAAACGTGCTGAATAAATTCCGCCAAAATAACGGTTACAAAGAAGGCAGCTACCGAAAAATCTGGG
The DNA here is from genome assembly GCA_963525605.1 of uncultured Campylobacter sp. Taxonomy (GTDB): domain Bacteria; phylum Campylobacterota; class Campylobacteria; order Campylobacterales; family Campylobacteraceae; genus Campylobacter_B. The sequence goes on from CAURKZ010000031.1 coordinate 12,765, forward strand.
GAGACCTTGAAGATAACGAGGTGTTAATCGAGGTGCTATCAAAAGGCGCAGTAAGCGCAAACGAAATTTACGAGCAATTGCAAAAGATCTACGACGCGACGAAGTGAAGTCGTGGGTTTGCGCGCGATATTTACTTTTGAAATTTTGAAATTTTGAAATTTCATCTATAAAATTTCGGCATGCAAATTTTAAAAAAGGGCTTTGATTTGGAATTCTGCAATTTTGCGCCTGAAATTTTACGCAATGTCAGCTTATTTATAAGAGGCAAAAATTCTGCGCAGCAAGCAAATAAATATTCGCAACAGGCAAAAACATAGCTAGATCTGGACTCTTTTTTACGCATTATAAATGAGCAAATTAAACGCAGGCGAGCGAGCGATCAAAGCATAAATTTCGTATTATAATGCGAGATGAGCCGGTTAAAGCAAGCGAATGAGCCAAGCGAGCGGATTGATGAGGCGCAATTTCGTGCAGCAGTCAAATTACTCAGCTCAAATTCCGTCGCAAAAGTCGCTAAAATAACGCAAATAGGAGCATACATGGGTAGAATTTTTAATTTGGCAAAGCAAGATTTTTTTACGCGCAAGTTTATTTTGCTCTCGCTACTACCACTTGTGTGCTCGCTCATAATCTTAGGTACGCTCGCGTTTTTCGGCGGCAAAGAGCTTTTTGACGCACTTTCGCAGGGCGCGCAAAGCGGCGATTTTAGCTTCTTGGACGAGCAGCGCTTCCCAATAATTGCAAAAATTCTAAGCTTTGCTGCTACGAAGTGGATTATCGGCGCGATTTTTTCGGTGTTTGCCAGCTTCGCGGTGCTGATGCTTAGCGTGTTTTGCGCGCTTATCATCGCGGCCTTTCTGACACCCGCAGTCACTAAAGAGATCAACGCGCGCCACTACCATCTAAGCCGCGCGGACGAAGCGAGCACGGCGCGAGTGCTAAAGCTGATGAGCATTGAAATTTTAAAATTTTTAGCGATTTTATTTATCTGTTCGGTGCTTTTGTTTGTGCCGGTAATAAATTTATTCATAATCAACGTGCCGTTTTTTTATATCTATTACAAGCTGATTCTAATCGACGTCTCTTCAAACGCGTTAAGCGCGAAAAGCTTCGAGCGCTCTTATAAAATGGGGGGCGGATATAAATTTGCCCTAAGCGCTTTTATTTTTTATCTGCTGTGTTTAATCCCGCTGGTAGGATTATTTTTCCAACTATTTTTCATCATCTTTTTGACGCACGTAGTGCTGATAGACGAAAGCGCCCGCAATAAAAATCGCTAAAGATTAACTAAAATCAATGAAAAATTTTGAAATTTTCATAAAATAGTGCAAAATTTTTTAAGAAAGGATTTCTATGAAATCAGGTGATATTTACATTTGCAATATATGTTCGCTCAAAAGCAGCGACGATGAAAACGCGGTCTTTATCAAGGCGCATAAAAACGGCGAGACGGTGCATATCTGCACATCCTGCATGCCTAGCGTCATCCACGGCTCAGGCATGGTCGTAAAAAGCAACTCCGAGATCGAAGAAGAGCTCCAAGACGCTACAAACTAGCTGCTAGCACGACTTACCGCGGCGCGTTTTAATTTGTTTATTAATCTGCGCGCCGCGAAATTCTAAAATTCTAAAATTCTAAAATTCTAAAATTCTAAAATTCTAAAATTCT
>CAURKZ010000032.1:0-13465 GCA_963525605.1 uncultured Campylobacter sp.
ACGCCTTGCTGCACGGCAATTTTAACGGTAGAGAGTTTCTCTTTTAAAGTATGATTATCCACCATTAAAACAGATGTATCCAGCGCATCTGCGATAGGAATACCCGCTCGCACGAGCTCTGTAAAAATAAGCATAAATCGCGACATCGTAGAGAAAAATATGATCTTACCAAATAGATAGACCTTTAAAATCGTCTTGTCAAAGCCCTTTTTAAACTCAGGATTATTGCGATATGCCCATCTAAGAGCTATAATAGTGCCTATGATGCCTGCTAAAACAAAAATTCCATAATTATTAAGAGTACTTTCGATGCCAAGTAGAATTCTAGTAGGTAGTGGCAAATCCGCACCGAGCTCTTCGAAAATTTCGCGAAATTTTGGCACGACGTACATCATCAAAATAGAAAACGCAATCGCCATAACGATCATAAGGATCATCGGATAACGCATCGCCTTTTTAAATTTACGCTGGTTTTCCCAAAGCTCTTGAAGCATAGCGGCAAGCTTGGCTAGAGATTCTGCCATATTACCGGTAGCTTCGCCCAGACTTACCATCGCAACGACGACATCACCGAGCTGACCTCTAAATTTCTCCGTAGACTCTGTCAAGCTAAGACCTGCGTTAAGGTCATCATTCATAGCGCTGAAAATTTCTTTTAGAGTCTTATCCTCTGCCGCCCTCGCAACCTCTTTGATCGAGTCGTGGATTGAAATTCCAGCATTTGTCATAACCGAAAGCTGACGGATCGACGCTACTAACGGCAGCGTTCTAACTCTTCCGCTACCACCCAGCATGCGCGAAACCTGCGCCTTAAAATCACCGCCCGTATTGGCAACGACTTGGGTTTCACCTCTTTTTACGATTGTCCCGCCTACGCGCTGCTTCATGAGGTTGTTTGCTTGTACCTTATCGCTAGCTTGCAAAAACATCTTCCTTCTTGCGCCCTTGGCGTTGTATTCAACTTCTAATTGCTTTTTCATTGTTTAGCCACCCTATAAATTTCTTCTATACTAGTTACTCCGCGCGCAGCACGTATAACACCGTCTTCAAACATATCTATAAATCCCTCCTCCTTCGCTAAGGCTCTCATATCGTCCTTTGAGCCGCCATTAGCGATCAAGCTCTGCATTTTATCGGTAATAGGTAAAATTTCACTAATCATCTCACGCCCCATGTAGCCCGTTTGACCGCATTGATCACAACCTACAGCCTTGAAAAACGTGTATTTTTCAGGCAAGAATTCCTTCAGCTGATCAAGCATCGATTTAGGCAGATTCGTAGGCTGCTTGCAGTGCGGGCAAAGCTTTCGCACGAGACGTTGCGCCTCTACCGCAATCAGTGCACCGCTTATGAGATAGGCTTCGATACCCATATCCACTATTCGCGGGATCGCGCTAACGGCGTCGTTGGTGTGTAGTGTCGAGAAAACCAAGTGTCCCGTAAGAGCAGCCTGGATCGCGATTCTAAGGGTCTCTTGATCACGGATCTCACCGATCATTATGATGTCGGGGTCTTGTCTTAAAATCGAGCGCAGTGCTGAAGCGAAGGTAAGACCTGCTTTTTCGTTAACTTGGACTTGTTGGATTAAATTTACTTGATACTCGACCGGATCTTCTACGGTAATGACCTTAGTATCGATATTTTTAATATCGTTTAGTGCCGCGTATAGCGTCGTAGACTTACCGCTTCCCGTAGGGCCAGTAACCAAGATAATACCATATGGAGCCTTCATAGCGTTATTAAATTTCTTAAAGCTATCAGGGTGCATGCCGAGCTTTTCCAGGCTTATGATAACCTTGGATTTATCGAGGATACGCATAACGGTAGATTCGCCGTTGATAATAGGCAGCGTCGAGATACGAAAATCATATTCGCGACCTGAAATTTTCATACTAAACCTGCCGTCTTGCGGCTTACGGCGTTCGGCGATATCCATATTCGAAAGTAGCTTCAATCGGCTTACTAGCGGTGGATAGATATCCTTATCAAAGATAAAAATTTCAGCGAGCATTCCGTCGATTCTGGTACGCACGACGCAGTTATTCTCGGTCGGCTCAATGTGAATATCGCTACCGCGCATCTTAATAGACTGGCTGATTATCATCTCAATGAGCTTTAAAATCGCCGAGGTATCATCGCTGCTTCCGCTACCACCAGTGTTGGCGAGCTCTTTGCGAATCTCTGCTACGAGCCCTTTAATGCTCTCTGAAAGCTCAAGCTTAGATAGATATTTATTTACCTGATTTGGATCAGCCACTACGATTTTAAGCAGCTGTTTGCTAAACATAGCCTGCGCTTTATCTTGCGACTCAAGATTAAACGGATCAGAAAAAGCAACGTAAATATTCAGATCATCCGCTTTAACAGGTATCACGCCGTATCTTTTAAGCTGTGCGGTAGGAGTGCGTTCCGATAGCCTAAAATCTATGTCGATATCGTCTAAATTCATATACGACAGGTTCATTTTCTTGGCTAGAATTTGCAAAAATTCCTTCGGATCCATCGAAAATTTTTCGTTTATATCGTCAAATTGTATCTGACGGCGCTTGTATAGCTCAACTAAAATTGAGCAAAAATCATCCTGGCTTAGATAGTTATCTCCGACTAAAACCTCGCCTAGCGTCAAGCCAATATCCATCTTGTCCTTGATTTCCGGAACAACGGTGCTAGTAAGGATATTGTTTCGTATTAAAATCGCAACAATCTGCTCTTCAATCTTTGTCATCGCGATCACCAATAAATTTTAATCGAGCTAAGCTTATCGCCAGCGTAAATTGCAATTACCATCTTTTTTACCTCTTCCTCTTCTTTGATAAAAAGCTCGGCGCGCTCGCCGTTTTCTAGGGTAAAGACATACGTATCACTCTTTTTTACGTATGCTCTCTCCGTAAATTTATCAAAAATTTCAGACAAAATATAATTGATCTTAGGCGTGCGTATATAGCTAATATCCACGCTATCACAAAGTGCCAAATAAAGCATCTTTTTTTGAAAAATTATAGTCGAATAAAGAGAAGCATTCTCGCGAGCCTCTTTGGTTTTATAAAGCATCACCGTAGGCACGACGAGCTCATTTACTTTATCCATTTTCAGGCATGCCTTGGCATACATATTCGCAAGCGCCTCGCTCTGCTCCTCGATGAATAAATTTCGCACGCTTTCTTGGCAGATACGGTTATACTGACCGATCTGATCCCAGTTGCGCACGTCATCGGCGCTAACTGCAAATAACGACGCGATCGCAAAAGCTAAAATATATAAAATTTTCATAGTTTGTCGCTTCTTATCTTTGAAATGAGGTTAGAAATTTCGCTATTTTTCGCCTTTGCGTTAAAGGTTTCAAGAGCGTAAAGCGCGTCTTCTTTACGACCCTTTTTATAATTGGCTTTAGCAAAAATTATCCAGCTGGCGACGTTGTCCTTATCAAGCTCATTTGACGTAAGAGCCCACTTGATCGCATTATCGTAGTCTTTCTTATTATATGCTTCTTCGGCTAGCGATAGCGAATACTCAATCTTATTCGTTGCATAAAATTTGCTCTCCAAGCTCTGTTTATCTTCGCTTAAATTTGAAGTTTTTATCTCAATCCTGGAACTTAGCGGAGCGCTACTTGCGGTATTTGTAGAACCTCCAGAGAAATTTGATTTAGGCGGCAATGGAGCGCGTCCAAAATCTATAACCTCATTTTTAGGTGGCTGATTTGCAAAAGCTGCGTTATTGGTATTAGGTACGTTAAACGTAGGAGCATTTTGATTGCCAAAATTCTGTCCGCCAAAATTTTGACCGCCGAAATTCTGAGCCTGAGCCTGCCCGCCATAGTTTCCGCCATTTTCGTAATTATTGGTTATCTTAAACCCACCGGAATCCTCGCTGGATAGCACGCCTACGTCGTTTAAATTTAAACTCGGGCGCTCCTTTTCGTGTTTAGAGGTGCGGGCAACTTTCGGCGCACTGATATTATAATCCTCTTTGGAGATATTATTTTGCACTGCAAGATCTGCCGCCTGCTGCTCGGCATCACTAGCAGAATTTGTAGCACCACCCTTGTCCTCAATATTTTGATTGATACTTGCCATACTGACGCTATCACTATCTTTAAGCAGCCAAAATATCGCTCCGATCGCAACCGAGATCAATATCAAAAGCCCCAAAATCGTCTTGTCGAATCTCAATACGAAATTCGGCTTAGATTTTAGGAAAGAAAACTGCTTTCTGTTTTTGTTATACTCTTCCCATTTTTTTTCAAGTTCGTTTACTTCGTAAAATTCAAGCATTTATTATCCCCGAGCCTATCGCTGCCATCTCTATGATTTTATTATTAATCTGCGAAAAACTAATTTCCGTAGGTTTATTTACTTCGTAATACTCAAAAAGCTCATACATCTTATACATAAGCTTGTTGATGTTTCTCATATTGCCGTCCGTTAAATTTAAAATCAAATCGAAATTATCGTCGCTAAACATAAAATAGTATTGTTGAAAGCCATGAAGCACAAGCTTCTTTTCAATATACAGCTTGACTTCGCCTAAATTTGAATTAGGAAGCTCAATGCTCTCCCAAATTCTGGTTTTAAAATAATCCTTCGCGAGGCGATCTTCCTCGTCCGTCTTATGCACTGTAAATAAAAATTTAAATAATCTGGTATCTGCCATAAGGCGAATTTTTTCTATTAAATTTCCTGGATACAGCTGAGCTTCGTCGAGCAAAATAACGACCTGCTCTACCGCCCCTACATTAGTAGAAATTCCAAATCTCTCTCTGTAAACCCGCATAAAATTTTCATAATTATCAATCGGCTCGCTAGGAGTTGAATGAAAAATCTGCGAATAAAGCTCTAAGAAAAATTCTTTCTCATCAAAAAACGGCTGCGGCACAAATACTACTCTTACCTTTTTTTCAAGATCGACCTTGATCTTATTAAGCAAAAATGTCTTGCCACAGCCCGGTTTGCCGTAGAAAAGTATAAGTTTTAACGGCTTTTGCAAAGCATTTAAAATTTTATGATAAGCAAGGGTCGATTTATCGAGATTAACGAAGTCCGAGACTTCGTTATCCTCGATAAAGATCTCCTTGATCGCCGTATAGTTATTACTCATTTTCGTAGATGGATTTTGAGTAACCTAGCTCTTTAAGAGAGGTAGCAAGCGGCGCGCCGGTATTGTCGATGATATGTGGAGTTACTACGAAGATTAGCTCCGACGTGCTCAAAACATCGGCAGTGCTTTTGAAAAGATTTCCGATTAATGGAATTTCAGCTAGCACAGGCACCCTAGTATTATTCTTGGACTTAGTTGCACCAATCAAACCACCTAAAATTACAGTATCGCCATCATCTACCCAAACTACGCTAGAGAGTTTCTTTTGCAAGGTATCAGGTGCGATATCTCTTCTGCCGTTTTCTTTTCTTACGTTATCTTCGGCATATTTAAGAGAACTTAAAGATGGATTGATTCGTAGCATAATCCTATTATCATCTGAAATTTCAGGCAAGATATTCAAAAGAATACCTACAAAGATCGAATACTGATCATCCGACTGAGTATCTCCGCCTTGATAATCGCCTGTAGTAGTAGATTTCAATACGTAGTTAATGGTATCACCTACGGAGATAATAGCAGGTTGATTATTCATCGTAGTTACCTTAGGGCTAGATATGATTTTGGTTTTGCCCTTAGTCTCTAGGAAGTTAATCAAACCGTCGATATTGAAATTTAGATTAGCCCCTATCGTCCAAGTTCCGTGAGTATCGCTAGCCTTTCCTCTATTGCCGTTATCTATATGATAGCCTGAAAGCTTAGTCGGATCTCCACCTACATAGGTATTAAATCCCAATTGGAATTTACTCCAATCTATACCGGTAGTGTATTCGTTATTTAGCTCGACAGATATGATATTTACATCTAGCAAGACTTGACGACTAAGGCGTTTTTGCATACCGCTTAGATATCTATCGACGCGAGCTATCTGAGACTTCATAGCAGTAACGGTTACTAAACCGGCATTTTGATTTATAATAGGAGCGACTGCGACGTATTTTTCGGTACCGTTATTTAAAACAGAAGTGATTTCCTCGCTAATCTTCTCCCAAAAATCAAATTTCTCTTTGGTAGTGATCTTATTGTCGTCATTCCCTTTTTTATCATCATCGTCGTCATCCACTTTCGTAGGTGCGGAATCGACAGAAGATTTAGTAACAGCAGTACCTTCTCTAATAGAAGTGATGTAATCCACTTTAAAAGTCCTAGTCTCTAGCGCTGAAATTTTTAATATGCCATGAGAATACTCATAGCTTAAATTATTCTCTTTTATGAGTAGATCTAAAACTTCGCGTAAAGAAAGGTCTTTGATGCTTACGCCTTGCAGCGGCTTGCTCATCTCCTCTTGAGCGATAGCATCTTTTGCTACCACTGAAAAGCGGCACATATCGGATAGCTGAGCTAGCATCTCATTTAGCGTAACGGTATCGTTAATCTTGATATTTAGCGCCTTCCTATCGCAGTTACCTGCAGTTGCGGGAGCAGCATATAGACTAGTAGCCGTAACAGACAAAGCAAGCATAGCGGCTATGCTAAACTTTTTACTTATATGTAATAATGACATTTTGACTTCCTTGTTTTAGTGTTAGTTCGACTTTATTTTCATCGTCGTTGGTAATAATAACGCTATTACCCGTTATTTGCACGATCTTATATGAGCCTACATACTCGCCCAAACCATACCACTTATCGTTTAGCTTAACCTTATCGCCCATAATACCTACTAGCTGATAACCTAGATCCACCTGCTGATTAGCTTCTCTAGGCGCATTGGCTTCTTTAGGATAAAACGGATCTTGCAAAGAAGCTATCTGCTCATCGCTAAGACCTACTCTAGGTTTGCTAAGATTATCAAATATAGCATCGTATCTAGCCTTATAGGCACCATTGCTAGGCGCTACCGTCTGATTATTATCTACGGCAAACAGAGTAGCAGAAAGCAACAAAGAGCATAAAATTAACTTTTTCATTAGTAATTTACTCCCCAGATAGATATACCAATGCTTCCACCGATTTTGCCATTTTTAGTGGCATTGATATCCATCTTATTTACATCTACGATCATCTCCGATTGTTCGATTAGGTTAATATACCTAAGGACATTCGAAAATGCTCCTTCAAATTTCACATCTATATCCAGCAAAGCCTCAGGCTGAAAAATTTGTTTGATGCTAGGCTCTCTTCTATCGCTGTGAATAGCGTAAATTTTAATATTGTTATTCTCTGCGATCGTTGAGAGGCTATCCATAAACTTAGCCCAGTTCTTTTCATTATAGGTAAGCTTTGAAATTTCATTTAGCTTGTCGTCTAGATACCCACGCTCTTCAATGATATTGTTAAGGTTGGTCTTAGCACCATTGAGGATATTGCGCTTATTATTAACAAAAGCCTCAGGATCACCACCAAAAAACTCGTTATACTCTCTTTGTGCACCCTCAAGCTTAGTCGTGGCAGTACTTAGATTTGTTTCGCTCTCTTCTAAATACGGATCCGCATAGTTACTCAAAATAAAGTAAGCTACCAAACCTACAAACAACAAAGCTATGTAAAAATAGTTATTTGCACTATTTCCCTTGGAGGCAAACCATTGATCAAGTTGATCTAATGAACTTTTCTTTTTCATTATTTAACCTCCACACTGATATTACTATCGTAAAAGACGGTTTTATTACCCTCTTGTAGTGCGATTGTTTTGGTATCCACGCCATACCCCTCTTTTTTACTGATATCCTCTAAAAGCTCGGTCATTTGCTTATCGTTTTTGGTGCGCACCTGAACAGTTAGAGTCCTATTCTCATCACCGATCCTAACCATATTGCCCTTATTTTTAACAACCATATTGGTTAGCTCGAAAATAGAAACGCCTTTCATGGCGTAATTGTTTTTCTTATCTGAGATAGCGTTAATTAGTTCGCGCCTATCGTTAAGCTCCTTACCACTCTTAGCAGCCTGAGCATTTACCTCTTTAGTCTCTTTATCCAAACGCGCACTTTCGGCTCTAGCAGGAACCATCTGATCTTCTAATCCCTGATATTCGCTAGTTTTATCATTAGCTACCATATTATTATAATAGCCGTAGCCAAAATTATACGCAGGATACACAGCGCCAAGTAAGCAGCCTAGCAGCATATAGCCTATCAGCTTGCCGGTTGATCTTTGGGTCAAAGGTGGAGGTCTCATAAACGGCGAGTAGTTGTGATCGTCGTCTTTAGTAACTAAATAATCTTGACCTACCAAGAACATCAAAATATCTAGCTGAGTGAGCGGATAATCTTTTGCGTTGATTGCAACGTTAAAATTAAAATCCTTGTATCTTAGCTTTAGATTATTTTCTACAAAAACCTCGATCGCAGGAATTTTACCGATATCCGTTCCGATATAAACGTTTTGAATATTGACGTTGTAAATTTTACTAATACCGTTCAACACGTCGTTGATATAGTAAAACATATCGTCAAAAATTTGGATCATATAATCGCGTTCGGTCGGATTTTCTAAATTTACTCCCTGCTTGGAGAGCAGTCTATAAAAGCTCTCTTCATCGACCCTGCTACCGACTAGCTCGACATATTTTTCATGCAAAAATTTTAGGTTGTATCTTACTTGGCGGGATTGAAAATATTCGCCGTTTTGATACACTACCAAAAACGCATCGTCGCGTTGCAAGTAGATGAAGCAGTCGATTCCGTCGCGAGTTAGAACGCCTCTATTATACAAGCCCTCGTATAAAAACGGAGCCATAGCCACATAGTCGATGTAGTTCGTCCTAGCGGCGATCGCATCGAATTCTGAAGTGAGTTTGGCATTATCTACGACAAAGACGTTGAAAATTCTATCATCGCCGCCAGCGCCTATTACCTCACTATAGGTGATTTTGTAATCCAAAGCGGTGTCAAGCCCCAGCTCCTCATACACCTTAACGACGATCGCATCTAAAAGATCCGCGTCCTCTACCGATCTGCTTATCTCAACCGTCGCAGTCATTATATCCTTATACGGAATATATGAGACGTAAGTTTCCTTCGCACGATTCGCTTTTGAGAAGTCGTGCTCGAAAACTTCATTCTCACTTAGACCGAATATGGTTTGCGTGACTTTGTTAATCGCAACAATCGAACTAGCATTTTTACTATTCTTTGCCATAACACTCCACTTCCAAATGAAATTTTCTACGCTGCTAATACTAATAGAAATAAAATAAAATGTCAATAGATAAAATCGGTTTTTACCATAAATTCGTCATTTTTCCAGCTTTTTTTTACAAAAACTGTTAATTTTAAGTAAATTTTGACCTTAGAAAAATTTGAAATTAACTTTTTGGCTCGAATTCCGATCCGCTTGATCGCTTCGCCGTTTTTGCCGATCAACATCTCTTTGTGTGAATTGCTGTCCGTTATGATCCGCGCATATACCGAGATCAGACCGGGTTTTTCGATCACCTTTTCCATCACGACGTCGCTGCAATACGGGATCTCGTCGCTCATACTCTCAAAGATCGCCTCAAGTATGAAGTCGCGATAAATTTCACGCTCGTTGGTCGCGCTTAAAATTTCAGGATCGTAAAAGTACTCATGCTCGGGCAAAATTTTACAAATTTCATCCAAAACCTGCTTTTTATAGACCTTTTTTTTGATGCTAACGGGGATTATCGCTTCAAATTTATCTGTAAATCTTTGATATTGCAGCAGCTTTTGCATGATCTTTTCGTCATTTACTTCGTCAATTTTAGTTAAAATCACGATGTGTTTGATGCCTGCGTTTAAATTTAAAAATTTTTCGTATTCCGCGGTATCATCGTGTACCGGCGCCAAAAACAGCACCAGATCGCAGCCCTCAATCGCCCCGAGCGCCACTTCGACCATCAGCTTATTCATCAGCTTGGCGCTTTCGTGCAGTCCCGGCGTGTCCGTGAAAATCACCTGATCTGCGCCGTTCATCGCGATGCCGTTAATCTTACGGCGCGTGGCGTTGATTTTGTGCGAGACGAGCGAAATTTTCTCGCCGCAGAGATAGTTTAACAGCGAGCTTTTACCCGCATTCGTCCGCCCGATGAGCGTTACAAATCCGCTTTTCATATTTTCCTTAAATTTATAAAATTTTATCCTACTTGCGACCGGGGCATTAAACCATAGCAAGCAAATTTAAAATCTCGTTTTGCGCAGGACGGCTCCGCACGAGCGTCGAAATTTTAAAATTCCCACGCCGCGCAAGAAAGTGAAATTTTAAAATTTCAAGCTGCACGGTAGCGCTAAATTCCGCTCCCCTAGGCGCAAAATTTTATCTATTTCAAATTCTGCGCGCCGTAAATTTTGCGGCTTCATAAATTAACAGCGAAATTTTAAATTTCATCCCACGACTACATTATATATAACCCGCACCGCGCAGAATTCAATCATCCTAGAAATTTTACAGACTTAAAATTTTAAAGCATCGCCAAATTTAAAAGGACGAAATTCTGCGCATTTTAAAATTCCGCTACATTTTGCGCCCGAAATCCCAGCGCTTTGCAAATTCTAAGAGCGCATAATTTTCGCTATCCGCAAAATTCCGCGACTCTGCAGAATTCTAAGAGTAGCTACCGCGCCGCCTTATAAAATGTATTTCGCCAGATCCTCGTCGCTTGCGATGCCTGCGAGCTTTTCGCTTACGAGCTTTTCATCCACGACGATCTTTTGCCCTTTAAACTTATCCGCTTCGAAGCTGATATCCTCAAGCACCTTTTCCATTATCGTATGCAGCCTTCTAGCGCCGATGTCTTCGACTTTTTCGTTCGTGCTTGCCGCAAATTTCGCGATCGCCTTGACTCCGTCCTCGCTAAACTCCAGCTCCACACCCTCGGTCTTTAAAAGCGCCGAGTACTGCTTAAGAAGCGAATTTTTCGGCTTGGTTAAAATTTCACACAGCGCCGCCTCGTCTAAGCTGTCAAGCTCGACGCGAAGCGGAAAACGTCCCTGAAGCTCGGGTATGAGATCGCTCGGCTTGCTGATATGAAAGGCGCCCGCGGCGATAAAAAGGATGTGATCGGTATCGATATTGCCGAATTTCGTGCTTACGCTGCTGCCCTCCACGATCGGAAGCAGATCGCGCTGCACGCCCTCTTTGCTCGGATCCTGCCTGCCGCTATTGCCACTTGAAACCGCCACCTTATCGATCTCATCGATAAAGATGATGCCCTCGTTTTGCGCGCGCCTAACGGCTTCGGCTTTGATGCTCTCCATATCCAAGACCTTCTCGCTAGCCTCGCTTTTGAGGGCAACCTTGGCGTCTTTGACCTTCATCTCTTTTTTGCTTTTGCGCGTCGAAATTCCGATTACTTTGATGAAGCTTTCCTGCATATTCGCCATCTCGGGCGGCAAATTCGGATTTGATTCGAGCGCGTTTTCGCTTACTTCGATCTCGATGCTAAGATCGTCCAGATCGCCGCGCTCGAGCTTAGCTGCCATCTTTTCGTAGCTTTTTTCGTAATCTGCGATCTTCTCCTCGCTCGCTCCGCGCGGAAGCGGCGGAAGGACTTTTTCTAAAATTTTACGCTTGATGTAATCATCGATCTTGTCTTTGTTCTTTTCAAATTCCTCGCCGCGCACTAAATTTACCGACGCAGCGGCCAGATCGCGCACCATGCTCTCCACGTCGCGCCCCACGAAGCCTACTTCAGTATATTTGCTCGCCTCGACCTTGATAAAAGGAAGTCCGAACATCTTCGAAAGCCTGCGCGCGATCTCGGTCTTACCCACGCCGGTAGAGCCGATCATTAGGATGTTTTTTGGCATCACCTCGTTTTTCATCTCATCTTCAAGCGCCATTCTACGGTAGCGATTTCGCAAAGCCACCGCTATCGTACGTTTGGCGCTATTTTGTCCGATTATATATTCGTCTAATTTCTCTACGATCTGCTTTGGCGTCATCATCTCTTTTCGTCCCAAATTGCGTATGTTTTGATGTTTTCGTTTGTGTAAATGCAAATCTCGCCCGCGATTTTAAGGCTCTGCTTTACTAGCTCCTCTTCGTCTAGGCTTGCAAATTTATCCAAAGCTCGCGCCGCGCTAAGAGCGTAATTTCCGCCGCTTCCGATCGCTGCGATCTTGCCGTCGTCCGGCTCTACCACGTCGCCCGTGCCGCTAAGCAAAAAGATATTTTTGCGGTTCAGCACCAGCATCATCGCTTCGAGCTTTCGCAGATACTTATCCTTGCGCCACTGCTTGCTAAATTCTATCACCGCCCTTAAAAGATCGCCTTTTGCGCCATCTAAGCACTTCTCAAACATATCAAAAAGATTAAACGCATCGGCAGTGCTGCCCGCAAAGCCCGCCAAGACGTTGCCCTCTTTACCGATCTTTCGAATTTTAGTCGCATTGCCCTTTAAGACGGTGTTTCCAAACGTAACCTGCCCGTCGCCGCCGATGACGGAGCCTTTCGCGCCTTTATAAGCTAAAATGGTAGTCGCTTCAAACACTAGCCACCTCTATCTCAAATTTAGCGCTTATGCCGTGCTTTAGCTTGGCATTTACGTCGTAAATCCCGGTCGTTTTGATAGCCTCGGTCTCTAAAATTTTCTTATCGATTTCGATCCCCTTTTGCTCTTTTAGTGCGGTTGCGATCTCATCTTTCGTGACAGATCCAAAAAGCGCGCCGCTCTCGCCCGTCTGCTTTACGATCTTTACGCGTATCTTGGCTAGCTCCTCGGCCAGTTTTTGTAGGCTCGCGACCTCGTATTTTTCTAGCTCGGCTTGCTTTTTCTTATCCGCTTCAAATTTACGCAAAACCTCCGTCGTAGCGGCTTTGGCGTAACCTTTGCCGATTAGGAAGTTATTGCCGTAGCCGTCCTTGACCTCCTTTACCTCGCCCGCCTTTCCGAGCCCCTTAACGTCTTTGATCAATAATACTTTCATCCATTATCCTTTTAAATTTAGCTTTAAATTTACAAAATTTTATAAGCGGCGCGGGCGGATCTGAAATTTAGTGAAATTTTATGAAACCTGCCCGCAGCCGCTCGCTACTTTTTCGATAAATTTTAAAATTTCGTTTTGCGAAATCCGCCTGCGCGCCTTGTCGCTATGAGGCAAAATTTCAGCTAAAGCTTGCGTCCGTTCTTACCCGCGATGATAAATCTTAGCGCGCTTAGCTTGATAAATCCGTCGCCGTCTTTTTGATTGAAAACTTTGTCCTCTTCAAACGTCACAAAATCGGTATTAAACAAACTATCGCTCTTGCTCTCCCTGCCCAGCACGGTCACGTTGCCCTTATAGAGCTCGAGCTTAACCTTGCCGTTTACGTGCTCTTGGGATTTATTTATCAGCTCTTGAAGCAACAAGCGCTCCGGGCTGAACCAAAAGCCGTTGTAGATGAGCTCGGCGTAGCGCGGCATCAGATCGTCTTTTAGATGCGCCGCGCCGCGATCTAGCGTGATGCTCTCGATCGCGCGGTGAGC
>CAURKZ010000033.1:0-12948 GCA_963525605.1 uncultured Campylobacter sp.
CTATGTTTAGCCCAAGCTGCGCTAGCTTAGCCGAAACGCCCGCCACAATGCCAACTTTGTCCTTACCGATCACCGTTACGATCGCTTTCATTCTTACTCCTTTTTAAAATTTAGCGTTTTTGAGCGCGGAAGCCGTTAAAACTACTGAATTTTGCCGCCGTTTGAAATTATCAGCGCAAACACGATTGCGACCAAAGCGTAAAATACTACCGCGAGCCATATCGCCCATCTATTCACGCCGCCGCCCCGCCTTAGGGCTTCGTCGTCCTGTTTATCCAATAGCGCGACAAATCTATAGCAAACAAAATATTTCGCCATAGTTCCACTACTGACACTAACCGCCATTCCTATACTTCTATCATATTCATCCAAAAACGGAATAAAGCAAGAAATTACCACAAAGGCAAATAGGGCTGCGGCAATTTTATACTCCTTGCGGTACAGAAAAAAGAACAGCGTGCCGAAAAAGGCCCACCAGCTCCACGTGCTTACGTAATTTAACTCGCGCTGCTTGCCGGCGGCGAAAAATTTCTCGCAGGCGCGTGCGTAAATTTCAACCTTACTAGGGGTTTGCAAGAAAATTTCCAGCTTCTGCCGAAGCAACTTGCCGTCAGATAAAATTTCTCTAGCGTAATCCGTCATCTCACTCTCCTTAGCGATAAATCCCCACGGCAGTGCGAACCTTTTGCATCAATGAAGCAGCCGTCGCAGCCGCTCTTTGCGCGCCCTGTCTTAGCATCTCGTCTAAAATTTCGCGGTGGCTTTGATAGTATTCAAATTTATCTCGCGCGTCTTTGAAGTAGCCCTGCACGAGCTCGTTTAGATACGCCTTGAAGTGCCCGTGCCCCTCGCCTCCGCGCTCGTAGCGAGCCTGCAGTTCCGTCTGCTCCGCTTCGTTTAAAAATAGCTTCGCGATGTTATAGACATTGCATCCGCGCCACTGCTTAGGTGCCTGCAGCGGCTCGGAGGTCGTTACGATACTTGAAATTTGCTTCTTTAGCGTCGCGGCATCTGCAAAAATATCGATCGTATTGCCGTAACTCTTGCTCATCTTCGCGCCGTCCGTGCCCGGCACGATCGCCACTTCATCATTTACGCGCGCTTGCGGAATAGTTAAAATTTCGCCGTGGGCGTTGTTAAATTTAAGCGCGATGTCGCGGGCGATCTCGACGTGCTGGATCTGATCCTTGCCCACGGGCACGACCTCCGCGCTGTATAGCAGGATGTCCGCCGCCATCAGCACGGGGTAGCTGAACAGATCGTGCTTGCTCTCAAAGCCCTTAGCGATCTTGTCTTTGTATGCGTGCGCTCGCTCGAGCAGCCCCATAGGCGTATATCCGCTTAAAATCCAGTAAAGCTCCAGCACCTCTTTTACGTCGCTTTGCACCCAAAACACCGTCTTTTTCGGGTCAATCCCCAGCGACAAAAACGCCGCGGCGGCCTCGTAGGTTGAGCTTTTAAGCTTTGCGCCGTCGCTTACGGACGTGAGCGCATGGTAGTTTGCGATAAACATAAACATCTGCTCTCCCGCGTTTTGCGCGTCCACCATCTGCTTGATACTCGCGAAGTAGTTGCCCAAATGCAGCTTGCCGCTAGGCTGAAGACCCGTTAAAATTCTCATCGTTGCTCCTTTAAATCAAAATCAGATCGCCGTCTATGAAGCCCGCGGCAACGTGCTTGCACTTAAAAATTTTTGCATCTGGCATCTGCTCTCGCAGCTCGCGCAAAGCCTGCACGAGCATTTTTAAAACCTGCCGCCACGAAAGCTCGCTTAAAAAATCAAGCTGCAAGCGCGAGCTTTGCGGATAAAACTCATCCTCATCCTCGCAAGCCCAGTCATCGTCATCCGCGTCATAACTGCTCGATCCCGCGAGCTCAAGCGCGTAAGGCTCGTAAAGATCGAAGTGCCACGCGATTACGCGCTTTGGAATTTGCTCACGCTCTAAGCCCTCTAGTAGCTCGCGCAGCTTTTGCTTTAGCGCCTCTTTCTTTTCAAGCTTATCGCTTTTGCCCTCTTTACCGTGCGGCTTGGAATTTTTGCCGCCGCCAGGGCACTTTTGTTTAGACATCTTTTTCCCCTTTAAATTTAGCCCGTCGCAGGCGGATAGAATTTCTTTTACGATCTTTTTTACGCTTTTATTTTCCACGTCGATTACTATGTCGGCCTTTTTTTCATACGCCCCGTCTCTTTGAGCGTGCAGCGCCGCAGCCTTTTGCAGATCCGCTAACAGCGGGCGCTTGGCAAATTTTTTCTCCGCGTTCTCGCTGTTTTTTAAGCGATCAATAATCCCCTCAAAGCTTGATTTCAGATACACGACGGTGCCGATTTTATTTAAATTTTTCACGGCGTAAAAGCCGCCGCCTGTAGAGATCACGGCGCAGCGGACGGACTTTTCTAAAAATTTCGCAAGGCCCTCTTCCATCTTTCTAAAGCTCTGCTCGCCCTGCTCTTTAAAAATTTGCCCGATCTTTTTATTGGCGTAGCTTTCGATCATATCGTCGCAATCAAGCGCAAACATCCCGCTTTGCGCAGCCAGCGCCCGCGCTACCGTGCCCTTGCCGACCCCCATAAAGCCGATGAGCACGATATTACCGCTCTTCATCGCTCTCACCTTTTTTGCGCGGCAGCAGCACTAGCGGACTGCCCGAAAGGGCAAAGCTCGCGCGCAGTCTGTTCATCAAATAGCGCTTGTAGCTAAAATGCAGCGCACTTGGACGGTTCATCACAAGAGCGATCTTCGGCGGCGCAAAACCGATCTGCGCGGCGTAGTAAATTTTAACCGATTTGCCCCGCTCGCGAGGTATCGGATGCGCCTTTATCGCGGCTTCTACCGCTTCATTGATCCTTGCGGTGCCGAGCTTGCGCGTGAAATTTGAATAAACCTCCAAAATGAGCGGGTAAATTTTATGGATCCGCTTCCTGTCCGTCGCGCTGACGCTGATGATCGGCGCGTAGGAAAGAAATTTAAACCTATCTCTCAAATCGCGGCAAAACTCGTCGTAATCGCGCTCGCAAAGATCCCATTTGTTTAAAATTATGATGAGCCCGAGTTCAAATTTAGCCGCAAGCCCCGCGATGCGCTCGTCCAGCTCGTTTAGCGGCTCGCTTGCGTCGAGTACCAAAAGCGCGATGTCGGAGTTTTGCAAGATTTTTTCGGTACGATTTAGCGCGAAACGCTCGATGCCCTCGATCTTACCGCGGCGACGAATGCCCGCCGTGTCGATAAACTCAAGCATACGCCCCCCAAATTCCGTGCTTTCGTTCACCGGATCGATCGTCGTGCCCGCATAATCGCTCACGACCGAGCGCTGCGAGCCCACAAGCGCGTTTAGGAGGCTCGATTTACCGACGTTTACTCGCCCAATGATACCCACGCCGATGGTTTTACTAGCGTAAAATTCCTCGTCGCGCCCCTCTTTCGGCTCGCCCTCGTCGTTGAAACCCTCTATAAAATCATCAAAAATTTCATCCTCGTCCTGCCGCGCAGGCGCAGGGTCCAAGAAGCCGTAGATCCACTCTTTCAGCTCGTCGATGCCGCTGTTGTGCGAGACGGAGATCGGGAAAAATTTAACGCCGAATTCGTTAAACTCCCAGCTGCGCTCCTCGTCGCGCTTGCCGTCGATCTTATTAACCGCTAGGGCAATGGGCTTACCGAGCTTTTGTAGCGAGAAAAATATCCGCCGCTCATCATCGCTTGGAAGCAGCTTGCCGTCCGTCATAAAGATTATCAAATCCGCGCTCTTTGCCTCGCTTAGCGTCTTGGCTTGCACGCGCGCAAACAGCTCGGAGGTGTCGTCCAGACCGCCAGAATCGATCACGCGCACGCGGCGATCGAAAATTTCGGCTTCGGCCCTATTGGTATCGCGCGTCGTACCCGCAACGTCGCTCGTGATGGCGATGCGAGCGCCCGCTAGGCGGTTAAAAAGGCTCGACTTGCCGACGTTGGGGCGCCCGATGATGATCAAACTTTTCACGTTCGTCCTTGTAGTTTTTGGCGCGATTATAACCAAAAATAGATTAAAGCCAAATTCTACGCGCTCGCTCGCGGAAGGAAGCGGCAAAATTTTATAAAATTTAGGCGCTAAATTTAGAGAGATTTTATCGCGACACGAACAGAGCATCGCCTAGATAAAAGGCCTCAAAGCGCGTGATCCGTCGCCGCAGACGACGCGAAACTGGGGCTGCACGCAAATTTTATAAAATTTTAAAACCGAAGTCTGAGCGCGAAAAACTAGCGGTCGAAACACAAAAACGGGCGAGAACGCGCGAAGGCGTGTAAACTCGCAGCTGCGTAAATTTTACTGCTTTGCTCAAGCAAGCGGCGGCGCGCAGAGCAGAGGGTCGGTAAAAATCACAAAAGCAGCGCCCAATATCCAAGCACCGAACTATCGCCTGCAAGCGAGAAACGCAAAAGCAAGCGCCCAAGCACAAAACCGAGCCGTCGCGCCAATCACACAAAAGCAGGCGATGCAGCAAGATTAAAAGTGATGACGCAGCGAGGATTAGAAGCGGGCGGTGCGGCAAGGGCGATATTAAAAACAGCGGAATATTAAAATTTAATCATTATGCGTGTATAATTCCGCAAATTTAAAGGGGCGCGATGAAATACAACAACTTCTTGCTGCACCATCTAAGCGTGTATTATATGCTGATGGCGTGCTTTTACAACTCTCTTACGGGCGTTTTTGCCAAGCTTTTGGGCGCGCAAATTTCATCGCTTGAGGTCGTACTCTTTCGCAATCTGCCCGGACTTTTGATCCTGCTTTATAAAATCAAGGCTCGCCCCCGTACGGCGCGCTTCGCAAACAAAGGCGGTCATCCTTTTACGCTCGCGTTTCGCGGCATTATCGGGATTTTGGGGCTGATGGTATTTTTTTATAATGTCGCCAACATCAGCCTCGGCGAGGCATTTACCTTTCAAAAAACGGCACCCATTTGGACGGCGATCATTGCGTACTTTACCCTCGGCGAAAAATTCGGCGCGATGGGCTGGTTCTCGGTCTGCCTCGGGTTTGCTGGCATCGTTTTGGTAATTCAGCCGCAGTTTGGCTTGCAGCCGAGCGATATTTTTGGAATTTTAAGCGGATTATTCGCCGCGATGGCGCTTACCTCCGTGCGCGGGCTACGTAAATACTATAGCTCCGATACAATCATCCTTTCTGCGCTTCTTGCCGGCACGCTGATGCCCGTAGCGCTTATGATCGCGGCAGAATTTATAGACGCGCCCGCGCTGAGCTTTATGCTTTGCAAATTTAAAATTCCAAACGCACAGGGCTGGCTTTTTGCCGTGCTTCTGGGGCTGCTGGGGCTGTTTTATCAAACCTACGTCACCAAGGCCTACGCCGCGACGCGCAAAGCGGGCATAGTAGCTACGATCAGCTACGCAGACATCATCTTTTCGACGCTATTTGGGCTGCTGCTAGGCGACGCCCTGCCCGGTTTCATGGCGCTTTCGGGCATGGCACTCATCATCGTCGCGGGCACACTTGTGGCGAACCGAAAGTAGCGTGCGATGAAACAAAAATTCTACTCCGCGTTTTGGCTGAAACATCTGGGCGTTTACTACATGCTCGTAGCGAGCTTTTATTTCGCGCTAAACGGCGCTTTAGCCAAGGTCATGGCGGAGCGGATGAGCAGCGCCGAGATCGTATTTTTCCGCAATGTCGTAGGCATCGGCATCGTGCTGTTTTCGCTAAGGCGGATAAAAAACCTGGGCCCGGGCGGCAAGCCGTGGCTGCTCGCGTTTCGCGGCTTTATCGGCAGCTGCGGTATCTTAGCGACCTTTTATAATATCGCCCACATCGATCTTGGCACCGCTTTTACATTCCAAAAAACGGCGCCCATTTTCACCGCGCTATTTTCGGCGTTTTTCTTAGGCGAAAAGCTAAGTTCTAAGGCATGGTTTGCGATACTGCTGGGCTTTGGCGGAATTTTACTCGTCGTGCGCCCGCACATCGGCATCAGCGTAACCGATGCAGTGGGAATCTTCGGCGGCATGTGCGCGGGGCTTGCATACACGAGCGTGCGCGAGCTCCGCAAACACTACGCCACAAACCTCATCGTGCTGGTTTTCGTCTCGTCCGCTACCTTTCTAAGTGCTACGATGATGATAACGGGCTGGGCGCTTGAAGGTAGCGAGGTTAAAATTTTAGGGCTTTTCAGCGGGGTGGATTTGGCGAGACTTGCTTACTTCAACCCGCCAAGCCTTTTTGGCTGGGTGCTCGTGGCGCTTCTGGGCGTCAGCGGGATCTACTTTCAAATTTACATGACGCGTGCCTACGCCGCTTCACGCAAAGCGGGCATAGTCGCCGCGATCAGCTACAGCGACATCCTATTTAGCATGGCACTCGGCATTATGCTAGGCGATCATCTGCCCGGTCCGATCGTGCTAGCAGGCATTGCGGTGGTGATTTTAAGCGGAATTTTAATCGCTCGCGAGCGCTAAATTTAAATCTAAATTTAAAACCAATTCAAATGCGGCGCAAAGCTAAATTTTATCCGCGCCGCAAGCCTACGCTAAATTTCAGCAGTCTAAAAGCTTAAAAAGACTAACATTCAAATCAAAGTTCTACGGTGTAGAAATATTTTTCGACGGATTTAAAATTTTATGCATTTTATCGGTATCGACATCGGCTCTACCTCGTCAAAGGTCGCCGTTATGGACGAACGCGGCGAATTTTGCGAGCTATTTTTGCTGCCAAGCGGCTTTAGCGCGGTCAAGGTCGCGCGCCAGATCAAGCAAGCCTTAGAGCAAAAAGGCTACGCAGAGGGCTTCGTGACGGCTACGGGCTACGGACGCGTTAGCGTAGAGTACGCGCAGCTTAGCATGAGCGAAATTTTATGCCACGGGCTTGGGGCACACTTTTTATTTGAGCAAGACTGCACCGTCATCGATGTGGGCGGGCAGGATACGAAGGCGATCAAAATAGAAAACGGCAAGCCCGTGGATTTTATCATGAATGACAAATGCTCGGCGGGCACGGGCAAATTTTTAGAGATCAGCGCGGGCCGCCTGGAGCTAGAGCTAAGCGAAATTTACAAAACCGCCCGCAAAAATCCCGCGATCAAACTAAGCTCGACCTGCACGGTATTTGCCGAGAGCGAGATCGTCTCGCTAAGCGCAAACGGAGCCGAAACGAGCGAGATCGCCTATGCCATCGTGGACTCATCGGCGCACAAGGTCGCCGCTCTCATCAAACGGCTGGAAAATCAAATTTACTTTTTAAGCGGCGGGCTTAGCAACGTGCCGCTCTTCAAACAGCTTCTAGGCGAGCATCTGGGGGCTGAAATTTTTACTTGCGAAAACGCAATCTACTGCGGCGCGATAGGCGCTTCGCTTATCGGCGCACGCAAAGCAAACGAAATTTCAAAGGAGACGAGATGAAGATGGATTT
This sequence comes from uncultured Campylobacter sp., assembly GCA_963525605.1. Lineage (GTDB taxonomy): Bacteria > Campylobacterota > Campylobacteria > Campylobacterales > Campylobacteraceae > Campylobacter_B. The sequence goes on from CAURKZ010000033.1 coordinate 7,396, forward strand.
TGACGCGCTTAAAAAGCGCAACGCAATGGCTCTACACGATCTAAAAGAGCAAGGCAAACACGTAGTGGGGATGTTTTGCACCTATTCGCCGAAGGAGCTTATTTACGCCGCGGGCGCCGTGCCGGTTGGGCTTTGCGCCTATGACGAAAGCCCGATAGATGCCGCCCACGCCGAGCTTCCGCGCAATCTTTGCCCACTAATCAAAGCAAGCTATGGCTATGCAGTTACTAAAAAATGCCCCTACATGAACGCCAGCGACCTCGTCATAGGCGAGACGACCTGCGACGGCAAGAAAAAGATGTATGAGCTGCTAGCAAAACATAAGGACGTCCACGTGCTGCAACTGCCGAATATGAGAGACGGCAAGAGCTTGGAGCTTTTTACCGACGAGCTTAGGGAATTTCGCAAAGTTTTAGAGCAAAAATTTAATACCAAAATCACCGATGAAGCACTGCTTGATGCGGTGCAAATTTACAACGAAGAGCGCAAGGTGATGCTAGAGCTTTTAGAGCTTGGCAAACTAAATCCGATGCCGGTAGCGGGCAGCGAAATTCATCAAATTTCATTTGCGAGCGACTTTATATACGACAAGCGGGAGAAGCTTAAAATGATACGCGCCTACATAGCCGCCGCGAAGAATATGACGCCGCCGAAAACTCGCAAAAAGCGGATCATCATCACCGGCTGTCCAAGCGGAGGCGTGTATGAAAAGGTTATCAAGCAGATTGAGGAGCTGGGTGCAGACGTAGTGGCATTTGAAAACTGCTCCGGCACCAAAGGCTATCAAAACCAAGTACAAACTAAGGGCGATTTGGTCGCAAATATCGCCGAGCGCTACCTTAAAATCCCCTGTTCGGTGATGTATCAAAACGACGCACGCTCGGATATTATCAAGGAATTTATCCGCGAGTATCAAGCAGACGGCGTCATCGACGTCGTGCTAAGCGGCTGCCACACCTACGCGATCGAGACGAACAAGATCAAAGAGGCGAGCCGCGAAGCGGGAGCGAACTATATGTCGCTAGAGACCGATTATTCAAAACAGGATGTCGGGCAGATACGCACGCGGCTGGAAGCCTTTATAGAGCTGCTTTAGCAGGTCTTATTTGAAATTTTAAAATTAAAAATTTTCTAAATTTAAAAACAAACCAAAGAAAGGAGAGGTTGTATGAAATTTAAGGAGATAGACGAATCTCGTCGCGGCTTTTTAAAAGGAGCTTTGGCAGCGGCAGCCATCGCCGGACCCGAATCGATGCTCGCAGGCTTCAAGCCGTTTAAGCCTGATTCGCTGCAGGTTTGGTCATGCGGAGGACTGTCCGAAGCATTTAACGAGCTAAACGCCATTTATGAGTCAAAAACGGGGCACAATATCCAGTACACCGGCGCTTTTGCGGGGGCGCTCGGGAAGTCGCTGCTAGCCTTGCAGGGCAAGACGGAGGTTTTCGGCGCTCGCGTTTTGGAGCTGTCTCAAAAACTACGCAAAGCAGGGCTTAGCCTCCGCTTTAGACCGCTATGTTTTACCGACTACGTTTTAGTAGTGCCAAAGGGCAATCCCGCGGGCATTCGCGATCTGAAGGATCTAGCAGAGCCCGGCGTGCGAGTGATGCTGCCGCTAAGGGCATCACCTCCTGGTAGCGGGCCGGTAAAGGGAATTTTGAAAAATTCAGGTCTCACGGGGCCCGTTATGAAAAATATGATTGCCAACGGCTCATGCGTCATCCAGATGATGTGCGATCTGGTAGACGGCAAGGGCGATGCGTCCATAATCGAAAAACGCTTAACGACGCACGATAGGTTTAAAGACAAAATCGAATACATGCCTATCGACGAGAAACTCATCCCGCCCGGGCCGCTTACCTTTACGCTAAATATAATGAAATACGTAAAAGACGAGAAGCTTGCCGATGATTTTGCGGACTTCGTCTGCTCGGACGGGCAGGAAATTTTCGAGCGACACGGCTTTACCTCCATCCATTCGGCGCGCGGGCTCGAACTCATAGAAAGGTTTGGTGTAAAAGATGTTTAGTATAGTAAATATGGCAAAGATGAAAAAAGTCTCTAGGCTAACTAAAATTCGTCGATTGGTGCAGCTGATTTTTATCGGCGCGATCGGGCAGTGGGCATACTACGGAATTTTTAGATGCCCTTTTATCGTGCCTTTCGTAAACTGCCAATCCTGTCCGATAGTTACGTGCTGGGGGCGGATCGCGACCGTGTTTTTCGGCTTTTGGCTATTTATCCCCGTGCTGGTTATTTTCCTCGGGCGCGCCTTTTGTGGCTGGCTTTGCCCGGGCGGATTCGTAAATCAAATGCTCGGCAAATTTGCCGCTTTTAAGCTCAAGCTAAAAAATAACAGGAAGCTACGATATGCGCAAATAGGCATGGTTCTAGCCGTTTTGCTTAGCGCGGGCGTATATTTCATCTACGGCAATCCTCGCGTCATGATCCCTATCCGTACCAGCGACGAGTATCTCAACGCCGTTATCATGTCCTTTAAATTTTCCGACTGGTACTGGGCGGTTCGCACTGCCGTCGTCGTAGCCCTCATCGCCGCGTCCTTGATCGTCGCAAATTTATGGTGCCGCTTCGCCTGTCCTAGCGGCGGCATAATGGAGCTGTTGCGTAAAATTTCAATATTTCGCGTTTATAAAACGAGCGCCTGCGATAACTGCAACGCTTGTTTGCGCAAATGCGAAATGGGCACGAGACCGGACGAGATGAACTGCACGAACTGCGGAGATTGTATGGACGTTTGCCACGCGGACGCCATAAAATTCGGAAGGAAAAAAGATTGATGAATTTTTTCGCCAAACCCTCCTTTGACAACCACCCCTGCTTTAGCAAAAAAGCGTCCGCGAGCTACGGGCGCGTGCACCTTCCCGTAGCGCCGCATTGCAATATCCAATGCAATTTTTGCAACCGCATCTACGACTGCGCCAACGAAAATCGCCCCGGCGTAACCGGGAGGGTGCAGAGCCCGGGCGAGGCCGTGGGATACGTGGAGAATCTATTTAAATTTAGACAAGATATCTCGGTCATCGGCATCGCGGGTCCCGGAGATCCTATGTGCGATGCCGATAAGACCCTAGCTACCTTTGAAAAATGCAAAGCCCGCTTCCCTCACGCCCTGCTTTGCCTATCCACAAACGGCCTGTCCCTGCCCGAGCACGTGGATGATATCGTGCGTATCGGCGTGAGCCACGTGACGGTAACCGTTAATGCCGTAACGCCCGATGTGGGCGGCAAAATTTATGCGTGGGTACGCCACGGAAATAGAATTTACCGCGGCGAAGAGGGCGCTAGAATTCTTCAGGCGCGCCAAGAGGAGGGGATCCGCAAGCTAAAAGAAGCTCGCATGATCGTAAAAATCAATACGGTCGTAATACCTGGCGTAAATATGGCTCACATCCCCGAAATCGCGAAAAAAGCTAAGGAGTGGCAAGCCGATATCATGAACTGTATGGCGATGATCCCCGTGCATGATACGCCTTTTGCAAATATCAAATCGCCCTCGAATGAAGAAATTCGCAGCATGCGCAAGCTAATCGGCGGCTCCATAGCGCAGATGACTCACTGCAGCAGATGCCGCGCCGATGCATGCGGCAAGCTTTGCGAGAAATAAAGACCTGCTTTTAGCGGGTCTTTTATCCGGCACAGGATACACGCTCTCATAGCGCACAAAATTTTATGTAGAGATTTAAATTTAAAATTTGTCTAAATTTAGAGCTAGTAGGCAACCGATAAGCGGCTTTTTAGCGGCGGCAGTTTTTTTAAAATTTAAAAACAATTTTTAAATAATATTATTTTGCTTTTATTTAACTTTGGCTATAATTCTCCCAAAATTAGGCATCAAAAAAACCGTATAACGGTAAAATAAAGGAGACATCATGGAAAACGTTTCAAGACGTGATCTGCTCAAAATGAGCCTAGTTGGCGCGGGAGCTTTAGCGCTCGGCTCCGTAAACGCAAATGCTGCGGTTAACGCTAAAGACGTCAAATTTGACGAGGAGTGGGACGTAGTCATCGTAGGCAGCGGCTTTGCGGGGCTTGCTGCAGGTATCACCGCAGCCGAGAAGGGCAACAAGGTGCTGATCGTAGAGAAGATGGGTCGCATCGGCGGCAACAGCGTCATCAACGGTGGTATCTTCGCGGTTCCAAACAGCGACAAGCAAAAAGCCGAAGGCATCCAAGATAGCAATGAGCTCTTCATCAAAGACTGCCTAAAAGCAGGCCGCGGCCTAAACCACGTAGATCTCATCGACACCATCGCCACGCGCGCGCAAGATGCGTATAAGCTAACCCTAAAATGCGGCGCAAAATACATCGACAAGGTCACTCACGCAGGCGGACACAGCGTGCCTAGATCGCTTCAAACGGCTAACGGCAGCGGCTCGGGTATCGTTCAGCCGATGGTCGAGTATTTTAAAAATTTACAAGGCGTAGAACTTAGGCAGAGGACGAAATTTGACGAGTTCGTCCTGGGCGAAGACGGCGGCGTCGACGGCGTGATCGTCAGAGAGGATTATAAATTTGACTCAAAAAGCCAAAAAGACGATGTCGAAAACACTACCGGAACCAAAAAAGTCATAAAAGCTAAAAAAGGCGTAGTTTTGGCAGCGGGCGGATTTAGCCGCGACGTATTTTTTAGACAGGTGCAAGATCCGTCTATCTTGCCTACTACGGATAGCACCAACCACCCGGGCGCAACCGCAGGCGCTATGAAAGAGGCTTTAAGAATCGGCGCAACTCCCGTGCAGCTAAGCTGGATACAGTTTGGTCCATGGGCATGCCCTGACGAAAAAGGCTTTGGCGTAGGCTCTATGTTTAACGTAAACGGAAGCTTCCGCTACGGCATCTCAGTCGATCCAAGAACCGGCAAACGCTATATGAACGAGCTAGCAGACCGCCGCACCCGCTCTCAAGCTATGTTTAAAATAATCGACGCAAAAGCAGATATCTATCCGATCAACTTCTGCGATAGCGATGGCGTAAAAAATATGGTCATACCTGAACACTACACTAAACCGCTAGAATCTGGCGTACTAAAGAAATTTGAAACTCTAGACGAACTAGCCGCAGCTTATAAAATCCCTGCCGCAGAGCTAAAAAAGACTGTCGAGAGATATAATAGCTTCGTTAAAGGCGGTAAAGACGAAGATTTCGGTAAACCAATGGATAAAACAACTACAAACGGCGTAGATATCTCTAAAGCGCCTTTCTACGCTATGCGCGGTACGCCAAAACTTCACCACACCATGGGCGGTATCGATATCAATACCAAAGCTCAGGTCATCTCTCTGCAAACAGAGATGCCTATCCCAAGATTATTTGCCGCAGGCGAGATCACGGGCGGCGTACACGGAGCTAGCCGCTTAGGTAGCGTGGCGATCGCGGATTGTCTGACATTCGGTATGATCGCAGGCGAGAATATCGGCTAATTTGCGGCGTCTTTCGGACGCTTTTTGCGGGTTTCGTTAAAATTTGACTTGATAGGCTATATGCCTTATCTTCGTCAAATTTTAACTTCTTCTGCTTGCAGTTGCGAGCTTGCGA
>CAURKZ010000034.1:0-10231 GCA_963525605.1 uncultured Campylobacter sp.
CAAGCCCGATTTTTGCAAATATCGCAGTCAGCGCTGCAAAGAGTGCTGATGCAAGCTAACCCGGTAAAAGAAACTAGAGCTCCATCGCGTTTGATTTAGACGATATTGCTAAGTCTCACTCGCGATTGCCGCTAAATTTGCCTCACTTATATATAAAAATCGCCAAAAGCGCATTCTCGCTTCGCCTAACGCCGAGAGATCTCTTTAAATTCCACTCCGATGCCTCTCAAAAAAGCAAACTTTAAGCCCAAACCTACTACTCTAAAAGTTCAAATTTTACAAATAAGGATACTGAATGAAAAATTTCATATTTTCTGCACTTTTGGCTCTTAGCATCGCAGGCTGCGCCGTAAGCACCGCTCCGACGCCTGCAGGCAACTTACGCTCGCTCAAATCCGAGATCGTAAACTACACTCGCCAAAGCTCCACAGCTTATGTATATACGTTTAAAGACCTATCCAGCGGCGAGCTATACACCGCTCGTGCAAGCAGATATTATGCGGCTGCAGGAGATACTGCCTACATAAGTACCGCAGCAGGCGCTATCACCGATATGCGAATCATCTCGCGCAAAGCGGGTTCAGTTGCTCCGCGCGCTTATGATATCGGTAAAATCGAGACCAAACAAATGCATAAAAACGACGCTATTGCTGTACCGGAGAGCGAAAATATCAGCTTTTAATCCTACGCGATTTTTAGATGCTCCACCCTTTAAGGTAAGCGAGCCTGCTTTTACTTTGTGAAACGTTTTTGTGTTTGCTCTCTACTCTTATTAAGGCAATAGTTTCTGTTCTTAATCATGGCGGACTTGCGCGATTTGCTTATGCTTTAAAGTCCGCTGATTCTTTACGCGATTGCCTGCATAAATTTTATATTTTATAAGTTGTGGAATTTTATATTTCACAGAATTCTGCGCTGCGCGTCTTGCTTCTATGGCTCGATTAGCGTTTTATATCCACTTGCTTTCGCGCTTAAATTCCTTGCTGCATAGTGCCATTTTGTCCGCAAAATTCTATATTATAGAAATACAGCCACGCTAAAATTTTAATTCGAGGAATTCTTATAAATTTTCTTTCTCGTAGTTTTTCGCGCACTGCTCGTTCTAAGTGCCGTATTCTCCGCCGATAAGATATCGTGTAGATTTCTAAAACCCACGCTTTGCAAATTTTGTGTCTTGAAATTTCATTCATAAAATTTTGTATCGTAAAATTTTATCAAATTTCTCCCGCATGAAAGAGGTGTTGCCGTCTGTTTACCGCAGCCTGATATAATCCCCACATCGAAATTAGAACTCCTTTCAATAATCGGCGAGACCTGTGTGGGTCTCGCTTTTTTTATGCCCGTTAAATTTTGATTTTCGGTAAATACTCGGTAACAATTTGGTAAAATTTTAGTATTTTTCAGCCTATTTTAAGCATATAATTTGTCATTTTGTGCTACTATTGCGCTTACAAACTTTTAAAGGAGTTCAAAATGAAACTAGTTAAACTTAGTTTAGCGGCAGCAGTCGCTGCAGGTGCTCTTGCTATGAGTGCAAGTGCTGTTCCGTTAGAGGAAGCTATCAAGGATGTGGATCTAAACGGATACGCTCGTATGCGATATACCCATGATCATTGGAAAAATAATGATGATAACACTAACAAGGGTGTTTGGGAATTTAAATCTGAAGTAGATTTCAAAGCTAAAATCGATGATAACTTCTTTGGAGTAGTGGGCGTTAGGTTCTTGGATAGAGATAATGGCGAGTCGCTTTCTTCTTCAAATAGCCAATATCATGGTGCACAAAATCCAAGCGACAAAGATTCTGATTTCGATATCGCTAAAGCTTATTTAGGATACACTATCGGCGGTACCACTATTGCAGTCGGTCGCCAGGGCATAGGTTCGTTCTTTACCGATGATATGTATGGAGACGGTGTTAAGATTACTAGCACCGATATCGAGGGCTTGACAATTAGCGGTTTTTGGATGGATTCTTTAGAGAATGATGGAGATATTTCAAGCCTTGATTGGGGCGCAGCGGTAGATAATAAACTAACTACTGATCATAATCTATACGGTATAGGATTTATGGGCTCATACGATCCAGTGTCTTTCCAGCTATGGTATAATGCTCTAGAGGACGTAGCACAGCTTTTCGCCGCAGAGTTAGCTCTAAACTTTGATATCTCTGATGATTTCAATCTCGGTGTAAAAGGTCAGTACGCATTCTCTGATTTTGACGGCGATTATAAAGATGCGGGTGCTAGTGATGCAGACTTCTGGGCAGCAGAGGCTAATGCTGGTTTCTTTGGCGTTGATTTAGCTGCAGGTTATTTAAAATTTGAACCTGATGATAAAGATAAAGTTTCTTTTGTATCTTTTGAAGATCAAGGCTCTTTCATTAGCCCGGGTGAAGAGTTGTTAGACTATAGAAACTTTAGTGGCGAAAATCACTACTGGTATGTAGTAGCAGGCTATACTATCCCTGATACTGGTATCAGAATCGGTGCCGATTACCTAGATGGTAAAGCAGATGGTGATAATGCATATGAGGTAGTAGGTAGAATTTCTTATAAATATAATGAAAAGCTAAGCTTCAAAACTTGGTATTCTCACTATAAGATTGACGATGCTGCTGGCGGTCTTGATGAGAAAAAAGATCGCATCAGATTTGAGGCTAAATACAGCTTCTAATTATTTACCTTATACGGGTAAAATTAGGGCGAAGCTTTTGCTTCGCCCTTTTTAAATTCTAAATCAAGGTTTTCTATGAAAATTTTTAAAATTTCTTTTTTAGCATGTTTTTTTGCCTTTAGTTTAAATGCCGCGGATAAAGCAAATGATGACACGTATGTATTCGAAGCCAAAGGTGAGTTTGCCAAAGAGCTAAAATCCCTGATCGAAAAGCATTCTAAAGATGAAAATGTAACCGTAAATATCTATAAAAATACTCCTAACGCCAAAGGCAATATTGTCGGCGGTGGCACAAAAATAAATCGTAACATCAACTATATCAAGGAAAAAGGCAAAGTAATCTACGATGCCAACTGTGCTTCTTGCCACGGCTCAGAAGGACAGAAGCGCGCCTATGGCAGCTCTCGTAAGCTAAAAGATCTAAGCGCGAAGGAGATTGCAATCGCGATCTCAAGCTACACCTCCGACGGGCAATATGGCAAAAAAATGAAGTATATTATGCAGCCTATCGCTGCCAAAACTACTGCTGAAGAAGTTGGCTATATCATCGGCTATCTAAAAGGTGACGATGAATTCTTATATGATAGTCCGTCTCGCGCTAGCGGCAATACCGATATTTCCACTGCCCCTAGTGAGCAGGGTTCGTATCTAAAATAAAGGGTATGCGATGAAAGTGGCAATAGTTTTAGCTAACGGATTTGAGGAGCTCGAGGCGATAAGCATCATTGATATTTTAAGACGTGCAGATATTGATGCTCTAGCTGTGGGGTTAGAGAAAAAATGCGTCCGCGGTACGCACGGCATCGAGCTTGTGGCGGATGAAATTTTGGATGATATTAAGGTGTCTGAATTTTCTATGATCGTTTTGCCAGGGGGTTTGCCCGGTGCGGAGAATTTAGCCAAAAGCGAGAAGCTCGGTAAGATTCTACGTGACTTTGATGCAAATAATACAAAAATTGGCGCAATATGTGCTGCTCCGTGGGCGCTAGCTACCGCAGGTGTGCTAAAAAGCTCTTATACTTGTTATCCGGGTTTTGAAAGTCAGATCGCTCACCCAGGCTATACGAATTCGGCGAATGTCGTAAAAGATCAAAATATAATGACTTCGAAGGGCCCTGCTACTGCGATGGAATTCGCACTGCAAATTGTCCGCGAGTTAAAAGGCGAGCAGGTTTATTCCAAGCTAAAGTCCGATTTACTTTTTAAATAAAATTTCAAGTGAAGGCCGATTCTAGCGCGCTTTATTTTGCATTCGTAAAACGGGGCGTGCTGATTTTGCTGCGCTTGAGAATTACAAATTTTATCTTGCCCTACACGTATAAAATAGCCACAATATTTATTCTGAGTATCCGTAAACGATGAATGGAATTCTCACAACCCAAATTCTAAATCGAAAAACGCAAAAGGTTTTATGGGCAACAGATGAAATTTTATTGGAGTAGTTGCTATTTAAACCAAACCTTACCGTCGTAGCGGCGCGGCGCGTAACATAAAATATTTTAGGCGTACCCTCAAGAGGGCATCGCTGAGCTGAATAAATTTCAATGTGGCATCTTCGCGATGTACTCGCTAGCTGAAGCTAAACAGATAGCGCAAACGTGCTAAATAAGGGGATCGGCGTGATCAAAAACGACGAGATCGCGCTGGGTCTAAATTTGATCAAATAGCGACGTCGATGTATCAAGAGGTAAAACGGCGCAGTTTTTGAAGGTTTTGTCGGTAAAGCTCAGATCTATCGGGAAGCAGATAAGCTTGTAGCGCGCGACGAAAGTGTCATTTAGAATTCCTAAAAAGGATAAAATTTAGCGCTTCTTTAAAATATCGTCGTTTAAAAATGCCGCGCTGCTTTGTATCGTTTTGATAACGCGGTCTTTAGAATTTTGCATTTTGTCAGGTACAGGGTCTGTGTGCGATCAAATTTACGCGCCCGATTTTCGCCGTGAAATAAAAAACCCCCAGTATCGTCGCGTTTAGAAATACTCCAAAATATATCCGTTCTAATCCCCATATCCCTATGCTGGCGGCATGAATGGGCACAAAAATTATCGCGATTAAGATCGGATAATAATCCGAAATTTTATTTTTGGCAAGGATTACGGTCGTAACGATGGCATATGCGATGAGCGTAAAGGGAGAGATAAGCAAGAGTGCAAAAAGCGCGTTTATGCGCTGATAATCTTCGTGCCCGATTAAGACGCAAAAACTACAAAACGCGAGCGTTATAAGAAAAAATAAAGGTAAAATCCACCGCGTTTTCACGTCGCGCCCTTTAAGCAGCGATAAAAAGAGCAGATGAGAGCCCAGCGCAATACAATAATAATCAAATATAACCGATGAGCTTAGAAACGTGAGCGGTATGCCGAGTAGTGCACCCGGCCCGTCAAAATATACCCCACTAAACATAAGCCACGTGATAAAGAGTATAAAAGCATATTTCAGACCCGCATAAATGGCGCAAGCACAGATACTAGCAAGGATAAATCGTATAAATTTGCTCATTTGCCTTTTTCCTAAATTTAAGTGATTATAGCAAACCGCGACAAACGAACGGCGCAAAATTTTAAATTTAGCCGTGTGCTCGCCGAATCCACTGCCGATCGCGAGCTCGTGCGCGCTAGAAGCACGCTCAATGTCTTCGTATTATTTCATCCGCGCCCGCGCCGCAAGATCAAATTCATAAATTCTAAATCCGTTTTGCGTTATCATTGCGCTAAATTTAAAATTTTACGCAAAGGGGATCATATGAAAAATACGGCATTCATCACGGGCGCTACGAGCGGCTTTGGAGAGGCGATCGCCAGGGCTCTTAGCGCGCAGGGCTATAAGATCATAGCACTCGGGCGCCGCAAGGAGCGGCTACAGAAGCTAGCCGGCGAGCTAGGCAACACGCACATTATCGCCGCGGATATTCGCGATAAAGCTGCGGTATTTGATGCCGTAAGCGCGCTGCCGCAAAATTTCAAAGACGTCGAGGTTCTCGTAAATAACGCGGGTCTTGCGCTCGGGCTTGAGGGGATCGCGCAGACGCCCGTAGAGGATTTGGAGACGATGGTCGATACGAATATCAAAGGTGTGCTGTATTCGACCAAGGCGGTGCTGCCGTTAATGATCGCGCGCAAAAGCGGCTATATCTTCAATCTCGGCTCGACTGCGGGCGCGTGGCCCTATCCGGGCAGCCATGTTTACGGCGCGAGCAAGGCGTTTATCAAGCAGTTTAGCCGCAATATCCGCAGCGACCTGCGCGGCACCGGCATCCGCGTGACGGAGATCGCGCCGGGAATCTGTAAGAGCGAGTTTAGCCAGGTGCGCTTTAAGGGCGATCTAGCGCGCGCCGCGGCCGTGTATGAGGGGGTCGATGCGATCCTGCCCGAGGACATCGCGCAGATCGTGCTAAGCTGCCTAGCGATGCCACACCGAGTAAATATCAACGTCGTAGAGGCGATGGCGACGCAGCAGAGCTGGGCCGGGCTTTTTATCGAAAAGCATTAAATTTTAAGGCGAGAAAATGAAAAAAATTCTATTACTAATGTTTTTATCGGTTGCCGCGTTTGCAGTAGACGACGCGACCAGGCAGCATAATGCCGAGCTTTTCGGCATATGGACGCTGGTGCCTCCCGTTGTGGCTATCGCGCTTGCCTTTATCACCAAAGAGGTGATTTTATCGCTTTTCATCGGCGTTTTTAGCGGCACCTATATGCTCGCTGTCGTTAACGACAATCCGATCTCCGCGCTTGTGGGCAGCTTTACCGATCTGGTCGCGCGCGTGGTGGGCTCGATGGCCAGCAAAGGCAACGCGGGCGTACTTTTGCAGGTGCTTTGTATCGGCGGCGTGGTCGCTCTGATTAGCAGGACGGGCGGCACGAAAGCCGTGGCGCTTTGGATCAGTAAGCGCGCTAAAACGGGTATCTCAGCGCAAATTTCGACATGGGTTATGGGTCTTTTCGTATTTTTCGACGACTACGCAAACGCACTGATCGTAGGTCCCGTCATGAGGCCGATCACCGATAAATTTAGAGTCAGCCGCGAAAAGCTCGCCTTTATCATCGACGCCACCGCCGCACCGATTGCGGGTATCGCGCTAATTTCTACCTGGGTAGGTCTTGAGGTCTCTCTGATAAGAGCGGGATATGATCAGATCGGCGTGCAAAACGTAAACGCCTTCTCGATCTTCGTGCAAACCATGCCGTATCGCTTCTACAATCTTTTTATGCTTGCTTTCGTAGTTTACGTGGCGTTCATGCGCAGGGATTTCGGGCCGATGCTCTCTGCCGAAAGGCGCGCAGCGACCGGCGAAATCCACTCTAAAAATTCTAACATCGCCGAGCTCGAAGATAAAACGCTAGAGCCCAAAGAGGGAATCAAGCCGCAAGCTTCAAACGCCGTTATCCCGCTTATAGTGCTAATCTGCGGCGCATTTGCGAGCTTTTATTTTAGCGGACTAAGCAAGCTTGAGGGCGACGCTCTAGCAGCCGCAAAAGCCGCTCCGCTAAGCTTTACGACGCTTCAGGCGACGTTCGGCAACGCAAACTCGTCGGTCGCGCTTTTTCAAGCGGCGCTTCTTGCTACGGTCGTATCTATATTTATGAGCGTTTACCGCAAAATTTTTGACGTCAGAGAGGCGATCTCTACGTGGATCAAGGGGTGGAAGACGATGATCGTTACGATCGTGATCTTGCTGCTTGCCTGGTCGCTCAGCTCGGTCATCAAAGAGCTCGGTACGTCGCGTTATCTGGTCGATATGCTAAGTCAAAACACGCCGAAATTTTTGCTTCCGGTAGCGATTTTCGTGCTGGGCTCATTCATTAGCTTTTCGACGGGCACTAGCTACGGCACGATGGGAATTCTAATGCCGCTAGCCATACCTTTGGCAAACGCCGTGGGACTTCACTACGGGCTTTCGGGCGATGCGCTTCACGCCTATATGATCGTAAATATCTCAGGCGTGCTAACCGGCGCGATTTTCGGCGATCACTGCTCGCCGATTTCGGATACCACGATCCTTTCGTCGATGGGCGCGGGCTGCGATCATATCGAGCACGTAAAGACACAGATGCCTTACGCTCTATCCGTCGGCGCGGTCGCCGTGGTGGCGGGCTATCTGCCCGTAGCGCTGGGGCTTAGCGTCTGGATCGCGCTGCCGATGGGGCTTGCCGTTACGTGGGCTCTGGTGCGATTTGCAGGTAAAAAGATAGAGGAGTAGCTCTCGCAAATTTTTAAATTTCGCTTTTGCCTTCCGCTCCGAATTCCGCAGAGATGCGGAATTCTGCCTGGCGGAATTCTAATCTGCCTCGCGGAATTTCACTCTGTAAAATTCCGTCGCGCTAGTAAAATTTTAAAACGAAATTTCAAAAAGCGCGAGCAAATTTTAAAAGCGAAATTTTAACGAGCCGCGTTAAAACGGCGCGCCCGCCCGCAATTTAAAATTTTTAAAGTAAACGGATAGTAAAATACCGATAAATTTCAAACAAGGAGAATGAAATGAAAAATCCTAAAATGTTCCTCTGGGGGGGGGGCTGTTAGCTGCTTTATTAGTTGGCTGCGGTGACGATACCGAGGTAAAGACCAAAGAATATTACGATATTCATCTAAATGAGGCTAAAGAGGTTTATGCAAAGTGTGATTTCAATACCCTTAAAGACGGAAGCAACTCATACAAGAATTGCTTGAATGCTAAGGAAATCGTAGAATTTTATGCTGATCAAGAAAAAATGCTCGGTTCAGCAATCGTAAAAAGGCAAAGAGCTGAGAGGGGGCTGAAAGATTAATTAGATTAAAATTGCAATAAATTATTCCTCTCTTAATACATTTTAATTTACTCTGCGCCTTCGGTGCAGGGTAAATTTACCCTGCGCGGCGCCGAATTTTGCGATATAAATCTCGCCCGCGAAACGATACGGCGCGAAATCTTGCTTTACGAATTTTGGAATTTCAAATTTTAAAGCCTGCGAGCTTTTGGCTACCGCAGAAAAGAGTTGCGGACTTCGCGGAACCTTAAAATTTAATCATTTTAAAATTTGCGCCGCATGGCTAGTCTAAATTTCACTCGGCGGCGGTGAAATTTCGCAGTGCGGCATGCTAAATTTCACGATCTCACATGCCGCTAGTCAAATTTTCTCGGCGGCGGTTTGCGCGGCGCACTAAATTTAACTTCGCGCGCTTTATCCGCACCCTAGTCTAAATTTAAAATTTCAAATCCGCGGTGACAGCTCGTGCGGCGCGAGGTTACTCCTGCAAACAGCGATCTCGACTTACGCTATTAAATTTAAAGAAGCGACGGCGCCTTTCTAGCGCTATGCTGCTTCAAGTCGTACGGCGGCGTTGTGCGTTAAATCTTAAATTTACGTGCTGGGCGGCGGAAGGCAGCATTTGCCCCGTAAAATTTTAACTTTCGCGCGCTGGACGACGGCTAGGCGCCATTGCTCGTATGCCGTCGCGAAGCCGCTTCTAAATCGCCGAGCCGAGTTAATTTTTTAGCGCGCCGGAATTTTAGTCTATGCAGCACGATTTACTAAACGACGAAATTTTGAGTCTGCGCTACGATTTATAGCGCATCAAAATTTTAACTTTCACAGCACGATCTGCGATGCGTTAGAATTTTAATTAAAATTTTAATTTGCATGGTGCGATTCGCGACGAGCAGGAATTTTAATTTGACGTGATTTATGACGCACTGGAATTCCAACCTGCGCTACGGATCTACGACGCACAGGCGCGTAGCCTAGTCGATTGCTCGCATCGCATCGAGCCGCTTTAAAAATATCTCCACCTTGCGTAGCTGCGCCGCATCTAGCGCCCTGCCCGAGCAAAAATACTCCACGCTGTTGCCGTTTGGATAATTCACTCGCGAAATACCCGCCTCTTCGCTTCGCGGCTCAAATTCAAAAGGCAAATCCGCGCTGCCTCGAGAATAAAGCTTGAGCTGCGAATTCGCATCTACGGCGCGCGGCGACATGCGGCGTTTGTCTTCGTCGCACTGCTCTACGCCGCGCGCATCGCCTGCCAGCCTGCCGTCGCGCTCGCGGATTGCGCCCAGCTTGCCCGTTTGCGAATTTGCGTTAAATTTTATATCGCCGTCTGCGTTAATTTTAGCCGTTTGCACCGACAAATCCTCGCCGCGCGCAAGCCTTAGCCCTCCGCCTAGCTCGCTTGCTAGGCGATTTAGCGTGCCGTCTATGCCGTCGATGATGCGCACGTGAGACGGCAAAATTTCGCGCAAAATATCCTTGAAATAGTTAAAATGCGTGCAACCAAGCACGAGCGAACCGAGGCGCTCAAGCTCAAATTTAGCTAGTTCCTCCCGCAGATACGCCCGAACCGCCGGCGAGTCAAACTCCAAATCCTGCGCAAACTCCACGAGACGAGGCAGAGGTAGGCTCCACGTCTCGCACTCCAGCCGCCCTACGAGGCGCGCGAGCTTTTCGCCCGCGATCGTTAGCGGCGTGGCGATAAGCAGCGTCGGGCGCGCGCCGAAGCTGTCCGCGGCGAGCTTGACGGCGGGCTCCATGCCAATAACTGGCACGCTAAATGCGCCGCGAAGCTCCGAGATAGCCGCGCT
>CAURKZ010000035.1:0-9227 GCA_963525605.1 uncultured Campylobacter sp.
CGTGCGGGCAAGATGCTAGGCAGCGCGCAGATGATCCGCTTCATACAGCGCGACGAGATCACGCACCTGCTACTCTTTCAAAATATGATAAATTCCGTCCGCAAGGAGCGCGCCGATCTGTTTAACAAACGCAACGTGGATAAAATTTACGAGATGTTCGAGACGGCGGGAAACTTAGAGATCGATTGGGGCAAATACATCACGGATAATCAAATAATGGGCTTTACGGACGACATCATCGAAGAATACATCCACTACCTAGTCGATCAGCGCCTGCTCGCCATCGGGCTTGAGAAGCGATACGGCGCGAAACATCCGATAAAATGGGTAGATGATTTTTCTAAATTTAACGATCAAAAGAGCAACTTTTTCGAGAGTAAGGTCACGAACTACAGCAAAGGAAGCTTGAGTTTCGATGATTTTTAGCGGATTTTGCGGTTTAAAATTTTGCTCCGCCGCATCGCGGCACGGATACTTTGCAGATACTTGTCCTGCGCGGCACGGACGTGCGATGAGCGCAGAAGGCGTATTACCTGCAAAATTTTTAAAATTTAGTCGCGCTATATATTTAAAAAATGCAGCTCATGCTCTTTTGGCGCGGAGTGGAATTTCGGGAATTTTTAAAAATTTTATCGACCTCGAATTTAAGCAGAGCAAAAGCTTTCGCGGCTTTAAATTTAACGCCTGGCCGGGCGGGAGCGCGCCATGGTCTCGCTAGAGCGGCTTCGCTGCGAAAAGATGGTGAATGATATCGCCGAGCAGGTAAGTTTAAATCCGGCGCTTTTTGAGGCGTTTTGCAGCGTCGCTAGAAGCGAGTTTGCCCCGCTCGGCGCGCACGCTTTCAGCCTTAATGCGCAGCCTATTTTAGCCAGTCAGTGGATCAGCTCGCCGCTGACGGTCGCGCGCATGACGATGGCGCTAAGTGTGGATCCGAAGGTCGAGAAAATTTTAGAGATCGGCTGCGGCAGCGGCTATCAAGCGGCGATTTTAAGTAGGATGGTGCACCGCGTCTTTGCCGTAGAGCGCGTCGAGCGGCTGGTGGGCGAGGCAAAAAGACACTTCGCAAATCTCGGGATTTCAAACATCAGCCTGCGCCACGACGACGGCAACGCGGGGTGGAAAAATTTCGCCCCTTTTGATAGGATATTGCTCTCTGCGTGCGCCGAGCGGATCGACGAGCGGCTGTTTGCGCAGCTGGCAATCGGCGGAATTTTGGTTGCTCCGATGAATAGAGACGGCTCGCAAAAGATCGTTAGATTTAATAAAATTTCGCCGAGCGAGATCAAAGAAGAGGAGCTTGGCGCCTGCGAATTCGTCCCGCTGGTGCAGGGTCGCGGATAGGCTCTACGCGCAGTAAATTTTAAAATTTCTACTGCCCCGGGCGCGTAAATTTAATAAAATTTGCTTTCGCGCTCCGTCGCGAGATCAGAGTTTTATTAATTATTTATTTAAATTCAAGTACAATACACAATTTTTAATCTTTCAAGGATGAGTCATGCAAGATTTTAGCAAGGAAAAGATAGAGTCGCTGGTCGCCAGCTGGAAAAATCACAACAAAAACCAATTCTGGCTTAAAAAACAAACCGCGATCTCAAAGTATTTAGGCGAGATAAAGCGCTGCCTCGCAAGCTTTGATGAGACCGAGAACGAGTTTTTGCAAACTTTATATATAAATCTCAGCGACGGCAATCTTAGAAGCTGCAAAATTTTATCTTTGGGCGAGAAGTTCGCGCACGCCGAGTATTTCTTTATGGATCAGTTTTTTGATTCCAATATCAGCGCGTTTTATTACGATTTCGCTTTTAAAGACCGCATCGTCGGCAAAAAGGAGTTGTTTCCTAAAAATGCCGTAAAAAGCGTAGATAGCGTGCTTAGCGGCGAGGATAAAAACATCGTATCGCTTTATGTTTTCATCGAAAATATCGTCAAAAATTTTAATAGTTATTCGCAGGAGCGCACTGCGCGCGATATTTTCAAACAAAAGCTAGTCAATTTCTACGACGAGCTTTACAGGCTTCTTACGGCGGTGGACAGCGCTTTGGCGATCGATTTTTTCGACGTCGCGCTGCATAATCAGCCCTTCGTGCTGATGGAATTTTTAAAATCTGCGATAAATGCCGATAATTTCTATCTAATCGATAGCTACCTAAGTGACGATGGGATGCTAAATTTAGGACTTGCCGAGGGCGGCGATTTCGCACAAATTTCGCGCGAGAAGCTCTATCTGCTAGCTAGCATATTTGCGCAGTGCAACGATGAGTTTCCGACTCTCATTTATCGCGATGAAACTGCGCAAATTTTATCCTTGCTCTACGACGAAAAGGTTGAAATTTTTGAAGAATTTTACGAAGTAAGTTCGCGATTTATCGCGGAATTTACCCCGTATCCGCAGGATGTCGTGGGTGCGGCTAGGATCGTGTACTCCTCGCTATTTTTTGAATATGTCAAAAACTACAAAAGTGAAGAGGTCGCGAAAAATACGATATTTTACGGCGCGATTGGCACCGGCAAGACCCGCAGGCTGCGATCTTTGATCGCCGAAAAGAAGCTTGCGACGAAAAATTTCCGCTACGTTTGCCTGCACGAAGGTTTTGAATACCGCGATTTTATCGACGGATTTTACGGCGAAAGTTTCATCGACGGCGAGTTTAAGGCGCTGTGCAAAGAGGCGCTAAACGATCCGAAGGGCGAGTATTATTTTCTGATCGATAATGTAAGTGCTGCGAGCTTGGATAAAATTTTAGGCGAGGCTGCGGTGCTTTTGGATCGCCGCTACGACGAGAATGATAAGCTTTCGCTGATCCGCACGAAAAATTCCCACGTAATCGACGGCTTTGAAGAGGGCGAAAAAGCGCGCGCTAGCGTCGTTTTAAAGGACGGCCACTCACATTTCGCGGTGCCTAAAAATTTATACGTCCTATGCACTCTAAATGAGTACAAATGCGTTTCGCCGTCGATTGCAAAGGCGTTTAGATGGATCAGATGCGAGTGCGATTACGGCGCGCTTGAGGATTATTTAAGAGATCGCGAGATCGTAAATGCAAGCGCGGTCGTTGCGGTTTGCAAGGCGCTGAATAAATTTATCGCCGATGAGGCAAAGGCCCTCGGTGCTATCGGGCACGGCGTATTTATGGGGCTAGCGCGCTATCAAAACAATGCGCAGATCATGCAAGAGGGGCTAAGCGGCTTTTTCGCCGAGGTGCTTGAGCCGATCTTTAGGTGCGCGTCAAGCGGCGAAGATACCGCTACGAGCCTTAGCGAGCGCATCGCTGAAGCTAGAGGCGTGTTTAAATTTTAGTATTTTCATTTACATATATTTTAAAGTAAATTTTGCAATAATAGAATTTTATATTAGAGGAAAAATTCCATGACCGACAGCATTGTAAATAATTATAAATATGACGCAGAATATATTAGTTATATTAGAAATGGTAATTCCGCCGCAGTTCTTATTACTAGAGATTTGGTGAGAAGCGTAAATACGATCGGTAAGTGGGTTGATATCATTGAGAGCAATATTTGCGACAGGATTGATGGGAGAATTGATTTTAACTATTTCATTGTTGAAATTTTTCCTAGAAAGACTAAGCCGGATTATTCCAATGCAGTGTCAGAACATGATCAAAAATATATTACTTGGCAAACAGCTTGCAAAGATATAAAGAACGCAAGGAGTGTTGGTTATAAAGGCCTCCGATATAAGATATGGTGTAGCTTGTATAATGATAGGAAGAAAAAAATAGTACAGAGGTATTATAATAAAAAGTTTGGTAAGTGGATGCCTGATGGATGGCTACCTACGGATTCATGTATTTTAAAAGATAAAGTAGAATTTATCGATAACTGGAAATATAGGATAAAGTCCATAAAAAAATTATAAAACAACTTAAACTAGACTTCGCTAGTTTTGAATTAAGAATCAAATAGTAAATTTAACCCAAAATCCCTGCACCTTTTATCCTCTGCGAACGATCCGCCGCGTAGATCCTCTTCCCGCCTACTACTTTGCCGCCCTCGATTTTGCCGCCCTTTACGTCGTATTTCCAGATCGGCGCGGCCGCCTTGAAATCCTCCACAAACTCGTTTATTAGCGCCAGAGCGACCTTGCGCTGCGGGCTTACGACGCCTGCGACGTAGGAGCTTTCGTGGATAGGCACGCCCCCGTTTGAATGCGCAAAAAGCACGAATGCGCCCTGTGCTGCGGCCTTTTGCTGCCACGCTTCAAACCAAGTTCGCAAAATCGGCTCGTATATATCGAAGCTAAGCGCGCAGATGCCGCCCTCGTCGCGCACGATGCCTACGAAAGTAATGAACGCGCCGCAATTTGCGTCCTTAAATTTAGCGTACCAGCGCGATAAAATCGCATCTACGTTCAGGCTACCCTCATAAATTTCAGGCCCGATCCCACTTAAAATTTCCGGATTAAATTTAGCCTCGCTCATCGCCGCCTCCTAAGCTTAGCCGCCGCAAACGGGAGGCAGAAGGCTCACGCGATCGCCGGATTTAAGCGCAAAATTCGCATCATAAATCATCTTATCATTTACCGCCACGGCGCAGTTTGCGAGCCACTCGCGCAGACTTTCGTCCTTTTGCAGCTCCGCTTTTACCTCTTGCAAGGAGTTTGCGTTTAGGTGCAGGGACTCGCGTCCGATCGGCCCTAAAAATTCTATCTCTACCATTTTTATCCTTTTTTAAAGATTGGGCGATTTTAACCAAAAATTCATAAAATTTTATATAATTGCGTAAAAATTTAATGAGGAAAAACGATGAAAATCGATGAAATTTCGACCCCCGCCTACGTGTGCGAGGAGCAAAAACTGGTAAAAAATTTAGAAATTTTACGCGGCGTAGGCGAGCGAAGCGGCGCAAAAATTCTATGCGCACTAAAAGGCTTTGCGTTTAGCTTCGCGATGCCTTACATTGACAGATACCTCTGGGGTGCGACTTGCAGCGGTCTGCATGAGGCGAAATTTGCCGCGGAATTTATCAAAAACGGCGAAATCCACACATACTCGCCCGCGTTTAAAGAGGATGATTTGGATGAAATTTTAAAAATTTCAAACCATGTCGTGTTCAATAGCGCCGCGCAGTGGCAAAAATACCGCGCAAAGGCGCTCTCTGCGGGAGCATCGTGTGGACTACGGCTAAATCCGCAAACTTCCTTCGCGCCCAAAGACGCTTACAATCCGTGCGGCAGCTTTAGCAGGCTCGGGATGAGGCTTGAAGCGCTGCAGCGGGCGATTTTGCAAGACGGCGAGTTTTTGCGCGGCATCTCGGGGCTGCATTTTCACGCGCTGTGCGAAGAGAGCGCCCAGAGCTTAGAGCGGGTGCTCGAGGTTTTCGAGGCAAAATTCGGTAAGTATTTTAGAGCCCTAAAGTGGCTAAATTTCGGCGGCGGGCATCATATCACGCGCGCAGGCTACGACGTGGAGCTGCTGATAGATCTGATCAAAAAATTTCGCGAAAAATACGAAGTCGAAATTTATCTTGAGCCGGGCGAGGCGGTCGGTTGGGAGTGCGGATATTTGGTCGCTAGCGTGCTTGATATTGTGGAAAACGACGCTAAAATCGCTATCTTAGACGCTTCCGCTGAAGCTCATATGCCCGATACCGTGCTGATGCCGTATCGTCCTGCGGTACGCGGCGAGAGTAAGAGCGGTAAATTTAGCTATCGCTTCGGCGGCAATACCTGCCTCGCGGGCGACGTCGTGGGGCTTGAGAGCGGGCAACCCGAGTATAAATTTGACGCGCCGCTAAACATCGGCGATCGGGTGATTTTCGAGGATCAGATCCATTATACGATCGTGAAAAACACGACCTTTAACGGCATCAAACTGCCAGATCTCGTCTTGGTAGATGAGCGCGGAGAGGTTTTAATGATCAAAAAATTCGGCTACGACGAGTATGCGCGGCGAAACTAGCGCCGCACTTAATGCAAAAATGTAATTTTGCTTTGTAAGAAAATTTTTTGCAAAAAATGATATAATCGACTTGAATTTTATATCTAAGGAAATCCATGAAAAGATTGTTTCTCGCGCTTTTCGCCTGTATTTATGCGCAGGCTGAGGAGAAAAAATATGCCGATATCGTGCAGGGAAATAGCGATGTTTGGGGCAATGCAAGGCTTGAAAACATCGATAGCTACGGCAATGGCTTCGGTCCGATTTTTCTGCAATTTCAAGGACATCTGCAAAGCTCGGGCTTTTTTGCGTGGCTGGCGCTGGGCGCGGTTTTGGGCGTAATCATAGCTTTTATTGGGCACTACGCGATCATAGGACCGAAGCACTTCGATCATCACACGGGCAAGCCGATCTATGCATTTAATAAATTTGAGCGACTATATCATCTCGTAGCGGCCGTGGCGTGGGCGATTTTGGTTCCGACCGGCTTGATTATGATGTTTGGCGAGGAATTCGGCGGCGGTGCTTTCGTGAGATTTTGTAAAAACGCTCACGGACTGGCTACGATAGCGTTTGCGATTGCCGTTGTGCCTATGCTAGTGACATGGTTTTGGCGTATGCTACCGCGAGCTTACGATATCAAATGGATGATGATCGTGGGAGGCTATTTAAGCAAAAAAAAGCGCGCGATCCCTGCGGGTAAATTTAACGCAGGCCAAAAGGCGTGGTTTTGGGTCGCGACTTTAGGCGGTATAGTGATGATAGCGACGGGTGCGTCAATGTTTTTCCTAGACTACGATATTCCCGCAATGAGAAGTGCGCTAGGTATGAGTCAGATCGAAATTTTAAGAGCAAGCGCGATTATTCATAATTTTTTGGGTGCGGTCTGCGCGGTATTTTTGCTTGTGCATATCTATATGGCGGTCTTTGCGATCAGCGGTGCCATCCACTCGATGATCGACGGACACAAGCCGGAGGAGGAAGTTTACGTCCTTCACCACTACTGGTATCGCGAGCTGCTCGATAAGGGGCAGATCGCCAAATCGCAATTTGAAGCGAAGTACCCGCGCTTATAACTTGGGTAAATTTTATGCGGGCCTGCTTGCGTGCGGCTCGCATTAGCTTTGAGGTTCAAAGAATTTTATTTTTAAGGATTACATATGCAACTAGATTGTCGCAATTTAAATTGCCCGGAGCCGCTTTTGCGCACCAAAAAAGCCCTCGGTGAGCTAAAAATCGGAGAGAGTTTAGAAATTTTAGTAAACGACGTAGCGCCGCGCGAAAACATAAAACGCTTTTTGGCTAAAAACGGCTTTGAGGCGAAAATTTCACAAGCGGGCGCCGACACGCTTATAAAAACCGTAAAAACGGACGAGCTGAAAGATGAAAATATCGACGATATTTATTGTAACGTCGCGGCGCCGAAAAGAGGCAAGGTGATATTTCTAAACGAGGAACAGTGCGGAAGCGGCCCGATCGGAAAAAGCCTGCTTGCCAAATTTTTAGGCGCGGCGCTAAATTTGGACGAAAAGCCAGTGAAGGTCATCTGCGTAAACAATGCCGTGCGCATAACCACCAACCGCGGCCACGAATGCTTCGAAGCGATCAAAAAGCTAAACGAAGCGGGGGCTGAAATTTTAAGCTGCGGAAGCTGTCTGGAGAGCTACAAACTAGTCGATAAGCTCGCGATCGGCGAGATTTCAAACGCATACGAAATCATGGACGTCCTATCAAAATACGAAGTAATCAAACTATGATCTACAGAGATTTTAACCTCACGAAATTTATTGCAGCCGCCGGTTGAGCCGCCAAGCTTGACCCGGCGGGTCTAACCGAAAATCTTGGAAATTTAATCGAGCCCAATGCAAGCCTGCTTTCGTCCACCTGCAGCAACGAAGATGCGAGCGTATTTCGCATAAGCAACGATCTTGCGCTAGTGCAAACGCTCGATTTCATCACCCCTTTGGTGGATGATCCGTTTATTTTCGGACAGATCGCGGCGGCAAACTCCCTAAGCGACGTATTTGCGATGGGAGGCGAAGTGATAAACGCCCTAAACATCGTGGGTTTTGACGATTGTCATTTCTCAAACGAAATTTTGCGCGAAATTCTGCGCGGCGGCAAAGACAAAATCAAAGAGTGCGGAGGGGTCTTGGTAGGCGGTCACACCATCTCTACTCCTGAAATTTATTACGGGCTTAGCGTCACGGGGCGCGTAAATCCGCGTAAATTTTGGAGTAATAATACAGCGCGCGAAGGCGACCTACTGATCCTAACAAAGCCCATCGGTACGGGCATCATCGCTACGGCTATCAAAGCGAAATTTCTTAAATTTGAAGAATTTCGTGACGCGGTAGAGAGCATGATTTTGCTAAATTTTTATGCCGTGGGCGCGCTAGCGGGTTTAAAAATACATGCCGCAACGGACGTGACGGGCTTTGGACTGCTTGGACACGCGCTTGAGATGATTAGTGAGAGCGTAAGTTTTAAAATTTATCCTAGCAAAATTCCGCTTCTAAAAAGCGCCCTCAGATGCCTTGATGAGGGGCTAATCCCCGCCGGAAGCTATAAAAATTTAAAATTTATCACACCTGGCGTCGATTCCGAGCCGGACATAGCGCTTTGCGACGCACAAACCAGCGGCGGACTTCTGCTTGCCGTGGCGGAAAAGGACGCAGCGCGAGCGCTTTCAAATTTAAAAAACGCAGGCTACGCTAATAGCGCTATTATCGGAGAAGTAGTGGCACGTGCCGAGCATAAAATTTATTTAGTCTAAAATCTTTATCTATTCAGCCCCCTTTAAGCATCGCTCTTGTATAATCACAATTCTGTTTCGCACCAAGCCGAACCTGCTTTCTTAACTCTTAAGTCCTAGTAGTTTTAGCCTTTTAGCGAACGCGTTTTTTAAAATTTTAACTGTTAAAAACAAATATCTTTAGTCAATCTTTGAAATCTAAACAAGTGATCGATTGAGCCTATGGATTTAGATCTATTAAAGGATTTAAGTTCATAAAAACAATGTTACAAAAACATAAAGTTTTTAGATTAAAAACTTCATAATCGTATCTACCTGTATTAAGTATAAAGAGTTTAAATCATAGATTAAATTTAAGACGCAGAATAAGACCTGAGCCAAGCTTCGGTTTTTTTATGCTATCCTTAGAAATTTATGATTTGCGAAAAACTTGTTTTTTGCAAATCTTTGTAACTTTAGGTGGGTGCAGGGAGCGAAAGCTCCCGCTCGCAGTAACGGCTTTGCCGTTGCGAGAAGTATAAATATGGAGAGTTTGATCCTGGCTCAGAGTGAACGCTGGCGGCGTGCCTAAT
>CAURKZ010000036.1:0-6541 GCA_963525605.1 uncultured Campylobacter sp.
GCGCTAAGCGATGAGATGGTGCGCCGCATCTGCGAGGTAAAAAGCCTCGTAAATATGGGCTTTATAGCCACGGCGATTACGGACGCGGCACTACAGCATCTAGCCACGCTGCCGAAGCTTGCGTATCTATTTTTGCAAGATAGCGATAAGATAAGCGGCGAGGGCTTTAGATACTTTGCAGCACACGCCAAGCTCGAACACATCGGTATCGAAAACGTTAGCATCACGGATGAGGGGCTTAAGGCGATCGTGCAAATTCCGAAGCTAAAATCGCTGCGCCTGATCAATTCGCGCGTGAGTTTTGCGGGGCTGCTAGACGCGGCGGATACGAAAATCCAGTTTTATCTAGACGGCGGGTGCTTCAGCAAGGAGCAGATCGCGGAGTTTGAGCAGGCGCAAAGAGACGCCGCAAAGAGCAAAAAGAAGCTTGATCCAGATGACCTGGCGGCGGCGCGGAGTGTGCTTTTAGAATTTTTCGCGGCGATGAGCAAGTGGGAGAAATTTGCCACATCGCGAATTGATGATCTGGACGACGGCGAGGTGCAGCGCAGATGCGACGAGCTCTTTGCGCGCTACTGCACGCCCGTTAGGCGCAGCGGCTTCCGTCCCGAGGGCATCTCGTTTTCGATGATGGAGGGCGGTACCTACGGCGGATACGAGCTAACGGACGCCGAATGCGAGAGCAAAAATAAAATTTACATCTACGCCAAGGACGAACACGGCTTTGCGCGACGCTTCCTGCTCATGCGCAAGGACGGGCGCTGGCTCGTAGACAGATGCCAAGGCATGGACGGCAAAAACCGCGGGCTGTAAAATTTGAGCGCAAAACGGGGTTTAAATTTCATTCTCGGCCTCGGCGCGATCGCAGAGATAAAATTTAGCCCGCCGCAAGCGCAGTGATAAAATTTCATCGGCGCTGCGAAACAAAAACAAAGAGGGCAAATGAGCGGTAAAATTTCTGCGCACGACGCGCGCGGCAATCAAAGAAAGGCGCGAATGAAAAGGCGAATTTTCTCCGAGCTATGCGGCTTCGTGGTGTACGAGCCCGCGCTGCTCGCGCGCTATCTGGATGAGCACGGGCTTGCGAGCGGCGACGTTCTTGCCTATTTCACGCAGACCGAGCACGGCGATGCGGTCACAAGAGAGGGTATCGCGGTGCCGATATTGGGCGTTCGCAGTGATTATTACGATTTTGCGGTTAGCACGGGCGAGGCGAGCGAGGAGATATTCGCACAAAACGAAGCAAAAATCATCTCTCGCGGCTGGGTCTTTCACTCCTCAGGTACGCTAAAAATCGTAGGCATCGGCTATTTTAAAGATATGAGCCGCATTAGCGAGCAAAACAGCTTAAGCTTTAAGCTAAAGCGCGGTCGGTACCGCTTGGAAATTTTAGGCGGATACCGAAGTGCAAATTTTAGCGGCTCGCCCGCCTCCTGCGACGATACGCTAGTTTTAAGCGATACGCCCGTTTTTCATCTGCGGCTTACGCCTTCTGCCGAGCCTAAATTTAGTGGCGATTTGGAAACGTCATTTTATTTTTAGCAGAATTTATAAAATTTTGCGCAAAATTTCTCTTTTTATGCGCGGCGGATAGGCAAAATTTTATAAATTTAGCCGCATTTAACCGCTGCGCCCAGCAAAATGCTATAATCAGCGCCAAATTACGGGAGGCGAGATGATTTTTGACGAACTTATGGACGTGCTGGCGCAAAACGGCTGGCAGATACGGCGCAGGGATGAAATTTGCCCGCCGCAAAGCGAATTTTTGGGCGGTAGATTTAAAAATTTAAGCGAAGATTTTTACCGCTTCGTTTGCTCTTTTGAGACTTTGCATGACGCTGCGGACGCCGTTTGGTTCGTGTCTGCTAGAGATTGTGCGTCGCCAAACGCGGACGAGGCGGAATTTCGCTACGAAGATTTTGAAAAAGACAGCCTGGAGTGCGCGGCTAACGATGCGCAAAGAGCCGCCGTGAGCGCGTTTTGGAGCGGGTGCTTGCCGTTTTTGTTTTCGGTCAGAGGCGAGCGCTACTTCGCGGGCATCCTCACGCAGGGCGCGGACGCGGGCAAGATCGTATTTGGCACAGAACCGATTTATGAGGATGCCCTGGTCATCGCGCAAAGCTTTGAGGAATTTATCGCTCTTTTCCTAGCCGCGCTCACGGATAAAAGCGCCGCGAAATATCCGCTTTCTTGCTTTGCGTGGCGGCATGCGATACGAGCAAAGCTGTACTGCGAGCGCAAGTAAAACAGCGGCGGGGTATAAATAAATTTTACCCTCGCGCAAAATCTACGCCGCGGATCACATCGGAGAGTAAAATTTAGCTCGATGTTTAGTAAGGCGCGAAAAAACGGCGCCGCAAATTACACGAACTACGGAAGTCTGCCCGCGTGGCTTTGCCCTTCTAACTCCTTGAGCGCTTTAAGAATATCCTCGCTTTGAAATTTAATGCTTACCGATAGAAACGGGCAGTGCTCTACTCGCCCCAAAAGCGGCAGGTCGCTTGCGCAAAGTAGGAATTTTTGCGTATCGTAGCGATACTGCTTACCGCTAAATTCCATCATTTTGCCGTCGCGCAGGCACAAGTACGCGATAGATTCGTAGATCGTCGCAATGAAGTCCGAGCTCGCTTTGACGGTAGAATCTAGCGTTTCTATAGGCGTCTGAACGTATCCATAGGCGAGATACAGCTCGCCGGTGATCTTTGCGGCGTCTTTTAAAATTTTATCTGCTTTGTTCATCTAAGCTCCTTTAAATTTACGCGGGTTATACTTAAATTTGCACGATTGGGCAAGGAATTTGGACTATCGTGCTACCGCAAAATTTTAAAAAAGGCTATAATTTAGCAACTTTATTTCAAGGAGAAAAGATGACAAATTTTAGTTTTTGCAACCCCGTGAGGATAGAATTCGGCAAGGATAAAGAAAAGCATATCGGGCAGTATATGAAGGAAGCGGGCGCAAAAAAAGCTCTCGTACTATACGGCAGCGAGCGCGTGCGAAAGAGCGGTCTGATGGGCGTCGTGGAGAGCAGCTTAAAAGCAAGCGGTATAGAATTTACGCAGCTTGGCGGCATAAAATCAAATCCCGTGTTAAGTAAAGTAAATGAAGCGATCAAGCTCGCTAAAGAATTTGGCGCTGATAGCGTGCTTGCTGTGGGCGGCGGAAGCGTGCTGGACTCGGCGAAAGCCGTAGCCGCGGGCGCTTGCTACGAGGGCGACGTGTGGGATTTTTTTACCGGCAAAAGCCCGAGCGCCGCGCTTAAAATTTTTGATATCATTACCCTTGCCGCGACGGGCTCGGAGATGAACTGCGGCGGCGTGGTGACCAAGGAGCAGACCAAGCAAAAATACCCGATCAGCGCGCCGTGTCTATACCCGAAGGTCTCGGTCATAAACCCGCAGCTGCAAGCAACCGTCAGCCGCGAGTATCTCGTATATAGCGCGAGCGACATCATCGCGCACAGCATCGAGGGGTATTTTACCGCTAGCGTCCACCCGGGCATCGTGCGAGCCTATATCGAAGCCAACATCAAAACCGTCATCCGCACGACCGAAATTCTGCTCGCAGATCCGAGCGATTACGACGCGCGCGCCGAGTTTGCGTGGGCCGCGACGATGGCGCTAAACGGGCTAACTTGCGTGGGTGTGGGCGGCTTCGGCTATCCAAACCATATGATAGAGCACGCGATGAGCGCGGTCGTGGACTGCGCGCACGGAGCCGGTCTTAGCGTGGTAATGCCTGCGTGGATGAGGTGGTATAAGGATAGGAATTTAAGCGCGTTTGAGCGTTTCGCTCGTGAAATTTTTGGCCTTAAAAGCGCAGACGAAGGTATCACGGCGCTTAAAGTGTGGTTTGATAAGATCGGCACGCCGACTAGCCTCGCGCAGCTAGGCATCGAA
The DNA here is from genome assembly GCA_963525605.1 of uncultured Campylobacter sp. Taxonomy (GTDB): domain Bacteria; phylum Campylobacterota; class Campylobacteria; order Campylobacterales; family Campylobacteraceae; genus Campylobacter_B. The sequence continues at coordinate 3,900 of CAURKZ010000036.1, forward strand.
GGCAAGGTGCTAGACGAAGTCATAGACGTAGCCGCGACAAACGCCAAAGCATGGAATATGGCGGAGCTCTACAGCCGCGAAAATATCGCTAAAATTTTAGATTTTGCAAAATGAGCCGCGAGCGCATAGATAAAATTTAAACAGAAAGGGCGAGCGATCGCCCTTTTCCGAAAAAGCAGGCGATAGCACAGAAAACGAGATACGATCACTTCGCCCAAGTCTAGGTATCGTTTGTTGGGATGGTGACAGGGTGAAAATTCTTAATCTTTGCAATTTTATGTGCTTTCAATTTAATCGTGGTAAAGGAACAAACGATGGTGAATTTTAACGAGCTTCCGCACGCGGCAAAGCTAAACGGGGCACTTAGCGACAAACAGCTAGCGCTCGTTAGCGTGGCTGCTTATACGGTCGCGGCAGATGCGGACAAACTAAAAGGCGCGCTGCAAAACGTTCTAAAAGCAGGACTTGGCGTGAGCGAGATCAGAGAGGCGCTGTCGCATCAAAACGCCTATATCGGCTTTCCGATGGGATTAAACGGACTCATAATTTTTAACGACCTCGTAAAAGAGCGCGAGGCGGCGGGCATTAAAGACGAAGCCAGCAAAGACGCGAGCCCGGTTGCTACAGATAGTGATTTTTACGCGCTTGGCGAGTAGACGCAAAAATACATCTTCGGGAGCGATTATTCGGGTACGGTGCTTTTTGACGCACCTACGGTCGATCACGGACTGAAGGCCTATCTTTTCGGCTATCTTTTTAGCAGGGATAATTTAGGCTTTTTAGAGCGCGAGATTATCACCGTCTCGACACTAGCGGCGCTAAATGGCGTCAATATGCAGCTAAAATCGCATCTGGGCGGAGCTAGAAATTTAGGCGTCGCAGACGAGCAATTCGAGAGAATTTTTAAAATTTTAGGTGAATGCGTAGGCGAAGCAAAGGCGCAAAACGCAAGAGAGGTCTTAAAAAGCATTTAGCGACCTCTTTTATGCGATGTTTTATCTTATGACACCTCTCCTTAAAATTTAGCGGTCAAATTTTGGCAAGAACAGATGAGATAAAGGAAAGGAAAATGAAATGAAAGAACTAGGCAAAATAATGGCTGGAGAGCTTGTTATATGCTCCTTCGCGGCAGGCGAAAGTGCAGCAGGAAATATAAAATTTGAGCCGCAAAAGACGCTCGTAGTCTATTTTTCAGCAGGCGGCAATACGGCTAGAGCGGCAAATTTAATAGCACAAAATTTAGGGGCCGAGATAGTTGAACTAAAGCCCGTGCAGCCCTACACGAACGCTGATCTAAACTACAACGATCCAAAAAGTCGCGTTAGCCGAGAGCATGATGATACGTCGCTTAGGAGCGTACCGCTAACTAACGCTAAAATCCCCGGCTGGGAGAGCTACGAGGCTATTTTCGTGGGCTATCCGATCTGGTGGCACGATGCTGCGTGGCCGATCGACGAGTTTATAAAAAACAACGATTTTAACGGTAAAAAAGTGATCCCGTTTTGCACCGTTTATATGAAAATAGCGATAAAAATTTAGCCAAGAAAGCAAACGGCGGCGAGTGGCTAGCGGGGAAGTGCTTCGGCGAGAGGCCGAGCGAAAAAGAGATAAAAGAGTGGCTCGCGAAATTTTAGGCGAGCTCACACTTTGGCTTTAAATTTGTGATTAAATTTAAAGCGAGCATAATGAAAGATAAAAATAAACGCTAAATTCTTAAAATTTTGAGTTTAGCGGCGATGGCGTGGACATTAAATTTAAGCGCACAAGAGAGCATCGCGAAAAATATAGACAAAGGAGAAAAGATGAAGGAAAAACAAGTTTTGGTTAAAAAGGAAAATCTCGCCGTCTATGACAAGGTGAGCGATAAAATTTTTGCAGGCGGGCTGCCGAAAGTCACGCTACTTTTTGCTGCGACGCCTTACGCAAATACAGGAGCGGCGCTGGTGCATTTTCCGCGTGGAGTTCGCACGGCGTGGCATACGCATCCTGCGGGGCAAAATTTAATCGTAACGAAGGGCAAAATTTATACCGGCACGGCGGACGGAATCGTACAAATCGCTCGCCCGGGCGACGTAGTGCTCTGCCCGCCTGGCGTCAAACACTGGCACGGAGCAGGACTGCGCGAAGACGGCGAGCATATCGCGGTAACTTTTGAAAAGGACGGCAAAAACGTAACGTGGCTGGAGCATCTAAGCGAAGATGAGTATAAAAGCCTCGTCGAAAAAGCGGACGCAAAGGACGCGGAGTAGTATCCTCCAGATAGAATTTACGGCAGTTGCAGGTAAATTTTTTGCGTGCCGTTGCGCATTTAAATTTGCCCCTCGACGCTAAGCAGATCGCCGAAAATTTCTTTACAATACTGAATGAAACGCTTGGGAATTTTGACTCCACAGATATCCACGGCTATGACGCTGTCTTGGATCTCAAAAACGATAAGCTCGCTAGTGATTTTCACAGCCTTACAGCCGTTATAGCATACGTCGCCTACACTTGGCGTATAAGCCGTTATGCAGTGCGTCTGCGTCCTCGTACCGCCCGAGCTTGATCGGTCTTTGAAAAAGCAGATAGTTCTTATAGTCGTACTTGTCGTCCGCAAGGCCTATCATATAATAATTCTCGGCGCTGTTTTTGGAAGCGGTCAC
>CAURKZ010000037.1:0-6497 GCA_963525605.1 uncultured Campylobacter sp.
ATCGCAAGCTTTAGAATATAATTCACTTGCTTTTCTATAATTTTGCTCTACTCCTCGACCATCTTCGTATAAAATTCCAAGATTATAGCATCCTCCCCCATTTCCTAAATCGCAAGCTTTAGAATATAATTCACTTGCTTTTCTATAATTTTGCTCTACTCCTCGACCATCTTCGTATAAAATTCCAAGATTATAGCATCCTCCCCCATTTCCTAAATCGCAAGCTTTAGAATATAATTCACTTGCCTTTTTATAATCTTGCCTTACGCCTTTGCCTAAATAATATACAGCACCAAGCCCCAGACATACTGTGGCGTCATTGTTATTACATCTATTTTGAAGTTCATTAATATCAAAATTGTTCTGTCCTGCCGACAATAAAGCTGTCATAGCTGTTAGCACTAAAAATATCTTTTTCATAAGTTGCTCCATCTGAAATTTTGATTATTTTATTCCTTTTTGCTTAATTTTTTAAAAAAGAAATATTTAAATTAAAAGTTTTAGATTGTATGTCGTATCGAAGTCCCTTTTCAAGCTTAAAGGCGAAATTTAGCAAAAAGCGTTAAAATTCCAAGCATTACAAGGAGCAAAAATGAAAATTTTAAAAAGCACGAAGGCAAATTTCAAAGAGGAGTTTGCAAGGCTGGTGCGCCGCGGCGAGACGGATATGAGATCGGTAATGCCCGTCGTAAGCGGCATCATCGAGGAGATTAGAGCGCGCGGCGATGAGGCGCTAGCCGAACAGATAGAGAAATTTGACAGATGGCGCGTACAGGGTGATCTGGCTATCACTCGCGAGCAGATGAGTCTCGCGTATGAAGGCTTAACCGCAGAGCTAAAAAACGCGCTTCAGGTCGCATACGAGCGCATCTACGCCTATCACGAAAAGCAGCTTGAGAGAAGCTGGTTTAGCTTCGATCCAAGCGGTGCGATGCTCGGGCAAAAGATCACGCCCGTAGATCGCGCGGGGCTGTATATCCCTGGCGGCAAGGCGGCGTATCCAAGCTCGCTTCTGATGAACGCTATCCCGGCAATCGTCGCGGGCGTGGAGGATATCAGCGTCTGCACCCCCGCCGTGGGCGGCACCGTAAATGAGCTGCTGCTTGCGGCGATGCATGTGCTGGGGATCAAAAAGGCCTACAAGGTGGGCGGCGCAAGCGCGATCGCGGCGATGGCATACGGTACGCGCACGATCGGCAAGGTCGATGTCATCACAGGCCCTGGGAATATCTTCGTCGCAACCGCTAAAAAGCTCGTGTTTGGCGACGTGAATATCGATATGATCGCGGGCCCTAGCGAAGTGGGCATCATCGCAAACGCTGCGGCAAATCCGCGCAACATCGCCGTGGATCTGCTTAGCCAAGCCGAGCACGACGAGATCGCAAGCAGCTTTTTGATAAGCGACGATGAAAAATTCGCTCTTGCCGTCGCAGAGCACATCGAGCGCGAGCTTCCTACACTCGCGCGTGAGCCGATCGCTCGCGCCAGCGTGCAAAACAAGGGCGCAATCATCATCGCGCGCGATATGAACGAATGCGTGGGGCTAATGAACGAGCTTGCGGTCGAGCACCTCGAGATCGCGACCGAGAACGCCTACGAGCTGCTTCCGCGCATACGCCACGCAGGCGCGATATTTTTGGGCCACTATACGCCCGAGGCGATGGGAGACTACCTCGCAGGTCCTAACCACACGCTGCCGACCGGCGGAAGCGCGCGATTTTTCTCGCCTCTTGGGGTTTATAACTTCATCAAACGAAGCTCGATCATAGCGCTAAATAAGCGCGCCATAGACGAGCTCGGAGGCGCGTGCATGGCGCTAGCGGATGCAGAGGGGCTCGGTGCGCACAAAAAATCGGTGCAGATTAGATTTGAAGAGAAGTGATTTTGCGGCGGTAGTGAAATTACGAAATGAAATTTTAAAAAGCGGCTCAGGGCTTAAAATTTGCCCGCATGTAGCTTAAGGCGGTTCGCATACAGCTTAAAAATTTCGAAGCGAAATTTTAAAAAGCACCGGCGGCAGTTGCGAAACCGAGAGCCAAAATTTTAAAATTTAAAGATAAGTTAAATTTTAAAAAACATTAGCGTCGCGGCAAGAGTAAAATTTTAAAATTTCAAAAGCGCTATAAATTTAAAAAAATAGCCGTATTTGATTAAAATTTAAGGCAAATTTACTAAGCGAAATGATATACTTTCGATGATTTTTTATAAGGAGAGAAAAATGAAAAAATCACTTTTAGTTTTGGCTAGTTTTGGCTTTGCGCTAAGTCTTAGCGCCGCAGATCTTTCAGATAGCTGCAAAGAGTATTTCGCAGATCTTGATAAGATGGTTGACACCTACAAACAAGCTGGTCAAGAGCAGCAGGTCAAGATGTACGAGGATCAAAAAAAGCAGTCTATGGATCAGATCAGCGCACTTCCTAAGGAGCAGCAAGAGGCCACTTGCAAACAAGCTAAAGAGATATTTAAGCAGATGATGGATCAGATGAAACAACAAGGCGCTATGAAATAAATACCTTCGCGGGCACGATGATGCTCTCTTCAGTCGCGGCGATGCGATATCGTCGCGATTAATTCTTTTTAAACTCACACTTTTATTTTAAAAATTTAAAATTTGGATGTTTTATCCTCGTTGCTTTCGAGGCGCACCAAGAATTTTAGATTTGATATTCAGCTTGTTGCAGGAAGTCAAAACCAATAAAGCGCTCGCCGTCGCTAAAATGCTCCGCAAGGCGATGCATCTTAGTGGGACGCTACGGTGTATCAAAGATTTACGAGCCGTTTTGGCGCGGCTCGAAACAGCCTCTCATCAATATGACGAATTCAGGGCTCGGTTTGAGCGTTATTTTATCGCGATTTGAAATAGCTGGGCTCATAGATAGAGCAAATTCGCGTCTCAGTTTGCCGCTCTGCTTATGAAATTTACGGCTAAAATCATCTCGCAAAATCGCCTCGGATTTTAATCCTTAGTAACGATCGCGCCGTTTTTTATTTCGTGCACGCAGGCATTTCTGTGCAGCTCCTTACCGCCATCTAAAGTATAGTAGTGCGTTGTTACTGTGCAGCGCAAATCGGCGTCGATGACGAACTCCTGCTTGGCGCGCATCGGCGGCTTGCTTTTACCGCAGTGCACGTAATCGGCGTAAATTTCGCGACAATCGCTTATACGAAATGCGTCGTTTAAAAGGCACATAAAAACATATTCGTGCCCGTGCTTGCTATCTTGGAAATCCCCCAGATAAAGCCTTAGTAGAATTGTTTTGACGCTCTTTTCGGGCAAACGACAAGCCCTTATGTCTTTGATCCTCTCCCAATACGCGCTTAGATTGTCGATTAAAAAGTTCTCATTTGCGAACGAAAACAGCTCATTTTTATCAAGTAAATTTTTATCGATAGCCGCTAAGGGCGAAATTTCTCCCGGATAGCGCATCGGCAGTTGCGCGATCGGTAGATCGTCGTAAATATCTTTCATACTCTGATAAATCTCCGGCCGCGGCGCATCGTCTTCCTTGGCTGCGGCATTTTCCATGCCGCATAGCGCAAGTAGGCACAGCAAAAATATCCACACCTGCTTCATAGCATTCCCCACCCCCCCCTTGTTTCGGTCGTGATCCCTTTTCTCCTAATCATACTGAAAATTTTAAAGCCTTATTAATATGAAGAAAAAAGATCAAAAATCAAAGCGCCCTTTTTACAACCACTCTCGCGCTGTCTTTTTCTGCCCTTGCTTTTGGGCTAATTTAATCCAAGTCCTCTTCTTGTGTGAAACGGACGATGCGCGACTATTCGCCTTCCGTAGCCTCTTCGGTGAAGCTAACGATGCGCGGAGCTGCGATGCGCGCGTAATCCTGCGCGTTTAGGATGATCGAGTGATCGAGCAGGCCCGCGTTGAAAGCTATCTCTTCAAAGCGTCCGAACAGCGACGGATCGGCGATTAGCAGCAGCTTGTCGTGGAAGCTAAAAGGCGGCACCGAGCCGATGACGCAATCCGTGAGATCGCCCACTTCGTCGGGACTTACGAGCGATGCTTTCGTGCCGCCTAGCCCCTCTGCCAAGCGCTTTAGATCGGTTTTATGATCGGCTGCGAAGACCGCTAGGACGTAGATCCTGCCGTTTCTGCCCGCGGGTTTGTCGCTAGGAAGCTTCAGCTGCTGCGGCACGTTTGCGCAGATTTGATCGGCGGTTAAAGCTAAATTTGCTGCGCAGGCGCCATTTTCGCGGCCTCGAGAGGTTTCAATGCAGGAAGCGTTAGGGTTTTGCGCATCATCGACGTTTGCTAAATTTAAATTTTGCGCGAAAGAAATTTGCCCGTCCTTAAAGCCCTTGATCGTGCAAACCAGCGCCTTTGCGCCTTGTCCCAGCTGCGTGCCTCGGGCTTTGGCGACCTCGGCGGAGGTGCCCGCGCTTTCGTGAGCTACGACGCGGAAGCGCGCCCCCTGCTGCGTCAAAAGCTCTTTTAGACTTTCAAAAATTCTCTCTGACATGCTCTCTCCTTGTTTTTGCGAAATTATACTGAAATTTTAACCAAACGACCCATCGATGCCGAAATTCCATTCTTCGCCGTAGAAAATTTGTCTTGCGTCGTAAAATTTATCTCACCTGCGCGCAAACCCATTGCGCGATGAAAAATCTATTGCGCGGCGGAAATTCCGCCACGCATAAGCTCGGTCCGCCGCGCTTCTTGCGAAATTATTTCATTTTACGGATTTTAGGCTTTTTGCTCTCTATAAGTTCGTAAATTCTAAGCTCGACCTTGACGTCTTTGGGCGCCAAAATTCTAATTTCGCCCGGAGTGTAGAAAAAAGGCGCTCCAAGCTCATAATAGACCCATTTTTTTTGCTTCTCGGTTTTGCACAGCATCAGCGTTTGAGCAAGTTCGTTGCCGCCGCTAAACTCGTAATAAAGCCCGTCCGCGCCCTCTTTTTGCTCTATTTTGCCGCCGATCAGATACGCGTCGTTGCAGTCGGCTTCGATCTCTTTTGAAAAGACCGCTTCGACCTTAAACTGCTGTGGCGGCATCTTTGACGGCGTTAGCTCAAAAACGTTCAGCTGCTTCTGCGCCTCGCCGCCGAACAAAAACAGCGGCAATAGGAAAAATAAAACGCTTTTTCTCATTTTTTACTCCTTAAAAAGATATTTTTATTTAAAATTTTAGCAAAATTTTTACTCATTAAACTGAAATTTCAATCGACTTTGTTTTTACCTGTAGCAGATAATATTTTTTAGCGCCTCTGCCTCCGGTTTTAACGCCTCGCTATCGGTTTTTTGCGCGGCGCTCTTTTTGTTCGCTAAATTTTTACTAGAGCCTTGCGGCAAGGGCTTTTCCCGCGAGTTTAAAGCCTTGACGGCGTCGCGGGATATTTCGCCCTGCGTTTGCACGGTGGAAATTTCGCCGCTAACCCCGCCAGTCTTGCCAATCTTGCTCGTGCGGCGGCTTAGCACGCTTTTAACGCTTATCTTTTCGCCTGCGTAAAATGCCTCGCAAAGCCCGCCTTGCGCCTCATAGTCCGTTACTTTGACGCTGCCCTCTTGAAATTTATAAAATTTCACCCGTTTTGCTCTGCGTAGCTCCTCGGCTCCGCTCCATACGTCGCTCTGCGCGTCAAGATCCGCGAGCGCGAATACGCCGTCTGCCGCCTTATACATATTGCCGAGCCTTATCGGTATGCGTTCGCCGCTCTTTTTGGTAAGCACGAAGCCGATCTTTTCGCCATCTTTTGGGTGCGGGCGGAACTGCCCCGAGAAAAACGCCGTGAAAAATGCGACCTCCTTGATCTCGCCGTCGGTGCCTAGGTATCTCGTCCAGCCATCTTCGGGCACGTCGATCTCGGCGACGTCTCGCCCGTCTTTTGCGCCGCATTTTAAGCCCGCGCAGCCGCTAAATGCTAATGCCGCAAGCGCGGCTAGAAATAGGTTTTTCATATTTTCCCTTCAAATAAATTTGTCTCAAAGCAGGGCGCTCAGGCACGTAATCCGTAGGGCATTATTTTAGGCTCGCGGGATAGCCACTAAATTTTTCGATCTAGCCGTCCTCGCCGTAGAGCTCGCCGCAAAGGCAGTAAATTTTATGGTCGATGACGGCGTTTTCGGGGTCGTTTAGTAGATTAGCCGCGTATTTTGCCGCCATAGCAAAGCCCACCGCGTTTGCCACGCCTTGGCCTAGCGGTCCCGTCGCGACCTCGACGCCTTTAGTATGGATCTCGGGGTGGCCCGGAGTTTTAGAGCCTAGCTGGCGGAAGTTTTTTAGATCGTCAAGGCTAAGATCATAGCCGCTAAGATGCAAAAAGCTGTACACGAGCGAGCTTGCGTGACCGCCGCTAAATACGAGCCTATCGCGGTTTAGTCAGTTTGGATTTTTAGGATTGTGATTTAGAAATTTAGCCAGCACGACCATGACGTCCGCTAGCCCCATCGGCGCGCCAGGATGCCCGCTGTTTGCCTGCTGCACCATATCCGCGCATAAAAACCTTATCGTATCCGCCATCTTTTTTAGCATTTTT
>CAURKZ010000038.1:0-4008 GCA_963525605.1 uncultured Campylobacter sp.
CGTCCGAATGTCCGCTGGAATGCGCGTTTATAAAGCTGATCGCCTCGTTCGTATCCCGCACGGCGCGCACAGCCAAAACGAGATCCAAAAACTCGGCACCAAAGTCGCTCTCGCCTGCAAGTTTGACGTTTTTAGCGCCTCGCAGCTCCGACTCGCACGCATTAAAAAGCTCCGAACTCACGCGAAACTCGACCTCTGGCATTTCGCGCACAAGCTCAGGCAAAATTTCGCCCGCCACGCGCTCATGCAAAAGCACGCACTCAACGGCGTTACAGACGCTTGGACGCTGGGTTTTGGCGTTTTTGATTATCTTTGCCGCCTGCTTTAAATTTGCGCTCTCATCGACAAAGATGTGGCAAACTCCCTCACCCGTCATGATGATCGGTACGGTCGCGTTTTGCGCGATAAAATCTTTTAAGCTCTTGCCGCCGCGCGGTATCAAAACGTCGATATACTCGCTCATTTTCGCCATTTGCGCCACTACTTCGCGATCTGCGCTCTCCACGAGCTGCACGGCGCCTTTTGGAAGGCCAAATTTATCCCCCGCCTCGTTAAATAAATTTACTAAAAAGATGTTTGAATTTAGCGCGCTTGCACTGCCTCGCAGGATCGCTGCGTTGCCGCTTTTTAGCGCCAGAGCTGCCGCGTCGATACTGACGTTTGGACGGCTCTCGTAGATGATGCCGAGCACACCCAGTGGCACGCGCACGCGGCTGATTTGCATGCCGTTTGGATGGCTCCAGCCGCCTAGATTCTCGCCCACGACTTCGGCGAAGCCCGCCACATCGCGCACGCCCTGCGCCATAGCCTCGATACGGGCGTCGGTTAGTCTTAGGCGGTCCAGTAGCGCCGCACTAAGTCCCGATTTCTCGCCGCTTGCAAGGTCTTTGGCGTTTGCCGCTTTTATCGCATCCTTTTGCGCGAGCAGCTCGTCCGCCACGGCGTTTAAAATTTCAAATTTAGCCTTGCTACCAAGTCTCAAAAGCTCGCCGCAAGCGGCCTTTGCGCGCTTACAGATATCTAAAATTTCGTTCATTTTCGCTCCTTAATCTATAAATCAAATCGCATGCTGCGTATAAAAATGCCGCGAGCGTCGCTTCTATCGCGTCTAAAATTCCAGTGCGTCTTATTTTTATCCGCGCACGACGGCTTAAATTTAGCGCGCTTTGGGCCATTTTATTTCGGATTTTCTTGCGTCAAAATTTCGCTTACTCGCCAGGCATTACGCCCAACCTTCTCATTTCAATTCGCGCATAGCGCTTTTACGTAATCCGCCGGCTCATATCCGCGCAGTTCAAAAACGTCTAGCTCGCCGTTTTTATCGGCGTCCGGTTCGTCAAATTTTGCCGTCCACGCCGCGCCCGTCAAAAGTAGCGCAAAAAATATAATCTTTTTCATCTACGCACTCCGTTTAAAATTTAAACGCGCGAACACGGCTAAAATTTCATTGCAGCGCGATATTATCCGCGTGGATCGCGTCATCGTCGCTTTTGTAGCCTAAAGTATGCTCTATCTCATCGCTTTTTGCGCCCGCTATGCGCGCAAGCTCGCAGCTTGAATAGTTGCTAATGCCGTGCGCCAGCAGCTTGCCGTCAGTCGCGCAGACGTTTACGATCTCGCCGCGCTCAAACTCACCGCGCACCTCGGCAATCCCGACCGCAAGCAGGCTTTTGCCCGATTTTATCGCCTCTGCCGCCCCCGCGTCGATAATCACCGCGCCTTTGCTGATCGCGCCGTATGCGAGCCAGTATTTGCGCGAACTAAGCCGCGCCGCGCCCGCGCTAAAGAGGGTGCCGACCTCGTCGCCCGCCGCTATTTTAAGCAAAATTCCGTCCGTACGCCCGTTTGCGATGATCAGGCTCGTGCCGATCTGATTTGCCATTTGCGCCGCCGCGATCTTGGTCGCCATGCCGCCTGTGCCGAATTTACTGCCCTCGCCGCCTGCCATTTTGACGACGCGCTCGTCGATTTTTTCAATAAAGTTTAAAAGTTTTGCGTCTGCGTGCTCGCTCGGATTTTTGTCGTACAGCCCGTCGATGTCGCTTAAAATCACGAGCAGATCAGCATCGATTAGCCCCGCTACTAGCGCGCTTAGAGTGTCGTTGTCGCCCACTTTCAGTTCATCTGCTACGACGGGGTCGTTTTCGTTTATGATCGGCACGATGCCACGCGAGAGCAGTTCTGCGCAGACGTTTCGCACGCTAAGATAGCGCGCTCTGTCGCTAAAATCGCCGCGGCTTAGCAGCAGCTGCGCGATAATGCGGTCATGCGCCCAAAATAGCCGCTCGTAAAGATGCATCAGTGCGACCTGTCCGACCGCCGCTAGAGCCTGCTTGCGGCTTAAAATTTTAGGTCTTTGCACGATGCCTAGCAGCCCCATGCCCGCGCCCACGGCACCCGAGCTTACCAAAGCCACGCAAAAGCCCGCATCTTTTAGCTTGCAAATTTGCGCGACTAGACTTTTGATGAGCCGCTCATTTAGCGAACCGTCCGCATTGGTAAGCGTTGAGGTACCGATTTTTACGACGATACGTTTTGCGCCGCCCAGAAGCTCTTTTCTACCCATTTTCCGCTCCGAAATTTTTGAAAATTATATCGAAAACGGCTTATTTTAAATTTTATGTTTTGAGCTGAGTAGATGTGAGCTTTTGGTTTAAATTTATTCTCGAGTAATTCTAATAAAGCGTAGAGATGGTCTGTCTATGAAGATCGTAACGGGAGATAAACTCCCGTTATCGCGCGAAATTTTACTGACTTAAAATTTACCGGATCCTTGCTAAAGCGCGGCGTTGAGACTTAGCTGCATCTCGACGTCGTCGCTAACGAGCAAAATTTTCTTCATTTTAGCCTACTTTTTGGTGGCATTGCCTTCTTTATCTTCAGCCTTCACCTCTTTCGGTGCTACGTAATCCTCCCCAAAATAAGCCTTCTTTAGCTCTTCTTTTTTGATTGCGGCTTTCTTTTCGTAGATTTTGTATTCAGGCTTCCAGTAGTTTAGCATGTTGTTTAGCCCGCTGTGGCCTACCTCGGCGTGACAGCTAGCGCAGGTTAGTTGCTTATCGGTATTTAGCAAGCTTTGATAGTGAGCGTGCATCTTTTGAGCTTGAGCTGAGGTTAGCTTATTATCTACCAAATTCGTATGACAGCTAACGCAACCGTTATCAAATACGAAATGCTCTTTTTTCTCTCTGTTTTTATGCCAGTCTATAGCCTCCGGGTCTTTGAAGAAATGAATATATCCCTCCATCAATCCGTTTTTGGCTTTAACTAAGACGTATTTGGCTAGGTTATCGTGAGGTATGTGGCAGTCCACGCATTTAGCCCTTACTCCGCTTTTACCCTTGCCGCTATGTACGTCGTTACTATAAGCTATAACCATAGGATCCATCTCGTGGCATACTACGCAAAACTTCTCTCCGCTAGTTTCTTCTAGGGCGTAATGCACGGGCAGTACGACTAAAAACCCTATAATACCGCTTACTAATATAATAAGCGCTAGTACTTTCTTTGAAATTTTCATGGCGTTACCCCCATCCATTGCGGAACTTCGTGTTCGTGGCACTCCGTGCACATATTGGTTGATTTTTTATGCTCGTTGTGGCACTCGTCGCAGTATAGCGTAGGGCCGTCGTGAACCGAGTTGTGAGGATTTGCTTTTAGCAGATCCATATATTCTAGTCTTTTAGCTATCTTTTTCTTGTCACCGTGACAGGACAAACAGCCTTTATCGCCTATGGATTTAAATTTACTAGCGTCGTTTCCTTGTCCTTCGTGACAATCAAGGCAGGTGAAGCTTAGTTTTTCGTGATGAGGCTTTAAAGGGTGTTTGGCTCGCAGCTCGTCGGTGACGTTAAGATCAGTTAAAGACGTTATCTTTGCGCTTGGGGCGCCTGCGCTAAATGCAAAAGAGCATAGTAGCATAGATGCGCACAAGGCGAGAAACGCTTTATGTTTCATGCGAATTCCTTTCGGATGTCAAATTTACAAATTTAACTGCAAATTCGGCTT